>NZ_CALXFV010000101.1 GCF_944387675.1 uncultured Flavonifractor sp. | reverse complement strand
AGTGTTGCACTTGACTTGACAATGTGCCAATCTGTTTTCAGCCGCGACATGTGCGTGGCTGAAAACACTGCTCAGGCTGCAAGTGTGGGTTTTGTCCACTTCCCGCGGACAAAACCTGCATGCGGCAGACTGTAACTTACTCGAAAAAGTGGCGGAGCCACTTTTTCGACAGTCTCCGCTTTTACGCGAATATGGTCTGAATGAGGAACATATACAGGATGGTGCCGCCGAAAATGCTCAGCAGGTTGTTGTGCTTCCACAGGTGGAGGATCACCACCGCCCCCACCGACACCAGCTGGGGTACCCATCCCCCTACGGCCAGGAAGGACAGGTCCTTCAGACAGTAGATGATGAGCATGGCGATGATGGCGGGGGGGAGCACCCGCCCCAGGTAGAGCACCAGCTTGGGGGGCGCGGAGCCCCGGTCAAAGAGCAGAAAGGGCAGCGCCCGGGTGAGAAAGGTGACGGCGGCCATGACGGCGATGGCGGCAATGGCTCCGGCGGTGGTCAACATGGCGCTCCCTCCTTTTCCTCCAGCCTGTCCCGCTGGGCCAGCAGCAGCGCCACGATCACCGCCAAAGAGACGATAAGCATCTGCTGCTGTCCGAAAAGCTGCCCCAGCACCAGCAGAAAGAGAATGGTGACGCCCCCGCCGATCAGGGCGGGCAGGTGCTTTGGATAGCCCTTCCACTGATCCACGGCGATGACCACGAACAGGGCGGTCATGGCAAAGTCGATGCCCTCGGTGCTGATGGGGAGCACCGCCCCCGCCACCGCGCCGATCACAGAACCCAGGATCCAGTAGCTCTGGTCCAGCAGGGCGATGGCGAAGTAGAAGCTGCGTGCGTCCACCCCCACCGGTGCCTGAGCGGAGGAGAGCAGAGCATAAGTCTCGTCGGTGAGGGAAAAGATCATATAGAATTTCCGCCAGCCCATGCCCCGAAACTTTTCCAGCATGGACAGGCCGTACACCAGGTGGCGGAAGTTGATCAGCAGGGTCATCACCGCCACGGTACCCAGGCCGGCGGCGGTGGAGAGCAGGCTCACCCCCAGATACTGCCCCGAGCCGGCGTAGATGGTGAGGGACATGAAAAAGGCCCAGATGAAGTTATATCCGATGGCCTGGAGCATAAAGCCGAAGGCCATGCCGATGGCCAGGTAGCCCATCAGCACCGGCACCGTCACCGGGAAGGCGGCGGCCAGGGCTTTGCGGTTCATTGGCGGTCACTTCCTTATCCTATGGCTGGTGTTTCATTTTACACACTTTAGCTTGGAAAAGCAATAGCGGCGGAACAATTTTGTCCGCCTGCCCAGAGCGCATTGTATTTTCCTGAAAAATCTGTATAATACTCAATAACTGACAGGAGGCGCGAGACCATGGACAAACTGCTATTTTTATATAACCTCCACGCTGGGAAGGGGATGCTGAGGGGCAAGCTGGCCCCCATTCTGGACGAGCTGACCCGGGACTGGGACGTGACGGTTCACCCCACCCGGGGTCCCGGTGACGCCGCGGAGACCGCCCGGACCCGAGCGGGGGAGTTTCAGCGGATGGTGTGCTCCGGCGGGGACGGCACCCTCCACGAGGTGGTGAACGGCCTGATGGCCCTGCCCCCGGAGGCGCGGCCGGTGGTGGGGTATATCCCGGCAGGTACCACCAACGACTTTGCCAAGAACCTGCGCCTGCCCGGCACCCTGGGGGAGGCGGCGGCGGTGGCGGCGGCCGGCCTGCCCCGGCCGGTGGACATCGGCTCCTTCAACGACAAGAGCTTCCTCTACATCGCCGCCTTTGGGGCCTTTACCGATGTGGCCTACAACACCCCCCAGCAGGCCAAAAGCATGCTGGGACACCTGGCCTACGTGCTGGAGGGAGCCACCCGGCTGGGTTCCATCCAGGCCTACCCCATGGAGGTGGAGCACGACGGAGGGGTGGTGAAGGACAGCTTCTGCTACGGTATGGTGTCCAACACCATTTCGGTGGGGGGCTTCAAGGGGACCCCCGCCCAGCCGGTGGCCCTGGACGACGGGCTGTTTGAGGTGGCCCTGGTACGCCAGCCCCAGAATCCCCTCCAGCTGCAGGGCGTCCTGAAGGCCCTGTCCAACATGGCCCCCGACGAGGGGGGGCTGGTCACCTGCTTCCGCACCAGCCGGCTGAAGCTCACCGCCCGGGAGGCCATTGACTGGACCCTGGACGGGGAGTTCGGCGGCCGGTGCCGGGAGGCGGAGATCGTCAACCACCGTCAGGCGGTGACCATTGTATACGGGGAGTGACGGGACCCGTAGGCCCCCCATCCAAACCCGATCCACACAAAGGAAAGAGACGAACCCATGGACTATCAAGCGGGAACTTACGATATCGCGGTGATCGGCGCAGGCCACGCGGGGATTGAGGCGGCCCTGGCCGCCGCCCGGCTGGGGCTGCGCACTCTGTGCTTCACCGTCAATCTGGACGCGGTGGGCAACATGCCCTGCAACCCTGCCATCGGCGGCACCGGAAAGGGCCATCTGGTGCGGGAGCTGGACGCTCTGGGAGGCGAGATGGCAAAGGCCGCCGACCGGGCCTGTATCCAGTACCGGCTGCTGAACCGGGGGAAGGGTCCGGCGGTGTGGTCCCTGCGCGCCCAGGCCGACCGGCGGCGGTACCAGGAGGTGATGAAGCACACCCTGGAAAAGCAGGAAAACCTGTGGGTGAAGCAGGGAGAGGTCACCCACATTCTGACGGAGGACGGCCGTGTGTCCGCCGTGCGTACCATCTACGGTGCGGTGTACCGGGTAAGGGCAGCGGTAATTGCCACCGGCACCTACCTGGGGGGCCGCACCATTGTAGGGGAGGTGGCCAGGGACTCCGGCCCAGACGGCCTGGCCGCCGCCAATTCTCTCACCGCCTGCCTGGAGGGGCTGGGCCTGTCCCTCCGCCGCTTCAAAACCGGCACGCCCCCCCGGGTCAACGCCCGCAGCGTGGATTTTTCCAAAATGGAGCTCCAGCCGGGGGACGAGCAGGTGCTGCCCTTCTCCTTTGAGACCAAGATTCCCCCGGAAAACCGGGCGGTGTGCTGGCTGACCTATACCAACGAGCGCACCCATGAGATTATCCGGGCCAGCCTGGACCGGTCCCCCCTGTACGACGGCACCATCGAGGGGGTGGGACCCAGGTACTGCCCCTCCATTGAGACCAAAATCGTCCGCTTTCCCGACAAGCAGCGCCATCAGCTCTTCGTGGAGCCTATGGGACTGAACACCGAGGAGCTGTACATCCAGGGCCTTTCCTCCTCCCTGCCTGAGCAGGTGCAGGTGGAGATGCTCCACACCATCCCTGGCCTGGAGGGGGCGGAGATGACCCGGCCCGCCTACGCCATCGAGTACGACTGCGTGGACCCCACCGAGCTTCTGCCCACCCTGGAGCACAAAAAGGTCGGGGGTCTGTACGGCGCCGGGCAGTTCAACGGCTCCTCCGGGTATGAGGAGGCCGCCGTCCAGGGTTTTGTGGCGGGGGTGAACGCCGCCCTGAAGCTGCTGGGCCGGGAACCCCTCATCCTGCGGCGGGATCAGGGGTATATCGGGGTGCTCATCGACGATCTGGTGACCAAGGGGACCGACGAACCCTACCGGATGATGACCTCCCGCACCGAATACCGCCTCCTCCACCGGCAGGACAACGCCGATCGGCGGCTGTGCGCCGTGGGCCATGCCATCGGCCTGGTGAGCGGGGCGCGGCTGGCGGAGGTGGAGGCGAAATATGCCGCCGTGGACCGGGAAATCAGACGCCTGGAGCACACCGGCACCAAGGAGGGGCGGCTGTGCGATTTGCTCCGCCGGCCGGAGAACAGCTACGGCTCTCTGGCCGCCGTGGACCCGGCCCGGCCCGCCCTTCCCCCCGAGGTTACCGAGGCGGTGGAGATCGCGGTGAAGTATCAGGGATACATTGACCGGCAGCTGCGGCAGGTGGCGGAGCAGCGAAAGATGGAGGACAGGCCCCTGCCCTCCGACCTGGACTATCTCCACCTGGAGGGGCTGCGGCTGGAGGCGCGGCAGAAGCTGGACGCCATCCGGCCCCTGAACCTGGGTCAGGCCAGCCGTATCTCCGGGGTGAGCCCGGCGGACATTGCCGTACTGCTGGTCTTTTTGGAAAAATAAGGAGCATCTATGAAGCAATCTGTTGTTCTCGGTCTGTCCGGCGGGGTGGATTCCGCCGTGGCGGCCCGGCTGCTGCTGGACCGGGGCTTTGCCGTCACCGGCCTCTACCTGGACATCGGTCTGGGGGGTACCGGGGCGGCCGACGCCGCCAACCTGGCCGGCCGGCTGGGCATCCCCCTGAAAATCGCGGATATCCGGGCCGAGCTGGAGCGGCAGGTGTGCGCCCCCTTCGCCGCCGCCTACCTGGCGGGCCGCACCCCTCTGCCCTGCGCCCTGTGCAACCCCACGGTGAAGTTCCCCGCCCTTTTCTGTCTGGCGGAGGAGATCGGGGCCAGATACGTCTCCACCGGACACTATGCCAATGTGGAAAACGGGGTGCTGAAACAGGGCCGGCCCGCCAACGACCAATCCTATCTGCTGGCCCGGCTTACCAGAGAGCAACTACAGAGAGTCATATTTCCTCTTGCAAATTACGAAAAGCGGGAGGTACGGGCGCTGGCCCGGGAGGCAGGTATCCCGGTGGCGGACAAGCCCGACTCCATGGAGCTCTGCTTCGTCCCCGGCGGGGACTACGCCGCCTGGCTGGAAGAGCACGGCTTTTCCACCCCGGCGGGGAATTTTGTGGACAAGGACGGCAAGGTGCTGGGCCGCCACAAGGGCATCCATCGTTACACCCTGGGCCAGGGGAGGGGATTGGGTATCTCCGGTCCCCACCGGTATTATGTGTCGGCCATCCGGCCGGAGTCAAATGAGGTGGTGCTCTCCGACGGCAGCGATCTGGGCCGGGACGTGGTGCGCGGGATACAGCCCAACTGGATCGCCATAGAGGCCCTGACAGAACCCAGGGAGGTGGCGGTGCGCCTGCGCCACTCCCGCACCCAGCAGGAGGCGCTTCTCTCCCCGGAGGGGGAGGGCATCCGTCTGGACATGAAAACCCCCGCCCGCGCCCCCACGCCGGGCCAGCTGGCGGTGTTTTATCAGGGGGAGACCGTGGTGGGCTCCGCCTGGATCGTGTAGAGAGAAAGGAAGTTTTTCACATGAAAAAGCTGCTGCTGCTCCCCCTGGCTCTGGCCGTTCTGCTCACCGGCTGCGCCGGGCGGGGGGACAAAGAACCGGAGGAGAGCGCCGCCGCCGCCCATCAGGTGGCCCCCCTGACCCTCAGTGAGGAGGAGGGCGCCCTGCTGGATCTGATTGCCGGCACCGACGGGGAGTACGGCCTGTATGCCTGCTCCATGGGGGAGGACTTGACCGGCTGCACCATCGAAGTGCTGTCCTGGTCGGACGGGGCGTGGCAGACCCTGGCGGAAGGGGGCCTGTCTTCCAGCACGTCGGAGGAGCTGCGGCTGGGCATCGTCCTCAGCGGCAGCAAGATTACGGTGAATTTCCAGGACGGCGGCTCCAAATACAGCTACGCTCCCCAGGTGGAGGGCATGGACCGCAGCCTGGAGACCGGCCGGAGCTGGGTGTGGATGGACGCCCCCCAGGAGCTGGTACCCGGCCAGCGGGTCCCCCTCTATCTGGAGGTGTACGACAGCGGCAGCGGCATCCGCTCCGCCGCCCTCCCAGACACCTTCACCGACGCCGGACAGCTCAACAGCTATGACCGGGCCTACGCCGTGGCCCTCACCCCGGCGGGCTGACCGGAGCGCAAGGGACAAGCGAAGGAAATCTTGCAGATTTTTTAACAAAAAATTGGGAATCCCTTGCAATCTCGGACTAAGATGATATAATAGCGACGGCACGTATTTGACACCATTTTTGCGAAGAAAACTAGGAGGAATGTGAAATGGGCAATTCCCATAAGTATGTCTATCTGTTTTCAGAGGGCAACGGCTCCATGCGGGAGCTGCTGGGCGGCAAGGGCGCCAACCTGGCTGAGATGACCAACCTGGGCATGCCGGTGCCTCAGGGCTTTACCGTCACCACCGAAGCCTGTACCCAGTACTACAACGACGGCCGCCAGATTAACGAGGAGATCCAGGCGCAGATCTATGAGTATCTGGGCAAGATGGAGGAGATCTGCGGCAAGAAGTTTGCCGATCCTGAGAACCCCCTCCTGGTTTCCGTCCGCTCCGGCGCCCGGGCCTCCATGCCCGGCATGATGGACACCATCCTGAACCTGGGCCTGAACGACGTGGTGGTGGAGGGCCTGGCCAAGTTCACCAACAACCCCCGCTTCGCCTACGACTCCTACCGCCGGTTCATCCAGATGTTCTCCGACGTGGTCATGGAGCTGTCCAAGAAGCGCTTTGAGGAGATCATCGACGACGTCAAGGCCAAGAAGGGCGTCAAGCAGGACGTGGAGCTGGACACCGACGACATGAAGAACCTGGTGGTCCTGTTCAAGGAGTTCTACAAGAAGGAGAAGGGGGAGGACTTCCCCCAGGATCCCAAGGTGCAGCTGATGGAGGCCGTGAAGGCGGTGTTCCGCTCCTGGGACAACCCCCGCGCCAATGTGTACCGCCGCATGAACGAGATCCCCTACGACTGGGGTACCGCCGTCAATGTGCAGTCCATGGTGTTCGGCAACTCCGGCAACAACTCCGGCACCGGCGTGGCCTTCACCCGCAACCCCGCCACCGGGGAAAAGGCCCTGTTCGGCGAGTATCTGATCAATGCCCAGGGCGAGGACGTGGTGGCCGGCGTGCGCACTCCCTCCCCCATTTCCAAGCTGCATGAGGAGATGCCCCAGGTGTACGAGCAGTTTGCCGACATCGCCAACCGCCTGGAGCAGCACTACAAGGACATGCAGGACATGGAGTTCACCATTGAGAACGGCAAGCTCTACATGCTCCAGACCCGCAACGGCAAGCGCACCGCCGCCGCCGCCCTGAAGGTGGCCGTGGACCTGGTGGACGAGGGCATGATCGACGAGAAGGAGGCCGTGTGCCGCGTGGAGCCCAAGCAGCTGGACGCGCTGCTCCACCCCACCTTCGATCCCGAGGCCCTGAAGAAGGCCCAGGTGGTGGGCAAGGGTCTGGCCGCCTCTCCCGGTGCCGCCTGCGGCCGCGTGGTCTTCACCGCCGAGGACTCCAAGGAGTGGCACGCCCGGGGCGAGAAGGTCATCCTGGTCCGTCTGGAGACCTCTCCCGAGGACATTGAGGGCATGCAGGTCTCCCAGGGCATCCTGACGGTCCGGGGCGGCATGACCTCTCACGCCGCCGTGGTGGCCCGGGGCATGGGTACCTGCTGCGTATCCGGCTGCGGCGACATTGTGGTGGACTATGAGAACAAGAAGTTCTCCCTGGCCGGCAAGGACTATCACGAGGGCGACTGGATTGCCCTGGACGGCTCCACCGGCAACATCTACGGCGAGGCCGTGGCCACCGTGCCTGCCGATCCCGGCTCCGGCTACTTTGGCCGCCTGATGGGCTGGGCCGACAAGTACCGCCAGCTGAAGGTGTACACCAACGCCGACACCCCCAGGGACGCCGCTCAGGGCTACGCCTTCGGCGCTCAGGGCATCGGCCTGTGCCGCACCGAGCACATGTTCTTTGAAGGCGAGCGCATCAAGGCCATGCGTGAGATGATCGTGGCCGACAACACCGAGGACCGCAAGAAGGCCCTGGCCAAGATCATGCCCTATCAGCAGGGCGACTT
>NZ_CALXFV010000100.1 GCF_944387675.1 uncultured Flavonifractor sp. | reverse complement strand
TTCATCCAGGTGCTCACCGCCTACAACGGCTACCTCACCGGCCTGTTTGTGCGGCCCATGGCCTGGGTCATCTGGGTGCTGATCATCCTGTCTGTGATCTACGCGATCTTGGATAACCGGAAGGCCAAGCGCCAGGAGAAGGAAGCTGCTGCCAAGCAGTAATGTGAGCTAAGGGGAGTATGGATATGAGCGCACCGCTTTACATCAAAGTAAAAGACGTGGACAATGTGGCCATTGCGGTGAAGGATATTCCTGCGGGGACCCAGGTTATGCCTGATGTGGTCACCCGGGAGGACATTCCCCAGGCCCATAAGATTGCCCTGACCGATATTCCCAAGGGGGGCGAGGTGGTCCGCTACGGCGTAGTGCTGGGTTATGCCAAGGACGCCATTCCCGTGGGCGCCTGGATCAACGAGCATATGCTGGACCTGCCCCAGTCTCCCGCCCTGGATAACATGCCCTTCGGCACCAATCTGGTGCCGGCCGAGCAGCTGCCCGACCCCACCCGCACCACCTGGATGGGCTACCGGAACAAAACCGGCCCCGCCGGTACCCGCAACCTGCTGGGTATTGTCACCACCGTGCAGTGCGCCGCCGGCGTGGTGAACGTGGCCGTGGAGCAGATCAAGCGGGAGCTGCTGCCCAAGTATCCCAATGTGGACGGGGTGGTGGCCATCAACCACCCCTACGGTTGCGGTGTGGCCATCAAGGCCCGGGAGGCCCACATTCCCATCCGGGCGGTGACCAACCTGATCCGTCACCCCAACTTCGGCGGGGAACTGATGGTGGTGGGCCTGGGCTGTGAAAAGCTCACCTTCGACATGGTGCTGCCTCCCGAGGACATCACTCCGGAGAACACCCTCACCCTCCAGGACTACAAGGGCCACGACGCCATGATGCAGGCCCTGCTGGACATGGCGGAGAAGAAGCTGCAAAAGCTCAATCAGCGCCGCCGGGAGGAGCTGCCCCTCAGTGAGCTGCTCATCGGCATGCAGTGCGGCGGGTCCGACGCCTTTTCCGGCCTCACCGCCAACCCCAGCGCCGGCTATGCCGCCGACATGCTGGTGAAGGGCGGCGCCACGGTGATGTTCAGCGAGGTCACCGAGGTGCGGGACGGCGTCCACCTGCTGGCCCAGCGCTGCCGGGACGCGGCCACCCGGGATAAGCTGGCCGCCGAGATGAAGTGGTACGACGACTACCTGGAGGCCGGCGGCGTGGACCGGGACGCCAACCCCACCCCCGGCAACAAGAAGGGCGGTCTGGCCAACATTGTGGAAAAGGCGATGGGTTCCATCGCCAAGTCGGGTACCGCACCCATTGAGCAGGTGCTCTCCCCGGCGGAGAAGCCCAGCAAGCACGGCCTCATCTACGCCGCCACCCCCGCCAGCGACATTGTCTGCGGACCCTGCCAGCTGGCCAGCGGCATCGGCCTGCAGGTCTTCATGACCGGCCGCGGCACTCCCTACGGCCTGGCCGCCGCCCCCGTGATCAAGGTCTGCTCCCGCAACGAGATGAAGGAGCACTGGTTTGACCTGATCGACGTCAACGCCGGCCCCATCGCCACCGGCGAGAAGACCATTGCCGATGTGGGGACCGAGCTCTTTGAGCTGATTCTGGACGTGGCCAGCGGCGTGAAGAAGCCCTACTCCGACCAGTACGGCTTCCACAACGACGTGTGCATCTTCAATCCCGCGCCCATTACCTGATGAGAAGAAACGCTTTGCAGGCTCCCGCCGGGACACCGGCGGGGGCCATAGGCGTACCTGACCATTGAGGAGGCAGAAACCAATGGAAATCAAACAGGGAGGCGTGGTCTCCCAGCTGCTCTCCGGGGTCCCCATCCCGCCCATGTTCCGCGCCCGGCAGGTGTTCCCCATGGAGCACATTGAGCCGGCGGACATTCCTGCGGCGGTGATGGAGCAGCTCTCCAGAGAACCGTTCTGCTCCAAGGTCCGCCCCGGCATGGAGATTGCCATCACCGCCGGCAGCCGGGGCATTGCCAACGTGGATATCATCACCCGCGCGGTGGTGGACTTTGTCAAGTCCCGGGGCGCCACCCCCTTCATCGTCCCCGCCATGGGCAGCCATGGCGGCGCCACGGCGGAGGGACAGCTGGACATCCTGGCGGGGTACGGCATCACCCCGGACACCATGGGCTGCGAGATCCGCAGCAGCATGGAGGTGGTGGAGCTGGGCGTCTCCGACACTGGCATGCCGGTGTACATGGATAAAAACGCCTACCACGCCGACGGCATCATCCTCTCCTGCCGGCTCAAGCCCCACAACGCCTTCCGGGGTCCCTACGAGAGCGGTCCCTGCAAAATGATGACGGTGGGTCTGGGCAAGCAGCGGGGAGCCGAGCGGGTCCATGCCGAGGGCATGGGCAAGATCGGCCAGAACATCCCCTCCATGGCCAAGGTGGTGCTGGAGAAGGCCCCCATCCTCTTTGCCATCCCCTGCCTGGAGAACGCCTACGACCAGACCTGGAAGCTGGAGGCCATCGACAAGGACGACATTCTCCAGCGGGAGCCGGAGCTGCTGAAGGAGGCCTTTGCCCACATGCCCTCCCTGCTGGTGGGGGAATGCGACGTGCTCATCGTGGATGAGACGGGCAAGAACTACTCCGGTACCGGGGTGGACCCCAACATCACCGGCACCTTCTCCACCGAGTACGCCCACGGGGGCGTGAAGGTGCAGCGCACCTGCTTTTTGGACCTGAGCGAGGCCAGCCACGGAAATTCCCTGGGCGTGGGCCTGGCCAATGTGATTACCAAGCGGTTCTTTGACAAGATCGACCTGGAGATGATGTATCCCAACTGCATCACTTCCACCGTGCTCACCTCCGCCCGTATCCCCTGCATCGTGGCCACCGACAAGGAGGCCATCCAGATGTGTATCCGCACCTGCAACGGCATTGACCAGAACAATCCCCGGATTATCCGCATTCCCAACAGCCTGCACATCGGGGAGATCATGCTCAGCCAGGCCTACTATGAGGATGTAACGGCGGGACGCTGGCCCGGGCTGGAGGCGGTCTCTCAGCCGGAGCTGCTGGAATTCGATCCCCAGGGCGCGCTGCTCACCCCGATCCGGGGGTGACAAAACCCCATGGACAGCTTTTACAAAATGGTGGACGTGCAGACGGTGCTCTTCATCTACATGGTGGTGGGCTACTACTGCCGCAAGTCCCAGATCTTCAACGATGTGGCCCGGGATAAGCTCACCGACCTGGTGATCAAGATCACCCTGCCCTGCATGATCTTTGAGTCCTTCAACATGCCCTTCAGCCTGGACACCCTGAAGCAGGGAGGGCAGGCCCTCATCATCGCCACCGGCATGGCCTGTGTGGCGCTGCTGCTGGGGAAGGTGCTCTACAACGGCTTCCGGCCGGAGGAGAAGAGCATTCTCCAGTACGGCACCCTGGTGAGCAACTCCGGCTTTGCCGGGCTGCCTGTGGTCAGCGGAGCCTACGGGGACGAGGGACTTTTCCTGGGTTCCCTGTTCATCATCCCCACCCGCATCCTGATGTGGAGCGCCGGCATCTCCCTGTTTACCCGGGCCGACGCCAAGGACGCCTTTAAAAAGGTGATGCTCAACCCGGCCATCATTGCCGTGGAGATCGGCATCGTGCGCATGGTGCTCCAGATCCCCCTGCCCCACTTTGTGGACAGCGCGGTGGACAATCTGGGGGCCTGTACCTCGCCCCTGGCCATGGCCCTGGTGGGCGCCATCCTGGCCGACGTCCCCATCCGGTCGGTGTTCGACCCCAAGACCTTTTACCTGGTGGCGGTACGGCAGATCCTGCTGCCCGTCCTCTGCCTGGCGGCGCTGAAGCTGCTGCATATGGACCCCCTGACCATCGGCGTCAGCGTGGCTCTGACCGGCATGCCCATCGGCTCCACCACCGCCATTCTGGCCCAGAAATACGGGGCGGACGCCCAGTTCGCCTCCAAGTGCGTGTTTATTTCCACCCTGACCAGTCTGGTCACGGTGCCTATTTTGACCCTTTTCCTGTGAGGAGAAAGGAAGATCCCTATGCAGCAGAACTATGACGTCGTCATCATTGGCGGCGGCGTGGTGGGCAGCGCCATCGCCCGGGAGCTCTCCCGGTATCGGCTGCGCATCGCGGTGCTGGAGAAGGAGAGCGACGTCTGTACCCAGACCAGCGGACGGAACACCGGCATGCTCCACGCCGGGTTCCTCTACAAGACCGGCACCCTCAAGGCCATCTGCGCCGTGGAGGGCAACCAGGAGTTTGACCAGGTGGCCGCGGAGCTGGATATCCCCTTCAAACGCACCGGCAAGCTCATTGTGGGCTTTACCGACGAGGACCGGCAGCGGCTGGAGAATTTCAAGGCCCGGGGCGAGGCCAACGGCGTCAAGGGCCTGGAGATCATCGACCGCAAGCGGATGGATGAGCTGGACCCCAGCGCCGGCGGCAACTTTGCCATGTGGTGTCCCGCCAGCGGCATCCTGGACCCCTTCCTCTACACCATCGCTCTGGCGGAGAACGCAGTACACAACGGGGTGGAGTACCACCTGAACTGCGCGTTCACCGGGGAGACCAGACAGGCCGACGGCACCCACCTGCTCCACACCACCCAGGGCGATGTTTCCACCCGCTGGGTGGTGAACAGCGCGGGACTCAATTCCGCCGTGGTCAGCGAGCAGCTGGGTATTCCCGGCTATGTCATCAAGCCCGTCAAGGGCGAGTACTTCGTGCTGGATAAGCTGGCGGGGCAGTACGCCAAGATCCCCGTCTATCCCGCCCCCAACCCGGACAATACCTTTGATACCCACGCCACTCCCACGGTGGACGGCAACGTGCTGGTGGGTCCCGACAGCCAGCTGGCCCGGGACTTCCAGGACTACGAGTCCACCCAGGCCGCCATGGACGGCCTGATCGAGAGTGGCTCCCGCATGTTCAAACACATGGACCGCAGCTATTTTATCCGCAACTTCGCCGGCATCCGGCCCAAGCGCATCGACCCGGAGACGGGCGTGGTGCAGGACTTTGTGCTGGAGTGCCGGGACGAGGTGCCGGGCGTGGTGAACCTGGTGGGTATTGAGTCCCCCGGCCTCACCTCCGCCCTGCCTCTGGCCCGCCGGGCCGTGGCCCTCATCGCCCAGCGGGAGGTGCTGACGCCCAATCCCAATTTTGACCCCGTCCGTCACGGCATCCGCCGGTTTGCCGATATGAGCGACGAGGAGCGGGCGCAGGCCATCGCGGAGAATCCGGACTACGGCGAGATCTACTGCCGGTGTGAAAAGGTCACCCGGGCTGAGATTCTCCAGGCCATCCACAATCCCCTGGGGGTACACACCGTCAACGGCGTGAAGGTGCGCACCCGGGCCACCATGGGCCGCTGCCAGGGGGGCTACTGTGAGACCCGTATCACCGAGGCCCTTCACCAGGAGCTGGGCGAGGCCTTTGCCCGGATCGATCTGGGTCCCCAGGGTTCCTGGATGTTTACCGGCAGTGTGAAGGGAGGGGACCAGGCATGAATGTGGAACGCCATCAGGCCGTGGTGGTAGGCGGCGGACCCGCCGGCCTGGCCGCCGCCATCCAGCTCCGAGAGAAGGGAATCGACGATGTGGTGATCCTGGAGCGGGAGCACCGCACCGGAGGCATTCTCCGCCAGTGCATCCATGACGGCTTCGGCCTCACCCGGTTCGGGGAGACCCTCTCCGGCCCGGAGTACGCCCAGCGGTTTGTGGACCGGGCGGAGGAGCTGGGCATTCCCTGCCTCACCGATACCACCGTGCTCACCCTGGAGGCCGACCGTACCCTCACCGCCTCCGGCCCCGCCGGACTGCGGAAGATCCAGGGAGACGCGGTGATCCTCACCATGGGCTGCCGGGAGCGGACCCGGGGCGCCCTGGCCATTCCAGGCAGCCGCCCCGCCGGCATCTACACCGCCGGCGTGGCCCAGGAGTACATCAACCTGCGCAACCTGATGGTGGGCAGGGAGGTGGTCATCCTGGGCAGCGGGGACATCGGGCTTATCATGGCCCGGCGGATGACCCTGGAAGGCGCCCATGTGAAGGGCGTCTACGAGGTGCAGCCCTATCCCAGCGGCCTGCCCCGGAATATCGAGCAGTGCCTCAACGATTACAACATTCCCCTCCACCTCAGTCACACCGTCACCGACATCCACGGCCGGGAGCGGCTGGAGGGCGTCACCATCTCCCAGGTGGATGAGCACTTCCGTCCCATCCCCGGCACCGAGGAGCGGGTGGACTGCGATACCCTCATCCTCTCGGTGGGCCTCATTCCCGCCGGGGACATTGCCAACGGCTCCGGCCTGGCGGTGGACGGGCGCACCAAGGGCGCCTTTGTGGATGAGCACTATCAGACCAACCTGCCCGGGGTGTTTTCCGCCGGCAATGTGCTCCATGTCCACGACCTGGTGGACTTCGTCTCCCTGGAGGCGGAGGCCCTGGCGGCCGCGGCGGCGGAGTATTTGAAGCAGGGCTCCCTGCCCCCCTGTCCCCTGGAGGTGAAGGCGGGGAAGAACGTGGGCCACGTGATTCCCCAGCGCATCAGCGGCAAGCGGGGCTTTACCCTCTCCCTGCGGGTGCGCCAGCCCATGAAGAAGGTCACCCTCACCGTTACCCAGAACGGCCGGGAAGTGCTGCGGCGGAAGTTCCCCAAGGCTCTGCCCGCCGAGATGATCCAGCTGGCTGTGGCTGCGGAGAAGCTGGAGACCACGGGAGATCTGGAGGTGAGCGTGGAATGACACGGACCTTTACCTGTATCATTTGCCCCAACGGCTGTGAGATCACCGCCCAGTACGAGGGAACCCGGGTGGACGCCATTGAGGGTGCCACCTGCCCCAAGGGGGCGGACTACGTCCGCCAGGAGCTCACCGATCCCCGGCGGAACATTGCCACCAGCATCCTGGTGGAGGGGGGCGAGCTGCCTCTGGTCAGCGTCCGCCTGGATAAGCCCATCCCCAAAAAGGACATCTTCCGGGTAATGGAGGCCATCAACCAGCTCAAGGTAACCGCGCCCACCGTCATCGGCCAGGTGGTCCTGCCGGACGTGTGCGGCCTGGGCGCCAACGTCATCATCACCAAAAACGTGGCCGCTCTTTAAGCCCGGTCCGTTTGGATAAAAATACTGATATTTAGGAGGAATTTACTATGAAAGTCGGACTGATTGGTCTTGGAATTATGGGTAAGCCCATGGCGAAGAACCTGCTGAAGGCGGGCTATGATCTCACCGTCAGCGACCTGAACCCCGCCAGCGTGGCCGAGGTGGTGGCCGCCGGCGCCAAGTCCGCCAGCAACGCCGAGATCGGCGAGACCTGCGACGTGGTGCTGACCATGGTACCCAACAGCCCCCAGGTGAAGGCCGTTATGCTGGGCGAGGACGGCGTGGCCGCCCACATGAAGCCGGGCAGCGTGTTCATCGACATGAGCTCCATCAACCCCGTGGCCTCCAAGGAGATTGCCGCTGAGCTGGCCAAGAAGAACATCGAGATGATGGACGCCCCCGTGTCCGGCGGCGAGCCCAAGGCCATTGACGGCACCCTGTCCTTCATGGTGGGCGGCAAGCAGGAGATTTTTGACCAGTACAAGGATCTGCTGGGCGCCATGGGCGCTTCCGTGGTGCGCTGCGGCGACGTGGGCGCCGGCAACACCACCAAGCTGGCCAACCAGATCATTGTGGCCTGCAACATCCAGGCCCTGTCCGAGGCCCTGACCCTGGCCAAGATGGCCGGTGTGGAGCCCCAGCTGGTGTTTGAGGCCATCAAGGGCGGCCTGGCCGGTTCCACCGTCATGAACGCCAAGGCTCCCATGATGATCGAGGGCAACGACAAGCCCGGCTTCAAGATCGACCTGCACATCAAGGACCTGAACAACGCCCTGGA
>NZ_CALXFV010000099.1 GCF_944387675.1 uncultured Flavonifractor sp. | reverse complement strand
ACTTTTTCTCCTCCAGAGGCAGGGGGTCAGGGGCCTTATGCGCCCCGACACAGGCCTGGACCATCTTTTCCAGCCGTTCGTCCTGGGCGCAGAACTGGCTGGTAATGGACTCCAGCACGGCCCGCACCCGCTCCAGCTCCCCGCTGGTGTGGGAAATGGTGGCGTCCATATCGGTGCGCAGTTCCTCATAGCTCTTGCGCACCCGCTGCAGCCACTGCTCCATATCCCGGCGGGCCTGTTCCACCCGCTCCTCCGCCTCCGCCTGCACCGCCTGCGCCCGGCAGTGGGCCTCCAGCTCAATGCCGGCGGTGCGATCCTTCACCTTCTCATAGGCCTGGGCCGCCGGCTCCGCCCGGGACAGCTTGTCCTCCGCCGCCGCCAGCGCCGCCCGCACCCGGGCCAGCTCCTCCTCCGCCTGACTCAGGCGGGTCCGCTCTTCCTCCGCCCGGTTCCGCTCCTCCGCCAGCTGCTCCTCCAGCTGGCGGAGCCGCTCCCCGTCCGCCTGGGCCTGCCGACCGGCCTGGCCGGCCGCCTCCTCCAGCGCGGCCCGCTCCTTCCGGACCTCCTCCAGCTCCCGGGTCAGCTCCTCCAGCTTCTCCCGGTGCTCCTGGTTGGAGGATTCAATATAATTCAGCACATCCTGCTTCTGAAAACCGCCAAAAGCCGCCGTGCGGAACTGAAGCTCTGCATCACTCATATCGGGAACCCCATTTCTCTCATTTTTCTCCCGGGCGCCGGGAAAGCCATTTATGAGAGCTATTTTATCACAGTTTTCGCCATAACACAATTCTTTCTTCACGTTGACGGGGAGAAAGGCTGGTGATATAATGGGATGATTATGACAAGACGTACGGCGGAGTTGACGCACATGTGGATCTCTGAATTTTGGAAGGACTATGAGCTGCTGGACTGCGGCGGCGGGGAGCGGCTGGAGCGGTGGGGCCGGTATACCCTGGTGCGGCCGGACCCCCAGGCCATCTGGCGGCCGGAGGGGCGGCACCCGGGCTGGCGGAAGTACGACGCCCGGTATCAGCGCTCCTCCACCGGCGGAGGCCAGTGGGTGAAAAAAGACCTGCCGGAGCGGTGGGAGCTGGGCTACAGGACTCTCACCTTCAACATCAAGCCCATGAACTTCAAGCACACCGGGCTTTTCCCCGAGCAGGCGGCCAACTGGGATTTCGCCATGGCCCGCATCCGCGCCGCGGGCAGGCCGGTGAGCGTGCTCAACCTGTTCGCCTACACCGGCGGGGCCAGCGTGGCCTGTGCCGCGGCGGGGGCCAGCGTGTGTCATGTGGACGCCGCCCGGGGCATGGTGAGCTGGGCCAGGGAGAACGCCAAAAGCTCCGGCCTGGAGAGCGCCCCCATCCGCTGGATTGTGGACGACTGCGGCAAGTTTGTGGAGCGGGAGATCCGCCGGGGCCGGCGGTATGACGCGGTGATTATGGACCCCCCCTCCTACGGACGGGGTCCCTCCGGGGAGATCTGGAAGCTGGAGGAGAACCTCTTCCCCTTTGTGGAGCTGGTGAGCCAGGTGCTCAGCGACCGGCCCCTCTTCTTCCTCATCAACTCCTACACCACCGGCCTGTCCCCCTCCGTACTCACCTACCTGCTGGAGACGCTGGTGGCACGGCGCCACGGGGGACACACCGAGAGCCAGGAGCTGGGTCTGCCGGTGACCGCCACCGGATTGGCCCTGCCCTGCGGCGCCACCGGCCGCTGGACCGCCGAATAAGGAGAGCTTTCACCATGAATGACGCCATTTTGAAAACCCAGGCGCTGCGCTTCGCCTACCAGGATGAGGTCATCCCCGCCCCCATTGTGCTGGACGGGGTGGATCTGGAGATCCAGGCCGGCTCCTTTGTGGCGGTGCTGGGCCACAACGGCTCGGGGAAATCCACCCTGGCCAAGCACTTCAACGCCATTCTCCTGCCCACCGGGGGCAAGGTATATGTGGACGGCATCGACACCGCCGACGAGGACAGACTGCTGGACATCCGCGGCACCGTTGGCATGGTGTTTCAGAACCCGGACAACCAGATTGTGGCCAACGTGGTGGAGGAGGACGTGGCCTTCGCCCCGGAAAACCTGGGAATACCCCCGGAGGAGATCCGCCGCCGGGTGGACGACGCCCTGAAGGCGGTGGGAATGTACGAATACCGGGAGCACGCCCCTCACCTGCTCTCCGGCGGGCAGAAGCAGCGGGTGGCCATTGCCGGGGTCATCGCCATGCGGCCCCGGTGCATCGTCCTGGACGAACCCACCGCCATGCTGGACCCCATCGGCCGAGCCGAGGTCTTGAAAACCATCAAACAGCTCAACCGCACCTCCGGCGTGACGGTGGTGCTTATCACCCACCACATGGACGAGGCCGCCCAGGCCGACCGGCTGGTGGTAATGGCCAAGGGCAAGGTCATTGCCGACGGCATACCCAAAGAGGTGTTTCAGCGGGTGGAGGAGCTGCGCTCGGTGGGTCTCACCGTGCCGGAGACCACTCAGCTGCTGTGGGAGCTGCGCCAGGCGGGGCTGGACGTGCCGCTGGACGCCCTCAGCGACCAGGAGTGCGCCGCCGCGCTGGCCGAGCTGCTTACCAAGGACGTGACCCCCGCCTGAGGGGCATGTACCACCATAATAAAGGAATGAAGTCATTTGGAACCGATCATTGAGACCCGGCGGCTGAGCCACATCTACTCCGCCGGCACCCCATTTGAGCATGGCGCCCTGGTGGACGTGGACTTCACCGCCTACCGCGGAGAGTACCTGGGCATCATCGGACATACCGGGTCGGGGAAATCCACCCTGATCCAGCACCTCAACGGTCTGCTCAAACCCACCTCCGGCCAGGTGCTGCTGGAAGGTCAGGACATCTGGGCCTCCAAGGAGCGCACCCGCCAGACCCGTTTCCAGGTTGGCCTGGTGTTTCAGTATCCGGAATACCAGCTCTTTGAGGAGACGGTATACAAGGACATCGCCTTCGGGCCGGGAAATATGGGCCTGGACCAGAAGGAGATTGACCGCCGGGTGCGGCAGGCCGCCCAGTTCGTGGGCCTGAAGGAGGAGGTGCTGGAGAAGTCCCCCTTCGAGCTCTCCGGCGGCCAGAAGCGCCGGGTGGCTATTGCCGGGGTCATCGCCATGGAACCCTCGGTGCTCATTCTGGACGAGCCTACCGCCGGGCTGGACCCGGTGGGGGTGGAGTCCATTCTGGGCAACATCCACGACTACCACCAGGCCAAAAACGCCACCATCCTCATCGTCTCCCACTCCATGGAGGAGATAGCCCGGACGGTGGACCGGATTGTGGTGGTCAATGACGGCAGAATTCCCTTCTCCGGCACACCCAGGGAGGTATTTGCCCACGGGGACGAGCTGGAGCATATGGGCCTCGGGGTACCCGCCATGACCCGGGTCTTCCACCGCCTGCGGGCCATGGGAGTGGACATCGACCCCTCGGTGTACACCATCCAGCAGGCCAGGGACGCTGTTTTGGCCAAACTGGGAAGGGGGATGGGGTAAATGGCACTGAAGGACATCACACTGGGTCAGTACTTCCCCGGCGCCACCCCCATCCACCGGCTGGACCCCCGGGTGAAGATCATCGGCACCATCGCCTATATCGTGGCCCTGTTCCTGGCCAAGTGGCTGGTGAGCTACGCCCTTTTGCTGGTGGTGCTGGCGATAGAGATCGCCCTCTCCCGAATCGGGCTGAAAAGCATTCTGCGGGGCATGAAGCCCATCCTCATCATCGTGCTCATCACCGGCCTGCTCAATCTGCTCTACACCCCCGGCCAGGGGGCGCCCCTGGTCACCTTCTGGGTGTTTACCATCTATCGGGAGGGGGTGTGGGCGGCCTGTTCCATGGTGCTGCGCATTGCCATGCTCATCACCTGTACCTTCCTGCTCACTTACACCACCTCCCCCATCCAGCTCACCGACGCCCTGGAGCGGCTGATGAACCCACTGAAAGCCGTCAAGGTGCCGGTCCATGAGCTGAGCATGATGATGTCCATCGCCCTGCGGTTTATCCCCACCCTCATTGAGGAGACCGACAAGATCATGTCCGCCCAGAAGGCCCGGGGGGCCGACTTTGACTCAGGCAACCTGGTCCAGAAGGCCAAGGCCCTGGTCCCTCTGCTGGTCCCCCTGTTCATCTCCGCCTTCCGCCGGGCCGACGAGCTGGCCATTGCCATGGAGTGCCGCTGCTACCACGGCGGCGAGGGCCGCACCCGTATGCGGCAGCTGAAACTCACCGCCATGGACGGAGCCGCCCTGACCCTGTCCGCCGCCCTGTGCGTGGCCGCGGGCGTGCTGGCCCGCCTGGGACTGTAAGAAAAGGGGCTGGATGTTCGCTTTGATGAGAAACATTGCCTTGCGACTGATGTATGTGGGAACCGCCTACCACGGCTGGCAGGTACAGAAAAATGCCGTCTCGGTGGCGGAGACTCTGGAAAAGGCCCTGGCCTCGGTGGTGGGCCACCCGGTACGCTGCACCGGGGCCGGCCGCACCGACGCCGGCGTACACGCCGAAACCTACGTGGCCAACTTCCGTACCTCTTCCCGCATCCCCTGCGACCGGATTCCCCTGGCGGTGAACACCCGCCTGCCGGATGACATCGTGGTGGTAAAGGCCACCCAGGTGCCGGAGGACTTCAACGCCATCGGCTCCTGTCTGAAAAAGGAATACACCTACCGCATTTACAACTCCCACATTCGAAATGCTTTTTATGTCAACCGCGCCTGGTTTTATCCCAAGCATCTGGACGAGACGGTGATGGCCCGGGCGGCCGCCCACTTTGTGGGGACCCACGACTTTGCCGCCGTCCGCTCGGTGGGAACCGAGACCCGCACCACGGTGCGGACGGTCTACTACTTTGACATCGCCCGCAGCGGCGACATCATCCAGTGCCGGGTGTGCGCCAACGGCTTTTTGTACAACATGGTGCGGGCTATGGTGGGGACGTGCGTTTACGCCGCCGACGGGAAATTCTCTCCCGACGACGTACCAGCCATCCTGGACGGCCGCAACCGGACCGCCGCCGGACCCACCGTACCCGCCGGCGGGCTGTACATGACCAGGCTGTGGTACCACGAGGACGTGCTGTAAGGCGCGCATGATTTCCGGTTAGGAGCATACAATGGACGAGATCAACCGGGGCAGAACCGCCCCATCTCACAAAAAGCGGCCCAACCTGTTCCTCCGCTTTCTCACCTTCCTGGTCACCCTGGCCCTGGTGGTGGGGGCGGTGGTGCTGGTTGTCAACTATGACAAACTGAATTTCGACTCCATCAAACGGTGGTTCGCCTACCGGAACCTGTCCCGGAGTGAGAGCGGACAGAGCCAGTCCTTCACCTTCGAGGGGAGCATCACCAGTTCCTTTGCCGTACTGGACGGGGATCTGCTGGTCTGTTCCCCCAGCAGCATCCGCCTCTACTCCGGCAACGCCCAGCTCTACGTGAATCAGACGGTCTCCATGCAGTCCCCGGCGGTCCGGGTGGCGGGGAACGCCGCTCTGGTTTACGACGTGGGGGGGCAGAGCCTGTTCGTCTACCGGGACCGGGCGGAGGCCTTCTCCCTGGTCCTGGAGGAGGGGCAGCAGCTCATCGCCGCCGACCTGAACGAGGCGGGCTGGCTGGCGGTGGTCACCCAGGAGAGCGGCTACAAGGGCATTGTCACCGTGTACGACAGCTCCTTTTCCCCCCAGATCCGCTTCCGGCTGTCCAGCCGCTTTGTGATGGACGCGGCCATCGCTCCGGACAGCCAGTCGGTGGCTCTGCTCACCGTAGGCCTGGATGAGGACGCCTTCCAGAGCCGGGTGGACCGGTACGGACTGGACCGGACGGAGGCGGAGACGGAGCCGGACTGGGTCTGCCCGGTGGGGAGCGACGTCATCCTCTCCCTGCGGTGGAACAGCAGCGGCATCTGGGCGCTGGGGGAGCACACCCTCTCCATTGTCAGCGCCGAGGGCCAGCTGTCCGGCAGCTGCGACTACACCGGACTGTACCTGAAGGGCTTTTCTCTGGACGGGGACGGCACCGCGGCGCTGCTGCTGGGCAAGTACCGGGCGGGTACCTCCGCCGAGCTGCGGGTGGTCTCCGCCGACGGGACGATGCGGGGCAGCCTGGCTATGGAGGAGCAGGTGCTCTCCCTCTCCGCCGCGGGCCGCTATGTGGCCCTGCTCACCGCCGACCGGCTGGACATTTACGACCAGGATCTGTCCCTCTACAACACCCTCGCCGGCACCCAGGGCGCCCAGAAGGCGCTCCAGCGGGCCGACGGCAGCGCCATGCTCATCGACAGCACCTCGGCCAGGATCTATGTACCCCAGTAATCTCGGAGGAATTTCATGACTGCATTTCTCATTTTCGATCTGATTCTTGTCGCCGTTCTCATCTTCTTTGCCGTCCGGGGCGCCCGCAGGGGCCTGGTACTCTCCCTGTGCGGGCTGGTGGCGGTGCTGGTGGCCTTTGCGGGCGCCGGAATTGCCGCCCGGGTCCTCTCCCCGGTGGTGGCTGATTTTCTGGAGCCCAGGTTCGCCCAGGCCATTGAAGCGCAGCTCAACGAGTCCATTCAGCACACCGAATACATCTCCGACCAGGGTGGCGTGGCAACTCTGCCGGAGGAGGTGCCGCTGGGGGGCGTACTGGAAGCGCTGCGGGAGATGGGCTTTTACGAGACCCTGATTGACAGCATTGACCAGGCGGTGGAGGCCGGCATGTACCAGGCGGCGGCCAGCGCCGCCGCCCAGGTGGCCGCCGCCATCGCCCAGTCCGTGGCCTATCTGATTCTCTTCCTGCTGGGCTTTGTGCTTATTTTGCTGGCCTGGTGGCTCATCAGCCAGGCTCTGGACCTGGTGGCCCGGCTGCCCGGCCTGCACACCCTCAACAAGACCTTCGGCGCCCTGCTGGGCCTGGTGCAGGCCTGCATTCTCCTGTTTGTCACCGCCTGGCTGCTCCAGTTCCTGGGGATTCTGCTTCCCCGGGAGGCGGTGGAGCAGACTTACCTGCTCAAATTCTTCATGTCCACCAACCCCTTTGCCCTGCTGGACCGCCTTTTGTAAGATTTGAGAATTGAAAAAGATTCATAACCAGTTCATAATTTCGGATTAGAATAAATCCTCCGGGAGACCTGTCCCCCGAAAGGAGCTGAAGCATATGCAACCTACTTTGTGTTCCCGCTGCCACAAGAATGTGGCGGTGATCTTTATTCAGAAGCTGGAGGGAGGCACCACCAAAAGTGAGGGCCTCTGCCTGAAGTGCGCCAAAGAGCTGGGCATCAAGCCCGTGGAAGATATGATGCAGAAGATGGGCATCAGCGACGAGGACCTGGAGGGCCTGACCAACGAGATGATGTCCGCCTTCGGCGGGGCTGAGGGCATGGATGGGCTGGTCCCCAACGAGGACGGGGACCAGGATGAGGAGGACGAGGGCAAGACCGCCACCTTCCCCTTCCTGAACAAGCTGTTCGGCTCGGCCCAGAACCCCCAGGCCCAGCCGCCGGAGCGGGACTCCGGCCGGCAGGAGCGGGGCGACAAGGAGAAGAAGGGCGACAAGCCCCCCAAGCGGAAGTTTTTGGAAAACTACTGCATCTCCCTGACCCAGAAGGCCGCCGACGGCAAGCTGGACAACATCATCGGCCGGGAGGAGGAAATCCAGCGCACCATCCAGATCCTCAACCGCCGGCAGAAGAACAACCCCTGCCTCATCGGCGAGCCGGGCGTGGGCAAAACCGCCATTGCCGAGGGCCTGGCCCAGAAAATCTACCAGCGGGAGGTCCCTTACAAGCTGCTGGACAAGGAGGTTTATCTGCTGGACCTCACCGCCCTGGTGGCCGGCACCCAGTTCCGGGGCCAGTTTGAGAGCCGGATGAAGGGCCTCATCGAGGAGATCAAGAAGCTGGGCAACATCATCCTGGTCAT
>NZ_CALXFV010000098.1 GCF_944387675.1 uncultured Flavonifractor sp. | reverse complement strand
GTGAAGCCCATGTGCGAGAAGTGCAAGATCATCAAGCGCAAGGGCAAGGTCATGGTAATTTGCGAAAACCCCAAGCATAAGCAGAGACAAGGTTAACAGGAGGTGCTGAGACAGTATGGCACGTATTGCTGGCATTGATTTGCCCAAGGATAAGCGGGTCGAGATCGGCCTGACCTATATTTACGGCATCGGGCGCACCAGCGCCAATAAGATCCTGGCCGAGGCCGGTATCAACCCCGACACCCGGGTTAAGGACCTGACCGAGGCCGACGAGGCCAAGCTGCGTGAGATCATCGGCCACAGCTACACTGTGGAAGGCGACCTCCGCCGCGACGTGGCGATGGACATCAAGCGTCTCACCGAGATCGGCTGCTACCGGGGCCTGCGCCACCGCAAGGGCCTGCCCGTCCGGGGCCAGCGGTCCAAGACCAACGCGCGCACCCGCAAGGGTCCCAAGCGCACCGTCGCCAACAAGAAGAAGTAAGGGAGGGAGAAACACATGGCTACCGCTACCAAGGGTAAGAAGGTTATCCGCAAGCGCCGCGAGCGCAAGAATGTTGAGAAGGGCCAGGTGCACATCCGTTCCTCCTTCAACAACACCATGGTCACCGTGACCGATATGGGCGGCAACGCCCTGTCCTGGGCTTCCTCCGGCGGCCTGGGCTTCCGCGGGTCCCGTAAGTCCACCCCCTTCGCCGCGCAGACCGCCGCCGAGACGGCCGCCAAGGCTGCCATGGAGCACGGGCTGAAGACCGTGGAGGTGTACGTGAAGGGTCCCGGCGCCGGCCGTGAGGCCGCCATCCGCGCCCTGCAGGCCGTGGGCCTGGAGGTCACCCTGATCAAGGACGTGACCCCCATCCCCCACAACGGCTGCCGTCCGCCGAAGCGCCGCCGCGTGTAAGAGAAGGAGGAAGAACAAATGGCAAAGAATATGCAGCCCATTGTGAAGCGCTGCCGCGCGCTGGGCATTTCTCCCGCTGCCATGGGCTACGCCGGAAAGAGCAAGCAGGAGTCCAACCGCAATCCCGGCGGCCAGATGCGGAAGAAGAAGAGCGAGTATGCCCTTCAGCTCACCGAGAAGCAGAAGGTCAAATTTGTCTACGGCGTGATGGAGAAGCAGTTCCGGATGTACTACGAGAAGGCCGCCCGGATGCCCGGCAAGACCGGCGACAACCTGCTCATCCTGGTGGAGCGCCGCCTGGACAACGTGGTGTACCGCCTGGGCTTCGCCGCCACCCGGCGTGAGGCCCGCCAGCTGGTGAGCCACGGCCACTTTACTGTCAACGGCCAGCGGGTGGACATCCCCTCCTTCCTGGTGAAGGCGGGCGACGTCATTGAAGTCCGCGAGGCCAGCCGCTCCTCCGTCAAGTTCAAGAAGCTGACTGGCGAGGATGCGCCCACCGTGCTGCTCCCCCAGTGGCTGGAGCGGGAGAAGAACTCCCTGAAGGGCACCGTGACCAAGCTGCCCGTCCGCGAGGACGTGGATCTGCCCGTGGAGGAGCACCTGATCGTCGAGCTGTACTCCAAGTAAAACTGATTGTACCCTCGATTATTGGTGAGCTGTAAATGGCTGCGGGCAATTGCCCGCGGCCGCGAAAAGGAGGGTAACACATGGTAGAAATCGAGAAGCCCCGCATCGAATGTGTGGAGAACCCCGGCGACGGCTCTTACGGCAAATACGTGGTAGAGCCTCTGGAGCGCGGCTACGGCACCACTCTGGGTAACTCACTGCGGCGCATCCTACTCTCGTCCCTGCCCGGCACGGCGGTTACCTCCATCAAGATCGCCGGCGTGCAGCACGAGTTCTCCACCATCCCCGGCGTGAAGGAGGACGTGACGGAGATTGTTCTGAACGTCAAGAGCATCATTGCCAAACTTCACTCCGAGGGCGTAAAGACGGTCTATATCGAGGCCAGCGGCGAGTGCGAGGTGACAGCCGGCGACATCAAAGCCGACGGCGAGGTGGAGATTCTCAACCCTGAGCTCCACATTGCCACCCTGGGTCCCGACGCCAGCCTGAACATGGAACTGACCATGTCTCACGGCCGGGGCTACGTCCCCGCCGACCGGAACAAGCCCGCCCAGACCATCATCGGGCTCATTCCGGTGGATTCCATCTATACGCCGGTGCGGAAGGTCAACTACACGGTGGAGAACACCCGTGTGGGGGACCTGACCGACTTCGACAAGCTGACCCTGGAGGTGTGGACCAACGGGACCATCACCGCCCGGGACGCGGTCAGCCTGGGCGCCCGCATCCTCTGCGACCACTTCGTTCTCTTCACCGACCTGAGCGAGACCATGGGCTCCAAGTCCACGGTGGTGGAGAAGGCGGAGGCCCAGCGGGACAAGGTGCTGGAGCTGACCATTGAGGAACTGGATCTGTCGGTCCGTTCCTTCAACTGCCTCAAGCGGGCCAACATCAACACGGTGGAGGATCTGATCTCCAAGACCGAAGATGAGATGATGAAGGTGCGCAACCTGGGCCGCAAGAGCCTGGAGGAGGTTATCAACAAGCTGGCCATGATGGGCCTGCACCTGGCCGACGAGGAGAACTGAGGCCAGAGGAAACGGGCGGTTCGGGGGCATGTAACGTCCCCTCCCGGACCCGCCGGCCGTCAGGCGCCTGTTTTCGGGGAGAACGCTTCTCCCTCCGGACGAATCTGAATCGCCATAGGAGTTGGAAACCATGTCTCATTATCGTAAACTGGGCAAGCCCACCGATCAGCGCATTGCCATGCTGCGCGCCATGACCACCTACCTGCTGGAGAACGGCCAGATCAAGACCACCGTCTCCCGCGCCAAGGAAGTGGCTCCCATGGCCGAGAAGATGATCACCCTGGCCAAGAACCCCGGCCTGGCCAATTACCGCAAGGCCCTGTCCTACCTGACCAAGGAGGATGTGGCCAAGAAGCTGTTTGACGAGATCGGTCCCAAGTATGCCACCCGCAACGGCGGCTACACCCGCGTGGTGAAGATCGGTCCCCGCCGGGGCGACGCCGCCGAGATGGCTATCGTCCAGCTGGTGTAAGCAGAAAAAAGGATGTGCCTGGAGCACATCCTTTTTTTACACATGTATGGATGGGCCGCCCCGGCTTGACAGGAGGGGGCGGTCCATCTTATAATGCAAGCATCCAAGCGGGGATGAGGGGCGGTGGACCAGGTGGGAAAGAAGCTGGAGGGCCGCCGGCTGCTGCTGGCCGCCTGCCTGGTCTATGGACTCCTGCTTTTACTGAACGTCCCATGCCTGTTTACCGTTTGGCTGGGCATTCCCTGCCCGGGGTGCGGGATGCGGCGGGCGGTGCTGGCCGCCCTGTCTCTGGATTTCGGGGCGGCCTTCCGGCTGCATCCCATGTTCTGGTCTCTGCCGGTGCTGGCGTGGTCTATCTGGAAAAACGGACGGCTTACCGGTGTCCGGCGGCTGGACCTGGCCCTGCACGGCACCCTGGCGCTGGGTTTTCTGGCCCATTACGCCGCCGTACTGCTGGACGCCCCCTGGCGGGGCGGCATATAAAGAGAGGAGCGATTGCGATGTATTGCCCCAACTGCGGGCAGCAGGTGGATAACCACGCCTCCTTCTGCTCCAACTGCGGCACGCCCCTGGATCAGAGAAACAGCCAGGACATTCCCGGCCAGAAATCCCGGCTGGCCGCCGGCCTGTTCGGCATTTTCCTGGGCGGTCTGGGGGTCCACAGCTTTTATCTGGGCTATGTGGGGAAGGGCATTGCCCAGATTGTACTGTCCTTCTGCTTCGGCATCGGCGCCATCTGGGGGCTGATTGAGGGAATTTTGATCCTGGCCAGCGTCATCAATACCGACGCCAACGGGGTCCCACTGCGGGACTGGTAGGTCCGGGAGAAGGGGAACAATCTCTCCTTGCAATTTGGCGGGAGGTATGGTATACTACACTCCAATCTGGAATAAAGGAGACGGTGAGCCCTCGTGGACGAACCTCCGCCTAGTCACAAGTACACAAAGAAAAGCAAGCGGGACAGCCTTATCCCTGTGGGATAGGGGTGTCCTTTTGCGCGTTCCTATCAAAAACAAGAGTTGGAGTTGATTGTTCATTTATGTTAGACAGTGCCAGTATCGCCATGATCGTGGGTTTGATCTTCTGCGTCATCATGTCCGGCTATTTTTCCGCCACGGAGACCGCCTTTACCTCCCTGAACCGGGTACGGCTGAAGAGCTGGGCGGACAACGGGGACCAGCGGGCCGCCCGTACCCTGGCGTTGGCCGAGGATTTTGACAAGCTGCTGTCCACCCTGCTCATCGGCAACAATATTGTCAACAACGCCGCCACCACCATCGGCGCGGTGCTTTTCATCCGGCTGATTGACGACGTGACCGGTCCCACCGTGTCCGCCACGGTGCTGACGGTGGTGATTTTGATTTTCGGCGAGGTCTCCCCCAAGAGCCTGGCCAAGGAGTCGCCCGAGCGGTTTGCTATGTTCGCCACCCCGCTGCTCATTGTGTTCCGCACCATCCTCACCCCCCTGAACTTCCTGTTCAGCCAGTGGAAGAAGCTGCTGTCCAAGCTGGTCCATAAATCGGATGACAGCGGCATTACCGAGGAGGAACTGGTGACCATGGTGGATCAGGCGGAGAGCGAGGGCGGCCTGGACCAGCACGAGAGCAAGCTTATTCGCTCCGCCATTGAGTTCAACGACCTGGAGGTGGATGAGATTCTCACTCCCCGGGTGGACATTGTGGCGGTGGAGGACACCGAGACCATGGACGAGATTGCCCAGGCCTTTGCCGAGAGCGGCTATTCCCGCCTGCCGGTGTACCATGAGGACATCGACGACATCGTGGGCGTCATCCACGAGAAGGACTTCCACGCCGCCCGCTACCGGGGGATGGAGGATATCAAGGCCATTATGGGTCCCATGCTCTATACCACCGGCAATACCAAGATCTCCGAGCTGCTGCGCATCCTCCAGCGGGAGAAGGCCCACATGGTGGTGGTGGTGGACGAGTACGGCGGCACCGAGGGCCTGATCACCCTGGAGGACATCGTGGAGGAGCTGGTAGGCGAGATCTGGGACGAGCACGACGAGGTCATTGAGGAGTTCCGCAAGCAGGAAGACGGCAGTTACCTCATCTCCTGCTCCGCCGATCTGACCGACCTGTTCGACCTGTTCTCCATCAAGGGGGAGTGTGACGCCAACACCATCTCCGGCTGGGTGATGGAGCAGATCGGCCGCATCCCGGAGGAGGGGGATCAATTCACCTCCGACGGACTGGATGTCACCGTGACCCGGGTGGACCACCGCCGGGTGCTGGAAATCCGGGTGGTGGTGCGGCCCGAGGAAGAGGAGCCGGGCAAGGAAAAGGGGAAGGAGGGGTAAACCCTCCCCGCCCACGGATAAGAACAGGAGTGAACAAGACCATGGCAAGCACACTGGAAGATCTGAAGAACCGCCGCAGCTGCCGCAGCTTTCAGCCCGGGCAGATCACGGAGGAGGAGCTGGCGCAGGTGGTGGAGGCGGGGACTTATGCCCCCACCGCCCGGGGCGGTCAGTCCCCCATCATTGTGGTGGTGCAGGACAAGGACACCATTGAGACCCTGCGGAGCATGAACGCCGCCATTATGGGTACGCCGGACGCTGACCCCTTTTACGGGGCGCCCACGGTGCTCATTGTGCTGGCGGACAAGGGATGTGTCAACCGGGTGTATGACGGCAGCTGTGTAATGGATAACCTGCTCAACGCCGCCCAGGCGGTGGGCCTGGGGGCCTGCTGGATTCACCGGGCCAGGGAGGAGTTCGACTCTCCCCAGGGCAAGGCCCTGCTGGAAGCGTGGGGCGTGAAGGGCGAGTACGAGGGTATTGGCCACTGTGTGCTGGGCTACCGGGCGGATACCGTTCCCGCCCCCGCCCCCCGGAAGGGAAATTATGTGTATTACGTCCGCTGAATCAGAAAAAACCGGGAAAATTTCCGCATGAGACTTTACAATAAGGGAAAAATGTGATAGTCTATCATAGCCTGTGTGAAGCAGGCGCTACCCCGGACTTCGTTTCCCGGCTCACACCGGCCGGTTACGCAGCCCGCGGGCAAATTGACTGAAAGGTGGAAAAACTCCATGATCCGCAAAGACGAAAAGACCGCCGTCATCGAGGCCAACCGCACCCATCCGACCGACACCGGCTCTCCCGAGGTGCAGATTGCCATTCTCACCGCCCGCATCCAGGAGCTGACCGAGCACCTGAAGGTGCACAAGCACGACAACCACAGCCGCCGGGGCCTGCTGAAGATGGTTGGTAAGCGCCGCAAGATGCTGGACTATCTGATGGACAAGGATATCGAGCGGTATCGTGCCATCATTGCCAAGCTGGGTATTCGTAAGTAAGAGGAAGCGCGGAGGCGTGGGTCGCAGGTCAACAGCGAGACACGCAGACGAAAAAACAGGTTGGCGGCATGCCAACGGCATTTTTCGCAGAGTGTTGAGCAGTTGACCGTTGCGAAGCCGCCGCAGCGTGACAAGAAAAGGATAGGGGTGGCGCGGGACACCGTGCCACCCCTTCTTCCCTTCCGTCAGAGCGCGCTTTTTAGCAGTTGAACCTGGGCCTGGAGTCCGGGCGTGGGTTCAAGTGCTAAAAAGAGCCCGGCTCTGATGTGTGGGAGACACCGACGAAAAGGAGGCAGAACTCGCATGTCAACCATTATCAAGCACAAGGAATTCACCAACCGCAAGGTGTACAAGACCGAGGTGGCCGGCCGTCCCCTGACCATCGACGTGGGCAAGGTGGCGGAGCTGGCCACCGCGTCCGCCATGGTGACTTACGGGGAGACCACCGTGCTGGTGGCCGTCACCGTCTCTCCCCGCCCCCGGGACGGGGTGGACTTCTTCCCCCTCTCTGTGGACTTTGAGGAGAAGCTGTACGCTGTGGGCCGGATTCCCGGCTCCTTTATGCGCCGGGAGGGGCAGCCCTCTCTGCCCGCCGTGCTGGCGTCCCGAGTCATTGACCGGTCCATCCGGCCCCTGTTCCCCTACGACTTCCGCAACGACGTGGTGGTTACCGCCACGGTGATGAGTGTGGACCGGGACTGCTCCCCCGAGGTCACCGCCATGATCGGCGTATCCGCCTGCCTGGCCTACTCCTGCATCCCCTGGGCCGGTCCCATCGGCTGCCTGGAGGTGGGCTATGTGGACGGCCAGATTGTGATGAACCCCACCAACGAGCAGAAGCATGCCTCCCAGCTGGACCTGACCGTGGCCGCCACCGACAAGAAGGTGATCATGATTGAGGCCGGCGCCAATCAGCTGCCCGACGACATCATGTATGACGCCATCGTGAAGGCCCACGAGGAGATCAAGGCTCAGGTGGCCTTCATCAACCAGATTGTGGCGGAAATTGGCCGGGAGAAGATGAGCTACGACCACGCCGACTTTGACCAGGAGCTGTTTGACAAGATTGTGGAGGCCACCATGGACGAGGCCCGCGCCGCCATGGACACCGACGACAAGAACGTGCGGGAGGAGCGGTGGAACGCCCTCATCGAGCACTGGCATGAACTCTTCCTGGAGGACTATCCCGAGATGGACAAGTACCTGGAGGAGATCACCTACAAATTCCAGAAGAAGATTGTCAAGGCCTGGCTGCTGGAGGGCCACCGGGTGGACGGCCGCGCCAAGAATGAGATCCGGCCCCTGGCCGCCGAGGTGGGCGTGCTGCCCCGGGTTCACGGCTCCGGCCTCTTTACCCGCGGCCAGACCCAGGTGCTGTCCATCTGCACCCTGAACACCCTCTCCGCCGCCCAGAAGCTGGATACCATCTGGGAGGAGGAGGAGAAGCGGTACATGCACCACTACAACTTCCCCGCCTACTCCACCGGTGAGGCCCGTGCCGCCCGGTCCACCAACCGCCGGGAGAAGGGCCACGGCGCCCTGGCCGAGCGGGCCTTGGAGCCGGTCATCCCCTCGGTGGAGGACTTCCCCTACGCCATCCGGGTGGTGAGCGAGGTGCTCTCCTCCAACGGCTCCACCTCCCAGGGCTCCATCTGCGGCTCCACCCTGGCCCTGATGGATGCCGGCGTACCCATCTCCGCCCCGGTGGCGGGTATCTCCTGCGGCCTCATCCAGGACGATGACGGCTCCTTCCAGACCTTCATCGACATCCAGGGCGTGGAGGACTTCCACGGCGAGATGGACTTCAAGGTGGCCGGCACCAAGGCCGGTAT
>NZ_CALXFV010000097.1 GCF_944387675.1 uncultured Flavonifractor sp. | reverse complement strand
ACCCAGATGACCCAGGCCATGGGCCGCACAAACAGGCCGGTGAGGTAGCCGTTGTAGGCGGTGAGCACCTGGATGAAGTAGTCCTCCAGGTCGCCGCCCAGAATGAAGCCGATGAGGAAGCAGGACACGGGGAAGTGGAACTTCTTGATGAGCAGGCCCACAATACCGAAGAACAGCAGGCACCACACATCGAACATCCGGCCGTTCAGGGTGGCGTAGGCGCCCACGGTACACATCATCAGCACCACGGGATACAGCCGCTCCTGGGGAATGAGGATGATCTTGGCCAGCAGCTTGATGGGGAAGAACATGACCACATACATCAGGATATTGCACACTAGCAGGGCTACCAGGATGGTGTTCCAGATGTCGGGGTTGTTGGTGATGAACAGGGGACCCACCTGAATGCCCTGGAGCATAAAGGCGCCGATCAGAACGGCAGTGGTGGAGTCGCCGGGGATGCCCAGGCTCAGCAGAGGCACCAGGGCGCCGCCGGTCAGGCCGTTGTTGGAGGTCTCGGAGGCGATCAGGCCCTCAGGCACGCCGGTACCCAGCAGCTCGGGGTGCTTGGACCAGCTCTTGGCCTGGGAGTAAGCAATCAGAGAAGCGGCGGAACCACCCACACCGGGGAGGATACCCATGAAGGTACCCAGCAGAGCGGAGCGGAACACGTTGACGATCTGGCCCTTGAAGTCCCGGGTAAACTTAAACTTCACCACATTGCTGATACCCTTGGTGTCGTCCTTGGAGTAGGATGCATGCATGCCCGTCTCGCACTGCTGGAGCATTTCGGAGATGGCAAACAGGCCAATGAGCACGGGGAAGAGCTGGAATCCGCTCTGCATCTCGCTCTTGATAAACTCGGGAACCATGCGGTACTCGTTGTTGACGGAGAACTGGTTCATCATGGCCACCAGCACGCCCAGCATGCCGATCCACAGGCCGCGGAGCATCTGGCCCCGGGACAGAGCGGCGATGACGGTGAGGGCGAACAGGATGATGAGGAACTTCTCCACGGCGGAGAACTTGATGGCCCAGCCGGCCAGGATGGGGGTGAACAGGGCCAGCACCACCAGGGAAATCATGCCGCCGAAGAAGGAGGAGGTGACGCCGATCTTCAGGGCCCGTTCACTTTCGCCTCTGGAGGCCATTGGGTTACCATCAAAGGTGGTACATACCGAGGAGGGGGTGCCGGGAATGTTGATGAGGATGGCGGGAACCAATCCGCCGGAAATGCCGCCCACGTACAGGCCCAGCAGCAGGTAGAGGGCCATTTCCATGGAGTAGGCGTAAGTCAGGGGCAGGAACACGGCCACGGCCATGGTGGCGGTCATACCGGGGATGGCGCCGAAGATAATGCCGATCACGACGCCGAACAGGGCCACGGCGATGTATTCCGGGCCGATCACAAAAGGAAGCTCAAATCCCATGAATTACACCAGCCTTTCTTAGTAGAGGATGAAGCCCAGGGCCGGGATCTCGATGGTGCAGATGCCGGAGGGCAGGGTGATGGCGAACAGGGTACCGAACACCAGGCTGATGACCACGCAGGCCACCACAGAAATGATGATGCTGGTCACGTGGTACTTGGTGCTCTTCATCTGCTCCTGGTTGGCAAACAGGGTGTTAAACAGGATCAGAGCTACGATGGAGCACACGGTGAAGCCGATCTTGTCCAGCAGGAAAAAGTAGACAAACATCAGGGCAAGACAGCCCCAGAACTTTACTTTGTCATAGTTCTCTTCGAAGAAGCGGCCGGGCTTGGCGAAGAAGCCCTTGCCCGCCTTGATCCGGGCGCGGCCCTCCAGGGCAATGAGCAGCACGCCCAGAATCACCAGCACGCCGATGGTGATGGTGGGGAAGATCCAGTGCTGAGTGGAGTAAACCACATTGATGTGCAGCATCTTATTACCTCTCTTTCACGATCATCAGGGAGACGCCCCGCTGAAACGCCAACCACCGGTCGGGTTTCAGCGGGGCGCCGTTTCTTATTTTGTTTAGGTCAACTCGTCCAGACCGGGAGCCACAGCCACGATGGCGTTGGAGGTCTCGCGCTTGGCGTTGATGTAGTCGCGGGAAGCCTGGAGGTCAGCCTCGTCGGCGGTGACGGCGGCATACATCAGGTTGGCCATCTCAGCCTGGAAGTCGGGGTTCTCGCACACCTTCTGCATGGCAGCGGTGATCTCGTTCAGGATGCCCTCATCCATATCCTTGGGGAACAGCATGAAGAAGTCCTTGTTGAAGTCGAAGGGCTCGCCGTTGAAGGTGATGCCGTCGTCGGCCATGGCGATGATGCTCTCGTCAGCCACCTTGCCGCAGGTATCGAAGATCTTCATGGCCAGCTGGGCGTCCACGCCCTCCTTGGTGAACTCCACGCAGGAGGAGTAGTCGGCGTAGATGATGTCGGCGTTGCCGTCCCACAGACGCTGCTTCTTCTCGTCGGTGGTGCCGCCCACCAGAGCCTTGATGCGGGAGGCCACGTCGTCGCCGTAGGTCTCCTTGGCCCACATGTACCACACCACGAAGCACAGGTGAGAAGCGGAGCCGGACTCGATGTTCACCCGCAGCTCCTCAGAGGGGTTGTCGGCCAGCCACTGGGCGGCCTCAGCCAGAGAGTTGTAGGGGACGGCGGCGTTGGCCGCGAAGCAGCCGCCGGGGTTCACGCCGATACGGGGGCCTACGGTCAGGTTCTCCAGGGCGTACTCCTCGCCCACCGCGCCGAACAGCACGGAGAGGAACGCCATGTCGTGGAACATCATGATGGTGGTGCCGTCGCCGTCAGCCTTGCTGATGGCGTCCAGAGCCTGGGCGTTGCCCACGGCGTCAACCTTGCCGTTGAAGCCCATCTCTTCACCCAGATAACGGGTTACCATGTCGGCGATCATGTAGGAGTCGCCGCCGGTGGAGGTGGAGCCGATGACCACGCGGACGCGCTTGCCCTTCAGGCTGCTCTCGCCGGAGGCGTTGCTCACCTCGCCGCTCTGCTCGGTGCCGCCGTTATTGCTGCCGGAGCCCTCGTTGTTGCTGCTGCTGTTGCCGCAGCCGGCCAGCAGGCCAACCGCCATGGACGCCGAGAGGAGCAGTGCAACCAGTTTCTTGAACTTCATTGTGCAATCCTTCCTTTCATTCTTTCACGTTGGTTCTTGGAATTTGGGGTCTTGCCTGGAAACTTGGGGTCTGCTTCACTACCGTGGCTTTATCATAGCAAATTCCCCTCCCCTTTTCTATTCGCAAATACTCCCGAATCTCGACCTTAAAATTAGAATTTTTGTCTTTATTTCATTTTCATGCAATATTCGTTTCATCTTTTTCGCATTTCATTTCATATCTGAAACGTTTTTTTCCGCCACAAAAGGGATTTTTTGAGAGCAAGTTTGCGTTTTTTCTATTTTCTAAAAAATTTGCCCTTTAAAATTGGATGGTTTGTACAAAGGCGTTTTATTTCTCTGCGCATTTCCTCACGCTTGAGTATTTCAACTGAATTTGGTACACTGAACACAGCACAGCAGACTGCGAGAGGAAGGAGCGCGTTACCTATGAAAGAGACAAACCGGGGCCTGCTGGAGGCCCTCACCGCCCAATACAAGCACCTGCGGATGCTCTACCTGGTCTACCTGGCCGTGGCGGTTCTGGCCCTCGTCTTCTTCTTTGTGGATAAGCGGATTACCCTGGTGCTGATTGCGGCCAGTTTGGTCTACCATCTGGTGGTGGTGCGCAGCCGCTCCAGGGCCTACTGCCTGGCCTTTGTCCACGCCTGCCTTCAGAGCACGCTGGAGCGCACTTTGCAGGACGCCAGACACACCCCGGAATCCCCGCTGGACCCGGAGGAGGTGCGGCAGGTTCGGCTGGTGGCCGCCAACCCGGCCAAGGGCTCCATTCTCACCCGGGAAGGGGGAACCGGTACCTACCGGGGCCGGCCGGTGCGGCTGAGCGACGCCGGCTTTACCCACAGCTTTTCCATGGCGGGCAAGCGCCACCACGAGTTTGTCATCGGCGCCTGGGTGACGGTGGAGTTGGACCACGACACCGGCCTGGACTGCCGGCTGATCCACCCCAAGGTGATGATGAAGGACTCCCGGGACCAGGCCTTAAGCCGGGAGCGGGATCTCCAGCAGGTGGTGAGCGGCCTGCCCGACTGGATGAGCCGGGAGGGCTGGCTGGTGCTCCGGCCCCGGGAGACGCCCGGCCTGCCGGAGGAGCGCTTTCTGACCGCCCTGCACGGCCTGGTGGGCAAGACCGAACCGCCTCTGGCGGTATGCGTGCAGGGGAACAAGCTCCACGTATTTGTCACCAACCGGATTCTGGGTCAGAAGGTGAGCAGCCGGGTGGAGCCTGGCCCCGCCGTGGTTCAGTCCGATTTCTTCCCCGAGCTGGGGGGCGTTTTAAAGTTGTCCGACGCGCTGTAAGGATAACAGAAGAGGAAGAGGCTGTCGGATAAGGCAAACGGCCTTTTCCGACAGCCTCACGGGGGCCTGCCGCAGATGCGGCAGGCCCCCGTGTTCTTTCAGCGCTGATAGGAATCCCGGATACCGTACTGCTTCATCCGGCGCCAGAGGGTGGTTTTGCTCATGCCCAGCTCGGCGGCGGCCTCCGCCCGATTCCCGCTCCACCGGGCCAGGGCGGCCAGAATGCGGGCCGCCTCCTCCGAGGAGGGCTGCTCCGTCCGCTCCCGGATGGGAGGCAGGTCGCCGGGGTAGAGTTCCTCCAGCAGGTCCCGCACATAGCCGTCCTTGATGGTGCGGGAGGGTGCGGTGAGGGCCATGCGCTCCAAAAAGGTGTTCAGCTGGATGTAATTGCCCGGCCAGGGGTAGTCCAGCAGCACCTTGCGGGCCTCCTTGGTCAGCACCACGTAGCGGTTGAGCTTGGTCACGCAGTCGTCCAGGCACATGCTGATGGCCTGCTCCAAGTCGTCCGGCCGGGTGCGCAGCGGAGGCAGGGTGAGCCGCTGGGGGGAGAGAATATAGCCCAGCTCAGGCAGAAAGCTGCCGTCGGTCATCCGGGGCAGCTCCATGTCGGAGGTGGACACAATCACCCGCACCGACACCGGCTCCGGAGTCCGCTCCCCCGCCAGCTGCACCACGTTCTCCCGGATCAGGCGGCAGAGCGCATGCTGCCCGCCCTGGTCCAGAAACTCCAGGTGGTCCAGGTAGAGGGTTCCGGTATCCGCGTCCTTGGCCGCCCGGGTCAGGGGAATCCACTGCTCCCGCCAGCCCGCCCCGCAGTCAAAGGTGACAAAGGGACCCTTGGCGCAGAGGCTGGCGTTGTGGATGCTCTGGGCGAAGAGAGACTTGCCGCTGCCCACCTCCCCCCGCAGGAAAATGGGCTGGCTGGTGCCGGCAAAGCCCCGGGCCGTCCGCACCACCCGGGCCATCTCCCGGCTGGTGTGGTTCACGTCCTCAAACCGGCCGTAGGCCAGATACCGCTGGAGCCGGTACCGCTCCCGCATGGCCCGCTCCCCCTGGCGCTCCATCTTGTGCATCTCGTAGAAGGAGAAGATCATTCCCTCCTCCGCGCCCCAGTCGGTGACCGGAGCGGCGTTGGCCACCACGTTCACCCCCGCCACGCTGAGAACAGAGAAATACAGCTCCTGGTGCCTGGCCAGGGCGTCGGTCCACAGGTCCTGATCCTCCCGGGGCATCAGGGCGGAGAGGGGGATACCCACCAGCTCCTCCCGGTCCCGGGCCAGAATCTTGCAGGCCATGTCGTTGCTCCTGGTAATCACTCCCCCGGCGTCCAGCTCAATGATGCCATTGAAGGAGTAGTCCAGCAGCACCTGCAAATGGGCGGTGTTCCGCCGCTCGGCATCGGCGGCAAAGCCCACGCTGCGGGCGTTGCGCAGGCTGGAGCGCAGAGAGTCCTCGGTTCCCTCGAAAAACAGGGTCCGTTTCCCCAGGCGCCGGCAGCAGGCGTTGACAAAATCCCCTCCCAGAATTACCTCCATCCCGTCGGCCACCGCCTGCTCCACCCCGTGCTCCATCTCGTTGATGCCGCTGACGAAATAGGTGTGCAGCTCAATGCCCACCACCTCTTCAAAGCCCTGGATCTCCCCCACCATATTGGGTATGGTCACCACTCCCACCCGGGGCCGGGCCGAACGGGGGACCAGGTTCTTGGCCCGGTGGAGCAGCAGGGCGATCTCCAGGCCGGTGAGCCGGATCTCCACCACCGGCAGGTCGGTATGCTCCTTCAAAATGGAGGCCTGGCGGCCCCGGGCCACCAGCACGTCCGCGCCCAGCGCCCGGCAGGCCTCCATCTCCTCCAGCACCCGCTCGGTGGCCACCGACTTGTTCAGCACCACATCCATCCCCAGCTCCCGGGCGATGCGCCCCGCCGGCTCCACCATCTCCTCCCGGGGGAGAAGCAGCGCAAACTTGGCCATGACGTTCCCTCCTTTTCCTGGTTACCCACCATCATACCGGATTGCGCCCCGCTTGTAAAGCGGGGCGGCGGGCAGAAAATGCGGCGGGGCCGGGGCGGAATGTTCCGCCCCGGCCCCGCCGGAGGTCGGGAAAGATTGGGAAAGGTAGGGAAAAGAAGTCGGATATCAAGCTCAGCGCACCAGGCAGGGACGCTTGGGATCGAACTTCCAGCCGGGGATCAGGTACTGCATGCCGATGGCGTCGTCCCGGGCACCCAGGCAGTTGTCCATGTACAGCTTGTGGGCTTTCATCAGCTGCTCGCGGTCCAGCTCGATGCCCAGGCCGGGCCGCTCGGGCAGGTCAATGCAGCCGCCCTTGATCTGGAGAGGCTCCTTGGTCAGCCGCTCAATGCCCTCCTGCCAGATCCAGTGGGTGTCAATGCCGTTGAGCTTGCCGGGTACGGCGGCGGCGCACTGAGTCATCATGGCCAGGGAGATGTCAAAGTGGTTGTTGGAGTGGCAGCCCCACATCAGGCCGAAATCGTTGCACATCTGGCCTACCCGAACGGAGCCGGCCATGGTCCAGAAGTGGGGATCGGCCAGGGGGATGTCCACGCTGCGCAGGGCGATGCAGTGGCGCATCTCCCGCCAGTCGGTGTCGATCATGTTGGTGGCGGTGGGCATGCCGCTCTCCTGCTTGAATTCGGCCATAATCTCACGGCCGGAGAAGCGGCCCTCAGCGCCGCAGGGGTCCTCGCAGTAGGCCAGAACCTTCTTCAGCTCGGGAGCCAGAGCCAGGGCGTCCTTCAGCAGCCAGCCGCCGTTGGGGTCCAGGGTGATCCGGGCCTCGGGGAAGGCCTCCTTCAGGGCCTGAACCGCCTTCAGCTCCTCCTTGCCCTCCAGCACGCCGCCCTTGAGCTTGAAGTCCTCAAAGCCGTACTTCTCATAGGTCGCCTTGGCCAGGGCTACAATGGCGTCGGGGGTCAGGGCCTCCTCATGGCGCAGGCGGTACCACTCGCAGTCGGAGTCAGGCTCGGAATAGTAGGGCAGATCGGTCTTCTTGCGGTCGCCCACGTAGAACAGATAGCTGAGGAAGCGCACCTTGCTGCGCTGGATGCCGTCGCCCAGCAGCGCGGCGGCGGGAACCTCCAGATACTGGCCCAGCAGGTCCAGCAGAGGAGCTTCAATGGCGGTGACCACGTGGACGCCGGTGCGCAGATCGAAGGTCTGCTGGCCGCGGACGTCGTCCTTGATGTTGGAGGCGAGCCAGTCGTTGACGCTCTTCAGGGTGTTCTTGTAGTCGCCCAGGGAGGTACCCTCCACCAGGTGCTTCACATCCTCCAGGGCCTTGGTGATCTTCTGGCCGCCGGGAACCTCGCCCACGCCAGTGTTGCCCCGGTCATCGGTAAGCACCACCACATTGCGGGTAAAGTAGGGGGCGTGAGCGCCGGAGAGGTTGAGCTCCATGCAGTCCTTGCCCGCTACCGGGAAGACTTCCATGGCAGCAACTTTGGGGGTATTGGCCATTTCAATGCACTCCTTTTCTTTTCACTGGATGGTTTGGTTTTCTCATTCGGTAGTGAGCAGACCAACATTCATCCGCTTCAGAGCGGGACGCTGCATTTCTGTTTGCGAGGGCATTGTATCACCAGTTTGAAAAGAAGTCAAACTTTATAATCTTATAAAACATTTAGTTTTTCTAATTTTTATTGGCAGGGACACTGACGACCGGTGTGATCAATGGTGTAGTCACTGCCGCATTGCCCTGGCAGGATGAGCTGGGAGATGGGGACAAAGGTATAGCCCTGCTGGAGCAGGGTCTCAATGATGCCGGGCAGGGCCTCGGGGGTGTGGAGGGCGGCGTTGTGAAACAGGACGATGGAGCCCGGCCCCACC
>NZ_CALXFV010000096.1 GCF_944387675.1 uncultured Flavonifractor sp. | reverse complement strand
CAAGGGACCGCACCGCTTTGCTCATGGAATTCCAAGCAACCCCCGCACAGGCCCGCCGTCTACTGTCCGGTCTTCACCAGGGCGTCCAGCAGCAGCCTGGTCCCGTGGGTCAGGTACTCCTCCCGGCTCAGGTTCAGGGTGCGGCGAAGCCGGTCGGCCCGGAACTCCGCCGTGTGGACAATTCCGGACAGGGCCGACCAGAACAGCAGCACCGCCTCCATGGGGGGCAGCTTGGTGCGCACAACCCCCTCCTCCATGCCCCGGACCAGGAAGGCGGCCATCTCCTCGTCAATCTCCCCGGTGACCCGGATGAGATCCGCCTGGCCCTTTTCCAGCTCCTCCGTACCCTGGGCCAGGGGGATTACCCCGGTGGCCGCGTCATAGGCCGTGGGATTCTCGTCATAAAAGCGGATGATGACCCGGCACACCGCGTCATAGGCCTGGAACCAGTCCTGATGGCTCTCCATGGCCTCGTGCAGCTTGCGCTTCAGCAGCACGACGCCGCTGAGCAAAATGGCGCTGATGATCTCCTCCTTGCTCTGGAAATAGACATACAGCGTGGCCTTGCTGTACTCCGCCTCCCGGGCAATGTCATCCATGGTCGTGCGCTCGGTACCCTTTTCCGCAAACAGCCGTTCCGCAGCCGCCAGGATGGAGCCGCGATGAAATTCCGTCAGCGCCTGCTTCTTGCTCATCGTAATTCCAGCCTTTCCGATTCAAAAATTGTACCGTTGGTTCAGTTCTGATTTATCTTACCATGATTTCCTCCATTTTGCAAGGGAATCCTCCGTCACTTTTTCCCGGCCGGAAAAAAACACTTGCAAACGGATGCAATCCGTGCTATAATTTCTCAGTCAGTTGGCTCCGGCAAATGCGCAGGTATAGTTCAGTGGCAGAACGTCAGCTTCCCAAGCTGAATATGAGGGTTCGATTCCCTTTACCTGCTCCAGGAAGAATGACCACACCGGTAAGGTGTGGTCATTTTTTTCGGGGAGCTTTTTTACCAAACTGTTACCGAAATGTAATGCAAGTCTTACTCTTTTATCTTGCATTTCCGCCGGAAAGGTGCTATACTTTGTTCCATCTAAAAAAGGAGGTGCGTACAGATGATCTTTGTCAAGGGGTATGAGCATGCCGATGTGGACGAGCTGATTTTTGGCAGCGAAGATGCTGTGGTACACAGCCAGCGCTGATGAATTCCGGCACGGTCCACACCGCTGGGTGTGGATTTTTTATTTGGTTGGAAAATCTTAATAAAATTCCACTGGAATACTGGCTCAAAACATGGTAGCCTGTTGGAGTGGGGCCGGATGGGGACCATCCGGCCCCTTTGATTTCTGGAATGACCGGGGAGAGGGGACCATGAGACATAACTGGCTGATGTCGCTGCTGCTGGTCCTGCTGCTGCTGGCGGGGGGCGGCCTGCTGCTGTGGAAAAGCGGCTTTTTCGCCGCCCTCGCCTCGGAGCAGGCCATGCGGGCCTATATCCAGCGCTTTGCACCCTACACCCACCTGTGCTTCTTTCTGATCCAGTTTCTCTCCGTGCTGCTGGCCCCCATCCCCAGCAACATCACCGCGCTGGCGGGCGGGGTGATGTTCGGCACCTGGACCGCCTTCCTGCTCACCTGGGCGGCGGTGGTGCTGGGGTCGGCGGCGGTGTTTCTGCTGGCCCGGTACCTGGGCCGGTCCTTCACCGATCGGCTGGTCAGCCGGGCGGTGACCGGCCGCTACCTGGACATCATCCGCCGCAAGCAGGATGTCTTTCTGGTGCTGGTCTTCCTCTTCCCCTTTTTCCCGGACGACCTCATCTGCATTCTGGCGGGGCTGACCGCCATCCCCTTCCGCCGGTTTCTGGGCATCGTGCTGCTCACCCGGCCCTGGGGCCTGCTGGCGGCCAGCGCCCTGGGCGGCTCCGCCCTGTCCATCCCCGCCTGGGCCGTCCCCCCCCTGCTTCTAGCGGGCGGGGCGGTGTTCCTGGTCTGCCTGAAATATGGGGACCGCTGGGAGGCCAAGCTGCTGGAGCGGCTGAAGCGATGAGGGGGACGGACCGGCGGGAGCTGCTCCCCTTTCTGGCGGCCCAGGGGGTCTTGTACGCCGCCTTCCTCTGGCTGGATCTGTTCCGGCCGGGCAGCGGCTGGGATGTGCCGCTGAAGTACCTGTCCATCCTGCTCTGCTTCTGCCGACTGGTCCGGCTGCCCCAGAACGCCGACGGCAGGCTCACCCGGGCCGCCCTGGCCTTCACCCTGCTGGCCGACCTGTTTCTGCTGGTGCTCAACCGCTGGTACGGGGCCGGGGTGGCCGCCTTCTGCGTGGTGCAGGCCCTCTACCTGGCCCGCATCCACCGGGCGGGCGGGCGGCCGCTGGCCCTCCGGCTGGCCCTCCGGGGCGCTCTGGCAGGGCTGCTGCTGGCCGCCGGGGCGGGACTGGGGGCGCTGAACGGACTGACGGCGCTGACCCTGCTCTACTTCTCCCAGCTGGCTGCCAACGCCCTGGCCAGCCTGTCCCTGGGCCGGCGGGGCCGGAGCTTCGCGGCGGGCCTGTTCCTCTTTGTGGGGTGCGACCTCTGCGTGGGGCTGTGCAACCTCTCCCCCCTCCTGCCGGGGGCGCCGGTGCTGGTCCTGCTCCCCTTCGCCCGGGTGGGAATGTGGCTGTTCTACCTCCCCTCCCAGGTGCTCCTTACACTCTCTGCGGGAAAGCTGTGTGATTGATATGAAAGCCTCCAAACCGGCCAGCCTGCTGTGTACGGCCCTGCTGGCCCTGCTGGTGCTCAGCTTCTCCATCGCCGTCCCCATCCTGTTCCGGCCCTTCTACTACCTCCAGATCGACGCGCTGGCCCTGCCCGAGCGCACCGGCTGGTCCCGGGAGGTCATCCGGGAGGCCTATGACGACGTGCTGGACTTCTGCGTGCTGGGCAAGCCCTTCTCCGCCGGGCAGCTGGCCTGGTCCGAGGCGGGGCGCAGCCATTTTGCCGACGTGCGGGTGCTCTTTTGGGCCGACTTCGCGGTGCTGGCGGCAACCGCCGCGGCCTGCGTTCTGCTGCTGATCCTGCGGCTGCGGGGCAAGCTCCGCTTCCACCGGTTTCTGGGCCGGGGTCCCGGCTTCTGGGCGGGGGCGCTGGCCGCCGGCCTGGTGGCGGTGGTGGGGGGTCTGGCCGCCCTGGACTTTGAGCGGGCCTTTGTGGTGTTCCACGCCCTCTTCTTCCCCGGCAAGGACAACTGGCTCTTTGACCCCGCCGCCGACCCCATTATCCTGGTGATGCCGGAGGCATTCTTCCGCAACTGCGCCCTGCTCATCGGGGCGGTACTGCTGGCCTGCTGCGCCGGCCTGATCCTCTCCGACCTGTTCCGCCGGCAGAGGGTCTCCCCCGCTCCCTGAGGGGAGATATCCCATCTTTCCTTTCTCTTTTTCTATAAATCGCATTTCCCAAACAATATTCAAACAATAAAAGTTGACTTTTTTCCGAAATGCGATATAATAGACTTAGAAGAAAGGGGGTGCACGGGATGTATGCGCCGTTCTGCAATCCCTATGATCTGCTGGCTGTGCTGATCCAGGCATACAACCAGCTTCCCGGTCCCAAAAGTCAGGCCATTTCCGCCCGTGCCGACGAGCAATACCGCTCTCTTGCCCTGCAGCTGCTCTCCGGTTTTTCCCAGGCACTGCATCTGGCAGCCGCCCAGGGGCTGGAGTTCGAGGTGTATAGCCATATAGAGCAGGCAGGGATGGCCTGTCACAACCATCATGTGCTGCGCTGGCTGATTCTGGAGCTGGACCGGCTGTTCACCTGGCAGCAGTTTGCCAACCGCCAGGGGGAGGAACCTTTTTCGTCCATGAACGACAATGCCGAGCATACCCAAGTCATCCTGCTGCCCAAGGTACCCGCGGCCCAGACTCATTTCGGCAATTCAGTGCGCAAGAGCGCCGGGCAGTGGTATTCCCCCCTCAATGAGGTGCTGACCAACTGCCGGTATCTCTCCCCCCAGCGTCTGGTGGTTGAGGGGGTGGCCTACACGTTGGAGAACGTCATCTACCAGCCGGAGCTGACCGCCAAGCTCCGGGAGCATCTGTTTGTGGCCTTCTCACCGCTGAGCAATCTGCCCAAGGAGGAACTGCTGGACATCACCTACACCTCCCGGATGCGAGACGGCGTAGCCTATTACAGCTTCACCGTCAACGGGGTCCGGAATTCCGACTACCTGACCCAGCGGTTTTTCCAGCTGTACCGGCAGGCCTGTCTGCTGGGGGCCAACATCGTCATGGCGCCGGAGCTTTTGTGCAGCGAGCAGCTGTTTGCCGTGGATGAGGACGGGTACAACGAAGCGCTCAACCGCTGCTGCCAGCAGGCGCCCGGCCGGGCGCCCGCGCTGATCCTCTCTCCCACCCACTCCGCCGGCGGGCGCAACCAGCTGCGGGTCTATGACTCGGCGGCCCATCTGCTCCTGACCCAGGATAAGCAGTATCCTTTCCTGCTCAAGCACAATGAGTGCGTATACGAGGAGAATCTGGAGAACGCCAGCCGCCAAATCCAGCTGCTTCACATACCCACCTGGGGGCGGCTGGCCTTCCCCATCTGCATGGACTTTCTCCATCCCGCATATCGTGATCTGCTCATCCGGGACCTGGGGGCCACTCTGCTGCTGTGTCCCTCTTACACGGCGGGCAGCTCCAATTTTGAGCTGGCCATGGGTGCGGGGCTGGAGTTCAAGACTGCCTGCGCCTGGGGAAACAGCTGCTCGGCCCTGTATCCCCACTGGGGCAGGGCCGAGTGCGTGGGGGCGGTTCAGCTGGCCAACGTGGGGGAGCACAGCGGGCCGCTGCGGCTGTCTCCCGTCTGTCAGGGCAACTGCAATGAGGACAGCTGCTGCGTGTTTTTCATCGACATACCGCTCAACTGCGCCGGCCGGAACAGGCGGCAGGATATCGGCGCGGCGGCGTGGCACTACATCCAAGCATGTTCCATATGAAAGGAGGGACGAACCGGCATGGCAGAATACAGCAACACGGCACTTTCTGTGACAGATGTGCTACAGGCTGCGGAGGAGGCCAATGTTCCACTCGTCCAGACCTATATCAAAAATTCTGAGCTGGCGGCCGTCCAGTATATGCAGGACGGCCGGTTCGACCAGCTGGAGGCCCTCTATGAGCAACAGCAGCGGCGGCTTTCCCGGTGCTGGGCCATCCAGAAGCGAAAGTCGCCCATTCCCTTTGGGCTGGGCTATCTCTGCGGTATGCTGCGCATGGTGCGGGAAGTGGTGCTGGCTCACAACCAGCAGGAGGAGATCTATACCGCTTCCGCCACGCTGCAGCGCAATCCCATCCCCCACAGCACGAAGATTCTACAGCTTATCCAAGCCCAGCCGGACATCCAGCACGCCAGGCTGGCAAAGCAGCTGGGTATCGACCGCAGCACCCTGAGCGGGATTATGAAGCGGATGGAGCAAACACCTTTTGTCGTATCCGTGCGCTCTGGGAAATATAAATACTATACTCTAACTAAAGGTGGAACTCATTACCTGGAGCAGCTGCGGCGGTTGCCCCAGGTAAAAAAGCCTCACGGCGGTGGAATGTGGCAAGCCTGCGGCGGCTCAGCGGCCGGCTTCTCCAACACCGTGGTCCTGTCGGTGGAGTCCAAAGCGGCCCGGGAGCTGGAGCTGTCTCCCCTGTCCCCGGAGCTGGTGGAGGACGCCCCCCTCCACACCCGGCCGGAGTCCAACCAAATCCGCCCCTTTTTCATCTTCTCAGGAGGTAAACCATGAATTATCCGGACACCATTCAGGAGTTTCTGCGCCATGTGGACGGCACCATCTACGGCGTATGCGAGGCCTTTTACCGGGGCTACCTCCAAAATGCCCCCTCGGACCAGGCCGCGGCGGAAACTCTGCGGTACTTTTTCGAGCACACGGTCCGTGTTCAGACCGACTCCACCCTGAAGGCCCAGCAGGAGATCCCCGAGGAGGAGCTGCGGGCCGCCATCCAGAAGTACCGGCCCATCGTCCACCAGCTGGTGGAAAACCTGGTGGAGAGCCGGCCAGAGGAGGAGCAGTTCTACCAACAGCTGTGGCAGCAGCTGAATAACCAGGCGTTCTTCCCCAACAGCGTGGCCGTCGTCGCCGCGATTGTGGTGCTGTTTCACAACTCCCAGGTGCCGTACTACCTTTTGCCCGAACCCCCGCTGATGGACGACAAGGACTACAGGCGCTGCAGCGAGCAAATCATCCAGCAGCTTAACCGGGCGCTGTTCTCCATCAACACCCACCATGCGCAAAAAACCCAGATGGCCATCCAGCTTATTGAGCTGTACCGCCAGCTCCCCGCGGAGGACGAGCGGACGGTATTTGTGGCCCATCTGCTGGGCTACTTCCAGGAGAAGCTCAACCGCCTGTCCCGCCAGTTGGAGGAGACGGGCAAGCAGAAGAGCTGAGGGGCGGCCTTATCCCCCCTCCGGGGCGCACAGGCAAAAGCGCTGGCAGCCCCCGTTGAAGGCCAGGTACATCCGCCCCCGCTCCCCGTCCTTGTTTTTGGCCAGCTTGAGCACCCGGCGGCTCTCGTTGGGCCTGGAGGGGTCCTCCAGGTAGAGCAGCAGCACCGCGTCGGCGTCCTGTTCAATCTGGCCGGACTCCCGCAGGTCGCTCATGGTGGGCTCCACATACCTGCGCTCCTCCCTGCTTTTCTCCCAGCGGGAGAGCTGGGACAGGGCCACCACCAGAATGCCGCTGCCGTGGGCCAGCTGCTGAAAGGCCCGGCTGATGGCGGAGACCTGCTCGGTGCGGTTGGCCTTCCGGCTCTCCGGCTCCACAATCTGGAGGTAGTCCACATAGACGATCTGATACCGGTGGGCCAGGGCATCCGCCCGGATGTCCCCGGCCGTCATGCCGGAGGCGTCGATGAGCTCCAGCTGGTGCTTGAGAATTTGGGGTGCCGCATGGGCCGCCTGGGTCCAATCCTCCTCCGTCAGGGCGCCCCGCTTGATGGCCGCCATCTCAATTCCCGCCAGGTTGGAGATCAGCCGGTCGGCCAGCTTGTGGCGGCTGGTCTCCAGGGAGTAAAAGCCTACCCGGTACCGCTCCGACTGGTGATAGGCAAAGGATACCGCCAGGGCGGTCTTGCCGGCGGAGGGGTAGCCGCCCAGCACCGCCATGTCCCCCAGATCCAAAAACAGCTGCCCGTCCAGCTTGGGCAGGCCCCAGGTCAGGTAGCGGCGGGGCGCGGTGTGCCGCTGCCAGAAGGCGTGGAGCATCTGCTCCATGTCCATCCGCTCCACATTCTGCCGCTCCACGGTGAGGGCCTGGAGCTGGTCCAGCCCCCGGCGCAGCTCCTCCATGTCACAGGCGCCGGCAAGGCGCTGGGCGATCTCGCGGCCCTGGAGCAGCCGGGCCTGCTCCCGCAGCAGGTCCACATACTCCCAGACGTGGGCGGCGGTGGGGGTGTCCTCCATGATCTGGAGCAGCAGCCTGCTCCACTCCTCTCCCCCGCCCAGCCTGTCCCGGAGGGTCACCGGGTCCACCGGCTTGCCGCTGAGGAACTGGGCGCGGATGGCCTGGAAGAGCTGCCGGTAGGCGTCGTCCAGGAAGTCCCGGTCCGTCACCCTGCCCAGTACCGGCCCGATCAGCTTGGGCTCAAGGAGCAGAGAGCCCAGCACCGCCTCCTGGTTGGACAGGCGGTCGGCCTCCCCCAGGGCTACCATGTGGGAACCTCCTCCCTGGCCTCCAGCCCGGCCGGCGCACGGGACGCGGGTCTCTCCAACTGGTCAGTAACTGTTTCCTTAATACAGTTCTCCAAACGGGGAACTGGCTCTCCCGGTTTTGGGGGACGGTCATCCCCGTTTGGTGATGTCTCCGGGGCAGGCAGCCCGTACACCTCCAGCACGCTGTCGCCCAGGGTGTACCACACCGTGCGGTCGGTCTTGTTGGGGTTGAAGTTGCCGGTGAGCAGCGCGCCCTGGCTTTTCAGCTTGGCGATGATCCGCTCCACCTGCCGGCGGCTCCAGAAGGGAAAGTAGGCGGTCAGGGCCGCCAGGGTGTTGTAGGTCCAGGTGCGCCCCTGGTGGAAATGCCGTCCTCCGGCCCGGTTTTTGGCCACCCAGAAGGCGATGGCGTGGAGAAACACCGCCCCGTTGACCCCGTGGCGGACCGCCAGCCCGGCGTCGAAGTAGTAGCGTTTTCGATTCATAGCAATCCTCCCATCCGATTTTGCCCCCGGCGCGCCGGGGGCCTCTCTATCTCCCGTGTCCACCCCGTTTTGTTGTACGTTTCAGGGAACTGACGGGGGTTGAGGGAAAAAATCGGGGCGCGGGGCGGCCTGTTTCTGACCGGCTTCGCGCACCAACCGGCGGGACGCACATAGAATGGAGCGGAAGGATGCTCCTTTCAATATCTGCTAGGAGGTATTGCAATGCCTGAGAAGGTTATGCCCGGCCCTGTACAGGACAGCGCCTGTATCCGGGAGGCCGTCTGCATACACACCAAGAAGATCTACGATTCCTGCAAGGA
>NZ_CALXFV010000095.1 GCF_944387675.1 uncultured Flavonifractor sp. | reverse complement strand
ATTCCCCAGTACATGCTGCCGGGGAAGCTGGTGTGCATGGACAAGCTGCCCCACACCGCCAACGACAAGATTGACCGGGTGGGCCTGAAGGCCGCCCTGACGGAGGGGAACCAATCATGCTGAATTCCGCGGCCCGATGGCTGGCACAGACCGCCGCCCGCTTCCCGGAGCGGACGGCGGTGGAGGACGAGTGGGGGACCCTGACCTGGCGGGAGCTGGAGGAGGCGGTGGAGCGGACGGCCACCGCCATGCTGGAGCTGGGGGTGTCGCCCAACCAGCCGGTGCTGGTCTACCTGCCCAAGAGCCGGGAGAGTGTGGTGAGCTTTCTGGCCGCCCTGTATGCCGGCTGCCCCTATGCCCCGGTGGATTACGCCATTCCCATGGAGCGGATGGGACGCACCCTGGAGAATCTGAAGCCCGCCCTGGTGGTCACCGACCAGGAGGGCATGGAGCGGCTGGCCGGGCTGGGGGCGGAGCGTGCCGTCCTCTACACCCGCCTGGCGGCGGCGGAGGCCGACCACCGGCGGGTGATGGCTGCCCTGGAGGCGGTGATCGACACCGACCCCTGCTATATCATGTATACCTCCGGCTCCACCGGGGTACCCAAGGGAGTCACCGTCCCCCATCGGGGGGTGCTGGAGTATGCCCAGGCGGTGGTGGACACTTTTGGGCTGACCCAGGACTCGGTACTGGGTCTCCAGTCCGGCTTCCACTTTGACAACAGTGTGTTCGATCTCTACGGCTGCCTGATGACCGGGGCCAGGCTGGTGATTATCCCGGAAATCCTCTTTATGTACCCCCACAAGCTGCTGGATCTGCTGGAGGAGAAGGGGGTCACCTGCCTGTTCTGGGTACCCACGGTGATGATTTCGGTGGCCAACTCCGGCGCCCTGGAGGGCCGGGTGCTGCCGGCGCTGAAAACCGTGGTCTTTGCCGGAGAGGTGATGCCCAACCGGCAGCTGAATCTCTGGCGCCGCACCCTGCCCGGCCGGGTGTACGCCAACCTCTACGGACCTACCGAGATTACGGTGGATTGCACCTGCTACCTGGTGGACCGGGAGTTTGCCGACAGCGAGCCCCTGCCCATCGGCAAGCCCTGGCGGGGGGCGCGGGTGCTGCTGCTGAAGGAGGACAACACCCCCGCCGCCCCGGGGGAGGAGGGGGAAATCTGCGTGCTGGGCAGCGGCGTGGCCCTGGGCTACTGGAACGCCCCAGAGCAGACCGCCAGGGCCTTCGTCCCCAACCCCCTCAACCCGGACTACCCGGAGATCATGTACCGCACCGGGGACTTGGGGAGGTGGGATGCTGACGGCAACATCCTCTTCTGCGGACGGCGGGACCACCAGTTCAAGCTGCGGGGCAACCGCATCGAGCTGGGGGACATTGAGACCGCCGCTGCCACCCTGGAGGGGGTGGACAAGGTGTGCGCCCTGTTTGACGAGCTCAACCAGGAGATTGTCCTGGCGGTGGAGAGCCAGACGGCCCTCCAGTTGCGGAAGGTAAACCTGGCTCTGGGCAGGCTGATTCCCAAATATATGCTGCCCAAGCGGCTGGAGATCTTTGAAGCCCTGCCCCTCACCCCCAACCGGAAGATTGACCGGGTGCTGCTCCGCCGGCAGCTGGTGGAGGGGAGGCGGGAGCCGTGAAGGGCTGGACGCTGCGGGAGGCCGAAGAGGCGGACCTGCCTGCCCTGCTGGAGCTCCAGCGGGACTACCACCGGGAGCTGCGGGAATTTGGTATGCCCTATGAGCTGCGGCCCCAGGGGCTGGAGGAGGCCCTCCGCCTGCGCATCCGCTCCCGCCTGATTTTCACGGCGGTGGCCCAGGGGGAGGACGGCAGCCTGGGGGGCTTCGTGGTATGCTCCATCCTGCGCCTGGCCAACGAGTATCTGTGCGGGGGCTGCGGCAGCGTGGGCTACCTCAACGATTTGTATGTGGCGCCCGCCCTCCGGCGGCAGGGACTGGCCCTGGCCCTTACCGGCCTGGCGGAGGACTGGCTGCGGCAGCGGGAGATTCCCACCATGCAGCTGCAGGTATTGCAGAATAACCCCGCCGCCCACCGCTACTGGCAGCGGGCGGGCATGGGGCCGGTGGGTACGCTGTATGATAAAAAATTATAGAAAGTGAGGAAATTGCCATGGAACATTCGGTGAAAGATACCCTGCGGGCCTTTATTCTGGAGCACTTTGACATCCCCGCCGACGACCCGGACTTCGGGGACGACGTGCATCTGTTCGACTACGGCTTTGTGGATTCCCTGGGGGCCACGGAGATCGTCCTGTTCCTGGAGGACACCTACCACGTGGAGATTACCCAGAAGGACATCATCCTCTACCCCATGAATACCGTGGAGGAGATTGCCGCGGTGGTGGAGCAGAAGCTGGCGGAGCGATAAGGGACCATGTGGTATTTGCAGACCGACACCCTGGCCTGGATTCTGGGGTCCACGCTGCTCTATGCCGCCGCTGCCGCCATCCTGCGCAGGGTCAGCCCCCAACGGCGGCTGACCCCCTTTTTGCTGCTGTTTGATCTGGGGCTGCTGGCCTTCGTCTCCTGGCAGCTGGCGGTGTTCCACGTGGGCTATACCCTCGTCACCTACGCCATGCTCCGGGTGCTGAAGGCCGCCCGGGGGGAGGGCCTGCGGCGGGGACTGTTTGTCCTGTTCTGCGCCCTGTGCGCCCTGCCCTTCTTCTACGCCCGCTTTGCCCTCATGCTCCCCATGCTGCCCGCCGTCTTTACCCTGGTGGGTTTTGCCTACAACATGCTCAAGGCCATTGACGGCATCTTCTACGTCTACTACGCCGACAAGGATATTCCCCTTGCCGCCTACGCCAACTTCCTGCTGTTTTTCCCGGTGCTTACCTCGGGACCCATCCTCCGCTACCGGGATTTCGAGCGGGACTATCTGGCTCCCCGGCCGGTGACCGCCCAGGTCACCACCCAGGCGGTGAAGCGCCTCATCCGGGGTATGTTCAAGAAGATGGTGCTGGTGGCCCTGCTGGGCCAGGCGCTGGAGCGGCTGCTGGAGGCCAGGCTGTGCCTGCCGGTGAGCCTGGGGCTGATTGCGGTGTGCTACTTCACCCTCTATTTCGATTTGTCGGGGTACAGCGACATCGCCATCGCCGTCTCCGCCTTTACCGGCTTTACCGTGGCGGAGAACTTTAAGGAGCCCCTGACCGCTGCCAGCTTTACCCAGTTCTGGCGGAAATGGCACGTCACCCTCAGCGACTGGATTCGGGAGCACATCTTCGTGGTGGTCAGCGGCAGGCGGCTCAGCCGCCCCGCCTCCGCCGCCATCGGCATGTGCACCATGCTGGTGATGAGCATGTGGCACGGCTTTAGCTGGAAAAACCTGGCCTGCGGCGCCTTTATGGGCGGCCTGCTGGCCCTGGAAAACCTGCTGGGCCTCACCACCGCCGACCGGCGGCGGATGCCGGAGGGAGTATTCCGGCTGCGCTGCCTGGTGGTCAACTTTGCCTTCGGCATCAACGCCCTGTCCTTCTCCATGGATTTGGGCCAGATGGCGGAAGTGGTGAAAGGACTCGTCCGCCTATGAAAAACTGGCTGAAACGATATGCCTTCCTCCTGCTGCTGGCGGCGGTGCTGGCAGGAGGCGAGGCCTGCCTCACCCTCACCGACCCGGTGGGGCAGATGACCTGCATCTGGCGCAACGACTATGAGCTTATCCGCCTGGAGCACCCGGACATGACCTTTGAGAAGGCCATCTTCGGCAGCAGCGCCGTCACCGCCTCCTACATCGAGGGGCGGGAGGGCAGCGCGGGCTATGCCAACATCGGCATGGACTACGGCACGGTGAAGGACATCACCGAAATGCTGGAGCAGGGGAAGCTGACGGTGACGGAGGATCTGGTGCTGGGGCTGAACAACCTGTCCTTCCTGGACAGCCTGCCCACCAACGCCACCTATCCCTGGCACCGGAAATGGTATGAGCCCTACCTCTACTTCCAGCGGGACCGGCTGAGCCAGCTGCTCACCGATGGGGTGGACCACCTGCTCCGGGGGGAGCCCTTTCTCAGTGTGGATTCCAGCGGCCAGCAGCGGGCGGTGTACCGGGGCGCGCTGTCCGACGCCGACCTGATGACCAGCTGGAAGAGCCTGGTGGAGCGCTTCGGGGAGACCACGCCCGCCGACTGCGCCGAGAACTTTGCCGCCCTGGACCGGCTGGCCGCTTGGTGTGAGACCCACGGGATCCGGCTGCGGGCCATCTGGATGCCCTGGAACGGCAAGCTGGACATCTACCCCGCCGCCCAGGGAATTATGGACTATGCCGAAGAGCAGCTGGAGCGGCTGGGCATCGAGACCCTGGATATGACCCGGGTGGTGGAGGACCAGTACTTCTTTGACACGGGACACCTGGATTACGATACCGGCGCCCCCTGGTTTACCGATTATATCGACCCCTGGCTGGCGGAGGAGGGCTGACATGGAGCAACAGAAGAGACTGGCCCTGACCGAAGAGGAGCAGACCCTCCGCCGGGAACTGGGTGAACCCGCCGGAAGGCCGGGCCTGCTCCTGCTGCTGCCCGCCGCCGCCCTGACGGTGCTGGCGGCGGCGGGGATTTGCCGGGAAGCGGGTACCCTTCAGCCCTTGTACACCGGTGCCGCCCTGGGGGGACTGTTCTGCCTTATCCTGCTGGTCCGGCTGCTGGCGGGGGAAAGCCGGATATGGCTGGTTCTGCTGGCGGTGGGAGCGGCGGTTTTGCGGGGAGTATTTGCCCTGAAGTGGACAGTGTGGCCCCACGGGGACTACCTCGCCGGCTGGAACCTGGCCCTGGAGCTGTCCCGGGCGGGGGCGGGGGAGTGGCGCGCTCTGGCCCAGGGCGCCGGACTGGCAGAGGGGCTGCCCTTTGTCCTCTATGAGAGCCTGGTGCTCCGGCTCTTTGGTCCCACCCTGGCGGCGGTACAGCTGACCAACGGGGTGTGGGGCGGGGTGGGCTGCCTGCTCACCGCCCTGATCGGGGAGAAGCTCACCGGCTCCCGGCTGGCCGGGCTGATGGCCGGGGGTATCCTGGCCCTCTGCCCCACCCTGCTCTTTGCGGCCGGGGTGCTCACCCCCATGCCTCTGTACACCGCCCTGCTGCTGGCGGGGCTGTGGCTGCTGCTCTGCCGCCCCTTTTCCAAAACAGGTTGGAACCACGGCCTGGCCGGGGCGGCCTGGGGGCTGTGCCTGGCGCTGGAGCCCGGCCTGCCCGTGCCTCTGCTGGGAGCGGTGGCCTGGCTGCTGCTCACCCTGCCCGGACGGAAAACGGACGGGGCGATGGGAAGGCGGGTGTTGGTACTGGCTGCGGCCCTGCTGCTGGCATGGCTGGCGGCGGGCGGTCTGGTATGGCTGCTCACCGGCGCTGGACCCCTGGCGGGGCTGGAGGCGGGAGCGCTGTCCCTCCGGGCCATGGCGGAGCGGGTGCGGCAGCAGTTTGCCTCCTACGATTACAGCTGGGCCAGAGTGGACGGGGGAACCCCCCTTCGGGACCAGATTGTTCAGACGATGATGCATCCGCTGCTGCAAAGCTATATGCTGGGGGTGCTGCTGCTGGCCGCCGGGGGTATTCTGGCCGGAGTGCGCTCCGCCTCCAGGCGGAGCCTGCTGCCCCATGCCCTGCTGCTGGCGGGAACGGCGGCGGCCATGGTGCTGCCCGCCGACCCCATTTCCAACAGCTGGGCGATCCCGCTGTTTGCCCTGCTGGCCGGAGCTCCCGCCGGGCAGCTGGCGGAGTGGACGGTGCAGATGTCCGCCCCGGAGGGGGGCAAGGGCCGGAAAAAGGCACCCCCTCTGCCCGCCCCCCTGTGGACGGTGAAGTTGGTGGTGAGTGTGGCGGTATACGCCGCCATGCTGGCTCTGGTACTGATCTTTTTCACCGGAAATGGTGTGTTTGTCTATGAGGCCTTCTGACCCGGCGGAGTGGCCGGGGGAGGAATGGGGAAGGAGAGACGGTGGATATGGAAGCTGCCTATGAGATTTTTGCCGGAGAAATTGCGGCCAAGGGGACGGGGTATCTGGCCATCCGCCGGTGCAGGACCGCGGAGCTGGGAGAGCAGCTGAGCCGGGGCAGGGAGGAACTGCTGGGTCTGGGCGCCTCCCAGCTGCTGGTCACCTCCAGCGACCCGGAGGCCCCTCTTTTTGAGGGAGAGTGGGACGGCTTCTCCCTGGTCCACGCTCGGGATCTGCTGTGGATGGAGCGGGAGCTGACTGCCCTGCCGCCCCACCAGGAGGAGGTGGAGCTGTGTCCCCTTACCCGGGGGCGGGGCGGGACCTGGCTCACGCTCCACAACGCCTGCTTTTTTGACATGCCCAACTCCGCCACCTACGGTCCCCTGGACCTGGAGCGGGCGCTCTCGCCGGAGTTTGTCTGCGGCTTCGTCCAGCACGACCAGGTCCCGGTGGGAGTGTACGAGCTGGACCTGTCGGGGGAGACGCCGGTAATTGACGGCATCGCCCTCCATAAGGACTTCCGGGGCAGGGGCCTGGGAAAGAGTCTGCTGTCCGCGGTGCTGGAACTGCTGGCGGAGCGGGGATATCCCTGCTGCCGCCTGCTGGTGGCCACCGATAATCAAAGAGCCTTTTCTCTCTATCGCTCCGCCGGATTCCGGGCGGAGGGCGTGCGGAGCCGGTGGTTCCAGATGCTGGCCAAATAAACTTTTACGAGGAGCCGGAGACGGCCCCTCTTTTTATGCTTGACTTATATCGAATATTGATATAGTATCATTATAACGAACATCGATATACTCCGGGAGGTGAGGAGGATGGCCCGTAAAAAGCTGGAGACCCTGACGGAGCAGATGTTTTACGTTCTGTTGGCCCTGCGGACCGAGCGCCATGGCTACGGCATCATGCAGGCCATCACCGCCCTGACAGACGGTCGGGTGAACATCGGGGCGGGTACCCTGTACGCCTTGCTGGAACGATTTGAGGGGGAGAAGCTGATCGCCCTCACCCGGGTGGAGGACAAGCGGAAGTACTACCAGCTCACCCCGGAGGGGGACCGCGCCCTGCGGGAGGAGTACCGGCGCATTCGCCAGCAGGCGGCGGACATGGAGGCGGTTTTGCGGGAGGAGGAAGGGACATGAAGCGGAAATGGACGGTATTTGCCTATCCCGTCATGGATATCAAGGCGGCGGAGGCCATGCTCAACCGCCGGGCGGCGGAGGGTTGGCGGCTGGAAAAGATGTGGCTGGACCTGCTGGCCGCCTTTGTCCCGGCGGAGGAGCCGGTATGCTACTGCCTGGACTGGTACGACCCCAACCGGGAGGATGGGCTGGACTACCGCACCCTGCTGGCCGACGCGGGCTGGCGGCAGGTGGGGCAGCTCAGCTACTGGAACCTCTACGAGGCCCCGGCGGGGACGGCCCCCATCCAGACCGACGGGGAATTGGAGTACCGGCGGTTCCGGAAAAAGGCCCTGCGGCGAATGACCATCGGCTGGGGGACCACGGGGGGCATTCTGGCGGTGCTGGCGCTGCTGCTGGGCGTGGCGGCGGCTTGGAAGCCGGGGGCGCTGGACTGGCGCTTTTTGGCCACCTTTTTCACGGATACCAACACAGGGGCTATGCTCTTCCTGCTGCTGCCCCTGCTTCTGCCGGGCGGGGTGCTGTGGTCGGGAAGGCTGCTGCTGCGGCTGGGCCAATGGAAGCGGGCCATTGCCCGGGAGGAGTCCTTCCCGGTACCGGGGCCGGGCAGTACCCTGGCAGCCCGGCTGTGTACCCTGGCGGGGAATCTGCTCCTGATCCCCCTGGTGCTGGCTTTCCTGCTGGACACCATGGCAAAGGAAGTGAATCTGGGATGGATCATCGGTACGGCCATCGGCTGCCTGATCGTACTGGGCAGGGACCCCATGCTGATGGAGTACCAGCGTAAGCGCCGGTATGCCAAGGGTACCCTGGTCTGTGTGGCGGTGCTGCTGGTGCTGCGGCTGCTGCCCCTGTCCGGGGTGGCGGGGCTGGTGTGTGTCAGACCGCCTCTGGCGGATGGGCGGCTCCTGCCGGAGCGGACCGATGTGGAGCGGCTGGAGACCCACGCCACCCTCCTGTCCGCCCGGACGGAATGGTATGAGGTCGGGACCATGACGGAGGGCGGCTTCGCCTACGGCTATGCGGAGAGCGAGGCATGGGCGCTGCCCTGGGACTGGCTGGCCGATTGGGTAACGGAGCAGTACCGGAAAGAACTGGGTACCGCCAACCAGAAGGAGGTGCCTGGCTATGAGAATGTGTGGCTGGAGCGGTACGGCATATCCGGCGGCAACTATCCGGAGGGGGCTGCGGGGGATGTGTGGCTCATCCGCCGGGGCAGCGTGGTTTTGTGGGTAGAGACCAACATGGGGCCGCTGGACGGGCAGTGGCTGGACGGTATTCTGGCCCGGCTGGAGGAGGATGGAGCGTGAAAGATAAGATGACCCGGTGGTTCCGCTACACCGCCGAGGACGTGAAAGCCGCCCAGGCGGAGCTGGATGAGCTGGCGGATCAGGGCTGGGAGCTGGCGGAGCTGGG
>NZ_CALXFV010000094.1 GCF_944387675.1 uncultured Flavonifractor sp. | reverse complement strand
GAATCCCAGCCCATCAGCCCGTCCGATGCGACTTGTGCAGAGGTGTAGAGCTCAATGGTGGCCTTTTCGCCCTCTGATGCGAAGCGGTGTTCCAGCGATTCCAGCAAAGACAGGTTTTCTGTATCAAAAAACTCTACAGAAGGAATCTGCTCTCGTTCAGAAGCCGTCGCTTGATTTTGGGGCGGATTTGTTAAAAGAACCACCGCCAGGCCAATACAGGAAAGAACCGCCGCCAGCACGACCCAGACCGCGGGGCTTTTCCAATTTGCCAGGTTGCGGATGCGGCGCTTCGTGTCCCCCTCTCCAAAAGCCAGGGGCATCCCGGCTATGATTCGCCGGCCGGTGGCCAGACTCAGGAGAGACGCGCTGTAATCCGCCCGTACGCCGTCTCCCAGTTTCCTGACCACAGCCTCGTCGCAGCTCAGCTCCATATCCCTGCCCGCCGCAAAAAAGGCCAGCCACACCAGGGGATTGAACCAGTGGATGCAGAGTGCCGCGAAAGCCACCGCCTTCACAAGATGGTCCAAGCGGTGGATGTGGTGCTGTTCGTGGAGGATAATGTAGGGCCACTCCTGTTCGCTCAGCGAGGAGGGAACGTAGATTTTGGGGCGGAACAGGCCCAGGACAAAGGGGGAGGCAATCTCGTCCGACAGAAAGATGTTATCCCGGAGGGGCGAGGCCGTGACCAGCTTTCGAAGGAGTCTCGCATAGGACACCAACGCATATCCTGCCATTGCCAGGACTCCGGCCATCCAGACAAAGGTGGCAGCCGCCACCGGCGCTTCCAGGGGGTCGGCCACAAGCTGTTCCTCCCCCTGGGGCAGCGTTTCGGTGATGGCCTCTCCAATGCCCGGCACGGGGAGAGCTACCGACGGATCTTCCATGTGGACAATATCGGGCGGGACATATGCTATGGTGCCGTCCGGGGCGACCGGTGCATCCAGCAGGCCGAACAGGGAAAGGCCGGACGGGATGGCGACCGGGCAGAGCAGACGGAAGAGCACTACGCTCCACAGGGCATAGGAGATCGCCCTGGGCGCTCTCCGCAGCAAACGCCGCAGGAGCAGGACAAACACGATGGCCACGCTGGCCGTTAAGCTCATGTTTATCAGCTTTGGCAAAAAGGTATAAAAGGACATCGTCTCACCTCCGCATCCCGTCAATGAGCCGTTTCAGCTCCTCCGCCTCCTCTTCCGACAACTTGTTCCGCTGGCCAAAGGCGGCGACAAAGGCCGGGAGGGAACCGCCGAAGGTCTCCCTCACAAACTGCTCGCTCCGCATCCCGTAAAAATCCTCCCGGGAGATCAGCGAGGTCACCGTTTTGTCCTGGAGTTGAAAGATGCCCCGCTGGCACAGCCGCTTCAGAACCGTGTAAGAGGTGGTCGACTTCCAGCCCAGCTCCTTCTCCGCCATTTTGATGAGGTCTCTGGACGCCATCGGCTCATTCCGCCAGATCATGTCCGCAAAGCGGGATTCCAGCGTTCCCATGGTCGGCATATGGCATTCCCCCTTTCATCTACATCACGTAGATCAATTTTAGTCTACATGATATAGATGAACTTGTCAATGACTTCCTCGGCCTTTCTGCAAAAAAACCGGCCTTCCCAAGGGGAAGGCCGGGCGGAGGCTGTGGAAAACGCGGCTGGCCGCTTTTTCCACAGCCTCCGTGTCTGTTCCATTTGTCAGAAGGCGCAGCGGACAATACACGTCAGGGTCTGCCCGTCCACCGTGCAGGTAATGGTGGTGGTGCCGGAGCCCACCGGCTTCACCACCCCGTCTGCGGAGATGGTGGCCACGGCGGTATTGCCGATGGACCAGGTGGGGGTGGAGGAAGTCCCGCTTACCTTCATCTGCACCGCGGGGTTGTTCAGGGCCGAGAAGGTGAAGTCCGTTTTATTCAGGGACAGGGTACCGGTGGACCCGCCGGTGCTGCTTCCGGCGCCGGTGGCGCTCCCGCTGCCGGCGCTGGTGACCTGATTGTAAACCAGGATGGTCTGGTCCGCGGCGCCGGGCATGGAGGCGGTGATGGTGGCGCTGCCCCGCACGGTGCCGTGGCTTACCACACCGTTCTCATCCACCGCCACAACGGTGGGGGCGCTGCTGGTCCAGGTGATGGTGCCGGTGGTGCCGGCGGGGATAAAGGTCACCTTGACGGTGATGGGATCTGGATAGCGGTCAGAGAAGGAGAACTCTTTCTGATCCAGGGTGAATCCGGTGGCCGTCTGGTCGGCGGGAACGGTGTTCTCAGGACTCTCCACCGCCGGAGGCTCGGAATCCACCGGCCCGGGCGTCTCCGACTCCACCACCGGGGCGGAGTCCTCCGGCGGCAGGGAGGTGCCGGGCTCGGCATGGCCCTTGCTCACCAGGGGCATGATGATGGAGACCACAATAATCACCGCCGCGATGATCAGAGCCAGGGAGATGACGATCCCCACAATCCGCAGGGGCGACGGGCTGCCGCCGTAGCCGCCCCCCCGGGTATTGGTAACTAACCGCTTACCGCCGCGAGGACGGGGGGCCTCATCCTCATACGCCCCTTGGTCGTCATAGTCCTGCTGTTCCATCTCGTCGCAAAAGGGGCAGTGCTTATAAGTAGAGGAGTAGTCCTCCCCGCAGTATTCACAGTGAATCATCTTGGGCCGGTCGTCTCTGCTTCGCTTGGATGCCATGGGAAATCCCTCCAATCGACATTCTTAAGTTATTTTACAACGGCAGGCGGCTATCCGTCAACGGCGGGTGTAAAAATGTAAATGTTTTTTAATATTTATGTCAACTTCCCCTCGCCTTGCGTTATCACCGGCAATCGGATATAATACTGAGCAGAAACAGCATGGAGGTGTGGCGGGATGAAAAGCTCCATCAGCGCCGCGGAGGTACACAGGCAGTACAGCGACGGGGTGTCCGCTTTCCGGCGGCAGATCTCCGACGCCGCCCTACGGGTGAAATTCACCCAGGAGGCAGACGTGTTTTTCCGGGCTTGCGCCCTGGGGGTGTGGCAGAAGGACGGCGGGTCCCTCTCTCCCCGCCACGTGGAGTATTACAACGCCATCTACACCAAGGGCAATCCGGTCCCCTCCATCTTGTTCTGGGAGCTGTCTGGGGCGGTGCTGGACTATCCCGGCTTCAGGGCGCCCGATTTCTTTGCCCGGATGCGGGCCTGCGACAAGGTATCCGGCAGCGGTCTGGCAAGGCGGTTTATCGACCTGACCACCCTGATGCTGCTCCTTTTCGCCGCGGTGGATGACCAGGTCAGCGAGGGGGAGGCGGGCTTTGTGAACGCCTGTGCCGACAGTCTGTCCACCCTGTGTGACCGGGACGGGCTGCCCGGGGGAAAGGCGCCGCTGGATGTAGCGGATTTCGTCACCCGGCCCGCTCCGGCGGAGCAGGCGTCCTCTGGAGCGGCTCAGGTGGCGGCGGAGCAGGCTCCTCCCACCCCCACTCTGGAGGAGCTGCTGGACCAGCTGGACGGGCTGTGCGGGCTGGAGAAGGTGAAGGCGGATGTGAAGAGCCTCATCAACCTGGTGAAGGTGCGCAAGCTCCGGCAGGAGCACGGCCTGCCCGTGCCGCCCATGAGCCTCCACCTGGTGTTTATGGGCAATCCCGGCACCGGCAAGACCACCGTGGCCCGGTTGCTGGCCCAGATCTACCGGGCCATGGGGGTGCTGTCCAAGGGCCAGCTGGTGGAGGTGGACCGCTCCGGCCTGGTGGCCGGATTTGTGGGGCAGACCGCCATCAAAACCGGAGAGGTCATCCAAAAGGCTCTGGGGGGCGTGCTGTTCATTGACGAGGCCTACGCCCTGGCCAGCCAGGACAGCCCCAATGACTTTGGCCGGGAGGCCATTGAGACCCTGCTCAAGGGTATGGAGGACCACCGGGCGGATCTGGTGGTCATTGTGGCGGGGTACACCGGGCTGATGGACCGGTTTATCCACGCCAATCCCGGTCTGGAAAGCCGGTTCAACAAATATTTCTACTTTGACGATTACACCGGGGAGGAGTTGATGGAAATCTTCCGCTCCATGTGCGAAAAGAACGGCTATACCCTGGATGAGCGCGGCGCGGCCTACGCCGCCGGTCTGCTCCGGACCCTGTACGAGAGCCGGGATGAGAACTTCGGAAATGCCCGGGACGTGCGCAATCTCTTCGAGCGGGCGGTGGCCCGCCAGGCCGACCGGGTGGCCGCCCTGGACCACCCGGACAAGGAGACGCTGATGGCGCTCACCCAGGCCGACCTGGAGGAGGCTGCGGCGGCCTCCTGACAGGGCGGCGCTCCGCGTCAAAGGCCCAAACTGGCCCAGCTTCCTTAAGGAAGCTGGGCCAGAGGCTGTCGAAAAAGCCCGGCAGAGTTCGCGCCCGCAGGCGGCGAAACTCTGCCGGGGGATTTTCCCGGTGCAAAACTTGTTTCTCTCTTGCGCCAGCCCTGCCTTTCTCGACCCTGGGCAGGATGCCCAGGACTTGTCTCAGGCCTTGGCGGGCTTTTCCGCCCGCACCAGCTTGACGCAGGCGGCGATGATCCCGAACAGGAACCAGTAGGTGAACATATTCCGGGGATAAAACCAGGTGTACTCCGCCACACCGATAACCATGATGCCGCAGAAAGCACCCACGGCGGCGGCCAGCATCCGACCCACCCTGGGATCGGAGGTGCGGCGGAGGGCCTTGATCCCCTTCTTCAGCTGCCAGAACAGCAGGCCCAGGAAGGACAGGATGCCCCAGATCCCCGTCTCTCCCCACATCTGCAAATAATTGTTGTGGGTATGGATGGGATAGGAACCGTCAAAGTTGGTGGGATAGGTCTGAAAGACCTTTTTCATAATGTCGCTGCCCAGACCCACTCCCCGGTGCCAGTAGTCCCGCATCAGGTTGGCGGTGGTGTCGTAGATGGCAAAGCGGTACTGGGTGGAGGAGTCCTCCGTGTTGGTGATGGTGAGGATCCGGTTGTAAATGGTCTCTGGCAGGAAGGGAACGGCGGCCAGGCCCAGCACCAGCAGAGCCGGCAGCCACCGCCAGTCCAGCAGGGCCACAAAGACCACCACAGCGAAAGCCAGGCCGATCCAGCTGGCCCGGCCGTAGGTGAAACCGATGGCCGCCACCCCCAGGCAGAAGGCCAGCAGACTGAGCACCTTCCCCCGCCAGCGGCAGTTGAGGAAGAGCGCCAGCTCCAGAGGAAGGAGCATCTCCAGCTGCTCGGCAAAGTTGTTGGGGTTGTCAAAGAAGGAGTAGACCCGGCCCGGCATCCCGGCGTTGACCACCATATCCTGCTGGGAGGGAATCACCTCCACCCCGATATAGCCCTGATAGCAGCCGTACAGGGCGGCCACAGACAGACCCAGCACCGCCAGGGACACCATAAGCTGGAGTTGCTCGTATTTGTGTACCGCACTCACCACCACCAGCACCAGCAAAAAGCCGGTAAGGTGGAAGGCGAAGAACCGCAGGGACATGTGGGTGGACAGGGAACCCGCCAGCGCCAGACAGATGAAGGCCATGTAAATGCTCATATACGGTCCCAGGGTGTCCAGTTCCAGCCGGTACTGCCGGTGGGAGGCGCTGCCCACCACAAAAAGGGCGGTGAGGGCCGCCGCCCCCATCAGACCATAGACATTGTTCCACAGGCTGTGGGGGGCCATCAGCATCCCCAGCATAAACAGGCCCAGGAAGAAGTATGTGGTCCCGCCCAGGGCGGTGAGCAGGCGGCAGAACAGGCTGTCCTCCCACACCCGCCGGCCTGCCTTGTACAGCACCTTGACCACGGCGCAGGGGATGTTGACCACAGCGGTAAACAGCCGGCAGGACAGGCTTTCCGGCCAGACGCGGGATACCACGCCCTCCCGCCAGGCAAAGCGCCACAGCACACTGCCCGACAGCAGGCGTCGGACGCCCCCCTCCAGCCCCCGGCACAGGCGGTTGGCGCCGCTGTTGACCGCCGCACGCTTCAGTCCCAACCAGACGGCCAGAAGTATCCGCAGAAAAACGCTACTTTCCGTAATTGACATCAGCTATTTTACTCCTTGGTATCAGTCGTGGAGCGCCTTTTCATAGACGCCGTAGGTGGCCCGGGCCATTTTGTGGACCTCAAACTTCTCCTCAATGGTCCGCAGGGCATTTTCCCGGCACTTGGCCGTAAAGGCCGGGTCCTCCAGGAAGCACTTCATGGCCACCGCCATAGAGTCGGGATTGTCGTATTCCACCAGCATGCCGCAGCCCGCCTCATCATTGACGATGTCCGGATTGCCCCCCATGTCGGTGGCAATCACCGGCAGGCCGGCGGCCATGGCCTCAATGATCAGGAAGGACAGGGCCTCGTGCTGAGAGGAGTTGACGTACAAATCGGCGCCCTTGTACAGGTTCTTGATGTCTTTGCGGAAGCCGATAAACTTCACCAGCTCCGCCAGACCCAGCTCCTTCACCTGGGCCTGGGTCGGCTCCAGCAGGGGGCCGTCCCCCGCCAGCACCAGGGTGAAGGGAACCGCCGTCAGCTGGGTCAGCCGCTTCACCGAGTCGATGAGGTACTTGTGGCCCTTGTCGTCGGCAAACCGGGAGGCGCACAGCATCACAAACCGGTCCTCCGGCAGGTCCAGTTCGGAGCGGAGGGTGGATTCCGACCGGTCTCCCGCCCAGGCCGCCGGGTCCACCGCGTTGAAGATCACCTGGATCCGCTCCCCGCTCCAGCCGTTGGCGATGAGTTGTTCCTTCCCCTTGTTGCACACGGCGATCATCTGGTCCTGCCGCTTGTCCATCACCCGGTTGGACAGGCGGGTGACCATGTCGTTGGCCAGGATAAAGTGGTTGGTGTATACCACCCGGAGCTTTTTGTTGTACTTTTTGGCCAGCAGGGCGGTATAGTGCTCCCGCAGGTAGTGGCAGTGGATTAGCTCAATGTCCCACTCCGCGCACAGGGCGGCCAGCTCTTTGGCGGCCTTCTTGTCAAAGCGGCGGCGCATCTCCACCCGGCGGCAGGGTACGCCCAGCTCCTCCAGGCGCTCCACCAGCAGTCCCCCCTCGTGATAGGCGAAAAAGGGCTGCACCAGCCCGTCCTGGGACAGGTAGCGCACCAGGGTCTCCACATACCGCTCGGTACCGGCCTTGCCGGCAAAATTGAGCAGATAGAGCACCTTCATCTGGAAGGATACCCCCTTTTCTCTAAAATCTCGGCATAGCTCATTTTACAGGAAACCCCCGGGGAAATCAACCGGCATTTCAGAGCAGGTAGGAGGCGCACAGAGCCAGAGAGAGCAGACAGAAGCAGAGCACCCCGGGATTTTCAAAAAACAGCCGCCAGGTCCAGCCTCCGCTCAGCGAGACGGTACCGGGGGCAAACCGCAGCTCCCGCCGCAGGGTGATGAAGAAGACAAGGCCCAATACAATGGCCCCCAGCACCAAGGCCGCCAGCAGGTTCATTCCCGTATCTCCCAGCGGTTCCAGCAGGGGGAGCAGGCCTACGGAGATGAAATTGAGCATGGCGTGGAGCAGAGTGCTCTGCCAGATCCGTCCGGTGCGCAGGGCCACATAGCCCAGCACCAGGCCGATGGCGACGGCGTAAAACAGCTGATTCAGATTGCCGTGGAACAATCCGAAGCACAGGGCGGAGGCCAGTACCGCAAACTTGTCCCCGTAGGGCCGCAGCCGGTCCAGCAACAGCCGGCGAAACATCAGCTCCTCCGACACCGGGGCGATGACACACCCCAGCAGCAGATTGAGCAGTTCGGGATAGGCCTCCATCTGCTCCACCGGATTGCTCACCGCCTTCCCCCGCAGCAGGCCAATCAGCTCGGTGAGGGTCAGGGTGAAGTAGTTTGCCAGGTACATGGCGCACAGGCAAATCACATAGACCTGCAAAAACCGGGCAAGCCCCAAGGGCCGGGCCTGGGCCGGACGGGCGGAGGCGGTCCCCCGCAGCACCAGACAGAAGGCCGGCAGACCCACTCCGTAAACCGACAGGACGGAGAGCGCCCACAGAAATACAGGCTCACCCAGCAGCCAGGGCGCCAGTATTCCCACAGGCACCCCGGCCAGCACCTGCACGGCCAGCATGGACATCATCAGCGCAAACAGCGCCCAGCCCAGCCGGGAAAAATATTGGCAGTGGATCCGCAGTACACCCGGGTCCGGCCGTCCCGAGCCTCTGCCCCGCCAGTCTTCCATAGGATTCCCCTCCCAACCTGGGAAACACCGAAGTTTCATTCTGTGAGGCCTATTATACCAAGAATGGTGTACCCAAGCAAGAAACTAAATGTTGACAAGGACCATATATGTGATACAATATCTTGTGCTATATAGAAAACCGGGAGGAGAGAAACACATGCCCATATCTGAAAATGCCAAGGCGGTGCTGGAGCGGCGCTACCTGGCCCGGGACGAGCAGGGGAACCCCACTGAGACGGTGGAAGGGCTGTTCCGCCGGGTGGCCAACGCCATCGCGGAGGGGGACCGGCACTTCGACCCAAAGGCCGACGTGGTGTCCACCGCCAAGGTCTTTTACGAGATGATGACCAACCTGGACTTCCTGCCCAATTCCCCCACCCTGATGAACGCCGGTCGGCCTCTGGGGCAGTTGTCCGCCTGCTTTGTGCTGCCGGTGGCCGACTCCATGGAGGATATTTTTGACGCCATCAAGAACGCCGCCCTCATCCA
>NZ_CALXFV010000093.1 GCF_944387675.1 uncultured Flavonifractor sp. | reverse complement strand
AGAATACCGCCCACCACGCCGACGGCAATGGGGGGGATACCCCAAGGCACGTTGTTTTCAATTACCTCGGCAATGGCGTTGATCTGGGTGCCGCATCCGATGCCGAAGGAGGCCAGAGTGGCCAGAGCGGCAAAAAGCACACCCAGCCACTTCATGTTCAGTCCCCGCTCCAGGGCATACATGGCGCCGCCCTGCATCTTGCCGTCGGGGGTGCGCACCCGGTACTTGACGGCAATGAGGGATTCGGCGTATTTGGTGGCAATGCCGAACACACCGGCAATCCAGCACCAGAACACCGCCCCGGGGCCGCCCAGATAGATGGCGGTACCCACGCCGATGATGTTGCCGGTGCCGATGGTGGAAGCCAGAGCGGTGGTAAGGGCCTGGAACTGGCTCACGTCGCCGGGGGCCTCCGGGTCACGGGTCACCGACAGCTTGATGCCCGTCCAGGTCTTGCGCTGGATAAACCCGGTACGCACCGTCATAAACAAGTGGGTACCCAGCAGCAGGATAATCATGGGCAATCCCCAGATGTAACCGTCCAGCCAGTTGATGAAGTTGATGATCGCGTTCACAGTGTCTCCTCTTTTCTCTCTCGTTTTATTGGTTCTGCTCCAGCCATTTTTTCAGCTGTTCCGCCATGGCGGAGCTTCCCTTCTCCTCATTCTGCGCCTGCTGCTGCAAATAGCGGCGCACGTCCCCCTTGCCCGCCGATTTCTCCGAACGACGCTGCTTGAAATCGCTGAGCTTCTCCCGGTAGCCGCACACACAGGCAAACATCTGCTTGTCCCCCTCCCCCCGCAGTTCCATTTTCTTGTGGCAATTGGGACAGCGGGCGTTGGTAATCTGCTTGACGCTGCGGCGGTAACCGCACTCCCGGTCGGGGCATACCAGCATCTCCCCCCGCTTGGTTTTCACCCGCAGCAGATACTTGCCGCAGTCGGGACAGGGGGAGCGGGTCTGGTTGTCGTGGCGGTAGGTGGCGTCGCTGGCCTTCACCTGGCTCACCAGGCTGGAGGCAAAGCTCCGCATTTCCTCCACAAAGGCATCCTCCCGTTCCTTCCCCTGGGCAATGTCCCCCAGCCGCTTCTCCCAGCGGGCGGTGAGGGCGGCCGAGCGCAAGTCCGCGGGGGCCAGGGCCACCACCTGGATGCCCTTGGAGGTGGGCCACAGCTCCTTCCCCCGCCGCTCGATGTAAAAGGCGGAGAACAGCTTTTCGATGATGTCCGCCCGGGTGGCGGGGGTACCCAGTCCGCCGGTCTCCTCCAGAATCCGGCCCTGCTCCCTGTCCTGGACCTGGGCGGCGGGGTGCTCCATGGCGGTGAGGAGGGTGGCCTCGGTGTACCGCTTGGGGGGCGAGGTCTGGCCCGTCCGGGCTTTGGCCCAGCGGACGGGCAGCTTATCTCCCTGCCGCAGCTCGGGCAGGGTCTGGTCCCGCTCCTCCTCATCGGACTCCTCTTCCTCCAGGGCGAAGGAGCGGTCGTAGGCCGCCTTCCACCCCTGCTCCTTCACGATCTTCCCCTTGGCGTGGAGGACTTCATTGCCCACCCTCACCTTCAGGGTAACCTCCTCGTATTGGAAGGGGGGCAGCAGCACCGCCAAAAACCGGCGCACCACCAAATCGTAAATATTCCGCTCCGGGCCGGACAGCCGCCAAAGCTGGGGCTGCTCCTCGGTGGGAATAATGGCATGGTGGTCGCTCACCTTGGCGTCGTTTACCAGATAGCGGGTCTGGAGGGGGCGGGTCAGCAGAATCTGCTGGGCTAGGGGCTTGTACTCCTCCACCAGCACGCTGCGCAGCCGCTCGGGCAGGGTGGCCACCACATCCTGGGAGATGTAGCGGGAATCGGTGCGGGGATAGGTGAGCAGCTTGTGGACCTCGTACAGGTTCTGCATGATGGACAGGGTCTCCTTGGCGGAATAGGCGTACTTCTTGTTGGCGTCCCGCTGCAGCTCGGTCAGGTCATAGGCCGCGGGGGGCGGGGTCTGTTTCCGGGTCTTTTTTACCTCCACCAGCGTCCCCATGCCACCTGTCAGGGCGGCGGCAAGGCCCTCCGCTTTCTCCCTGTCAAAAGTGCGGGCCTGGCCCTTGGCGTCCCGCCAGGTGGCGGTGAAGCCGTCAAACCCCGCCTGCACCGTCCAGAAGTCACGGGGCTGGAAGGAGCGGATCTCCTCCTCCCGGTCCACGATAAGGGCCAGGGTGGGGGTCTGCACCCGCCCGGCGGAGAGCTGGGCGTTGTGCTTGCAGGTGAGCGCCCGGGTGACGTTGAGGCCCACCACCCAGTCGGCCACACTCCGCGCCCGGGCGGAGCGGAAAAGGTTGTCGTACGCTTCGGCGGGACTCAGGTGGGCAAAGCCCTCCCGAATGGCCCTGTCGGTCTGGGAGGAAATCCACAGCCGTTTGGCCGGGCGCTTCCACCCCGCCTTCTCCATAATCCACCTGGCCACCAGCTCTCCCTCCCGGCCGGCGTCGGTGGCGATAACCAAATCGGACACGTCCCCCCGGCGCATCAGGGCCTGCACCGCCCGGAACTGCCGCCCGGTCTGGGGGATAACCACCGTTTTCATCTTTTCCGGCAGCATGGGCAGGGTAAGCATGTCCCACTTGGCCCACGCCTTGTCGTAGTCCTCCGGGGGTGCCAGCTCCACCAGGTGGCCCAGAGCCCAGGTGACGATATACTTCTCCCCCTCCAGGCAGCCCTCTCCCGCTTTCCTGCATCCCAGCACCCGGGCCAATTCCCGGCCCACCGAAGGTTTTTCCGCCAGAACCAGTGTTTTTGCCATAAAACTTCTCCTAACCGCCGGAAACCGGCGTTTTTGCCCCAATCAGGCGGATTGACAATCTCGCAGCGCTTTGGTATGATACATGCAGAAGGAGCCCCTGCTTCAGCCGACTGGAAAGGAGTACCCTATGTTTGGATTTGCCGGTTTGCAGATTAAGCTGAGTCAGAACCTGCCCCCCGAGGACCGGATGAGCGGAGAGGAGCGGGCCTGCCGGAAGCGGGCCAGGGACGCCGAGTGGAAGTTCCGGGTATCCAAGGGCTATGAGAAGGACACCTTCTGGAACAAGCTGAAGTTCCGCATGTCTCATCACGATTAACCTGTGCCGCGGGCTCCGCCCGTGGTCTTTTTTTGCCTTTACAGGCTCATGCTCCAGTTCCCCAGTTCATCCAGGATGGGAATGAGCCGCCGGCAGGACTCGGTAATGGCATACTCCACCCGTACCGGCACCTCCAGATACTCCCGCCGGGTCACCAATCTGTCCTCTTCCAACTCTCGCAGAGCGTTGGCCAGCACTGTGTTGGACACCCCGTCCAGGGTCTTTTTCAGCTGGTTGTACCGGGTGGGACCGTTGTTGGACAGGGCGCAGAGAATCTGCATCTTCCACTTGCCCCCAATGAGGGCCAGAGCCCGGTTCAGGGGGCAGGCCTCCATGCAGGGGCAGTTGTCATGGGTGGGCTGCATGGTCAGTTCCTCCTTACCTGGTATGAAAATTCTGCGTTCTTGCACGTTAGTTTGTTAGGTCTTATAATACTACCAGGTTGGAAAAAAGAAAAGCATTTTTTGGGAGGATTGGCTTATGCCGTTTGAATTTCAATTTCTGCCCCCCTACTTTCAGGGTCTCATTCTGGGGCTGGCCTATGTGGCCCCCATCGGCATGCAGAATCTGTTCGTCATCAACACCGCCCTCACCCGGCCCCGGCACAAGGCCATTCTCACCGCCCTTATCGTCATCTTTTTTGATATTTCCCTGGCTCTGACCTGTTTCTTCGGCGTAGGCGCTCTGATGAACCGGTTCACCTGGCTGCAGCTGGTGATTCTGCTGGCGGGAGGCCTCATTGTCATCTGGATTGGCATAGGTCTGCTGAAGGACAGGCCCACCATGGACCACAGCGTGGAGGTAGAAATGCCCCTGACCCGGGTTGCGGCCAAGGCCTGCGTGGTCACCTGGTTCAATCCCCAGGCCCTCATCGACGGCACGGCGCTGTTCGGCGGCTTCCACGCGGACAATCCGGGCGCAGTAAGCTCCCAGCTGATTCTGGGATCCTCCACCGCATCGGTGGTGTGGTTTTTGGGTATCACCATTCTGATTTCCTGCTTCTCCGCCCGATTCAACGACAAGATTCTCCGCGTCATCAATCTGGTGTGCGGTGCCGTCATGATTTTCTATGGGGCTAAGCTGCTGTTCAAATTCGCTGAGATGATTCTTTAACAGCCGGGGCCGCTCCCAAAAGGGAGCGGCCCCGCAGCACGTTTTTCCGTTTATTGGGCTGTCACCAGATGGACCAACACCTGGGTCATCTTCTCCAGGGCGGCCACCGGAATATACTCGTGGACGCCGTGGAAGTTCAATCCTCCGGTACACAGGTTGGGGCAGGGCAGGCCCATATAACTGAGCCTGGCCCCATCGGTGCCGCCCCGAATGGGTATCTCTATCGGCGTTACCCCGGCGGCCTCCATGGCTGCCCTGGCCCGGTGGACGAGGTACATGTGGGGTTCAATCTGCTCTTTCATATTGTAGTAACTGTCTTTCAGCGCCACTTCTACTGTGCCGGCGCCATATTTGGCGTTGAGGTACTCCCCCACCCGCTCCAGGTATGCCTTCCTGGCCAGGAACTTTTCCATGTCGTGGTCCCGGATGATGTACTCCAGCCGGGTCAGGGTCTCATCCCCGTGCATCTCGCTCAGGTGATAGAAGCCCTCCCGTCCCTCGGTGTGGGAGGGAGTCTCCGCCGGGGGCATCATGTCCGCCAGCTCCAGACCGATGAGCAGAGCATTTTTCATCTTGTTCTTGGCGGAGCCTGGGTGGATGTTCACCCCGTGGATGGTGACGGTGCCGCTGGCGGCATTGAAGTTCTCATACTCCAGCTCCCCCAGCTCTCCGCCGTCCACCGTGTAGGCTACCGCGGCGCCGAACCCGGGGACATCAAAATGGTCGGTGCCGCCTCCCACCTCCTCGTCGGGAGTAATGCACACCGCAATTCGGCCATGGGAAATCTCCGGGTGGGCCATTAGATAATCCACGGCGGCAAAAATCTCCGCCACTCCCGCCTTGTCGTCTGCCCCCAGCAAGGTGGTACCGTCGGTGACGATGAGTTCCTGACCCACATACCTGGCCAGGCTCTCAAAGTCTGCCGCCCGCATGACAATGTTCTTCTCCTGGTTGAGCACCAAGTCGCCCCCCTGGTACCGGACAATCCGGGGCTTCACACCGGCGCCGGGGGCGGAGGGCGAGGTATCCATATGGGCAATCAGTCCCACACAGGGTACCCCTTCGCAGCCGGCGGAGGCGGGCAGCCAGCCATACACATAGCCGTACTCGTCCAGGTGGGCATTGTGCAATCCCATCTGGTTCAGCTCCTCCGCCAGGGCCGCACCCAGAATTTTCTGCTTCCCGCTGGAAGGAAAGGTATCACTATGCTCGTCCGACTGGGTATCATATGAGACATACTTCAGAAAACGGTCAACGGCGTTCACGGCGATCTTCCTTTCTATTGACGGACGTTGGGCCTTTGGAATAAACTAACCATATATCTTTGTTATTTTACCACAGACGGAGGCGCATTTCCATGGTTTCCAAAGAGGTTTTTACCTTTTCTTCCAGCGACGGCGTCCATCAGGTATCAGCCGTATGGTGGCGTCCGGAGGGGTCGCCCCGTGGGGTGGTGCAGCTGGTCCACGGCATCTCCGAACACATGGGCCGTTACGATAGCTTTGCCCGCTTTCTGGCGGAGCAGGGCTTTGCAGTGGTGGGCCATGACCACCTGGGTCACGGCGGCACCGCCCAAGACGCCTCGGAATACGGTTGGTTTGCCGACCGGGACGGGTGGAGGTATGTCCTGGAGGATACTCATGCGCTGTTTCTGCGCTCCAGTCAGACCTACCCGGAACTGCCCTATTTCCTCATGGGACACTCCATGGGTTCCTTCGTGGCCCGTGGATTCCTGATCTTCTGGCCGGGCGCGGCAGATGGCGCCATTCTGTCCGGCACCGGACAGGAGCCGCCCCTGACCGTGGCGGCGGGGCGGATTCTTTCCGCCCTGTTTACCCGCCTCTCCGGTCCCAGAGCCCATAGCAGGCTGCTCAACGCTCTGTCCGTGGGGGCATACAACAAGCAGTTCAAGCCCAACCGCACCGGGGCAGACTGGATTTCCCGGGACCCGGCGGTGGTGGACGCCTACTGCGCCGACCCCCTGTGCCGGTTTCTCCCTACAGTGAGCATGTTCCACGACATGATGGTGGGACTCCAGCTGCTGGCCAGGCCGGAAAATCTGGCTAACATGGACCCGGACACTCCGGTGTACTTCTTCTCCGGCGACAAGGACCCGGTGGGGGCCTCAGGCAAAGGCGTGCAGAAGGTGGCGGGCTGGTTCCGAAAAGCGGGCGTGAAGGATGTAACGGTAAAGCTGTACCACGATGGCCGTCACGAGATGCTCAATGAGCTTAACCGGGAAGAGGTCTGCCAGGACGTGCTGCACTGGCTGGAACAGCATCTAGTCTAGCAGAAATATAACCTCCTGCGCGGTGCTTCCATTCTACACCACGCAGGAGGTTTTCACAAAGTTCGGGATAGTCTCTCCCGGATCACACCAAGGCTGCTGTAGCAGGCCGCAATCCTTCGCTCCAAACAGCGGTTTTCTCCTGACGGTTCAGTGTCTGTAAACTTTTCTCCATAACTGTCTCCCCAGTCTCGGATCATATCTTCCAGCTTTCGAGACTCCACGATACTATCCGCTGTCATGGGGATAATTCCCCCTTGTCATCCACGTTTTGGAAAGCGCCGCCGGGTTTGACGGTTTCCAAATTAGTGCCACTTTCTCTTGCAAACGATGCTATAAGTCCTTTTTGGGGAAGATCGTAATCAATTCCTAGAACAGTAACCTTTTTCCCTTTTTTCTCCTTATTATAAAGAGTAACTTGTATAGTATTTATATCGTTTATTTTGATTGGGTGTGGTTTGCTATCTCGCTGTAACAAGCATGGAATAATTCTTATATTTTGATCGGTTTCTAATACTCCGTTCACATTTTTCAGGCTGTTGGTATTGATAATACTTGTATTTATATTAATATTATAGCGGGATGGAAAATCAAGTCTCATAGGTATGAATTCCTGTGAGTACCTCGTTTTATGGGAATTCCTAAAATTTACATTATTAACAATAACAGCATCAACAAGTTGATTATCATCTTTTAATGCCATACGTATATCGCACTTCCAAAACTGGAATGCTACTTGGGATGAATTTGAATAGTGAAATTCAAGCATTAGGATAACCAGCAGGCCTTCTATCATCTCTGGATTTCCTTGGCTATTTATAACATTTGCTTGGAAATTTTTAATAGATTGAATATCAAGAATTTTGGCACTGAGCTTTGTGCGATGGAAAATAACGGTTTCAATTAATTTAGGAATCCAGGCACATGCCCCTACTGCACTAATAATAATGTTAATATTTCTATGATTTTCATTTCCAAATTTCTATACACCACTCTACAAAATATTTCCAGCCAGCTTCGCTGCTCACCTATTTTAGACTTCTTTTGGGACTCATCATTATCCAAATAATCGCTCTTGGCCTCCGCCATCCAGCACCTTTCTTTCAAAGCCTATTACGATGATGCTGGGTAGGTGCGGGCAGGGCCTTTTATCTTGATGAAAAGTTCTACCGATTTTCTGATTATCTTGGCACCACTTCGCAAATGTCGGAATTGCTTGGAATATCAAGCATTTCCGGCATTTTGCGTTTCGGAAGATACCCCGCATATCATGGCATATCGGAGCCTCATTTGGCGGTCAAAAGTAGTAAAAGCGTAGTAGAAAACCGGCCTTACTACTAAGCCGCCAGCTTGTCCATCGCCGCCTTCGCAGAGGCGTAATCCGCATGAGCGTAATAGTTCAGCGTCATGGTGATGTTGGAATGTCCCATGATGTATTGCAGGTCTTTGGGGTTCATTCCAGCCTGGGCAAGCCGAGTGCAGAAAGTGTGCCGCATGGTATCTTCTGCTTTTTGCTATTACCTTTCTCATTGAGGCTGTTTTGCACTTTGAAGCTCTGTCCATTGGCCTTGTTTTGGGAAACTTGAAAACATATCTTCTGGATGGGATCGGCGTGTTCTTTGCCATTTCCCCGATTATTGCTTTGGTGGCCCGGATGAAAAAGGGTTATTGGCTGGCGCTGGTATTTGCTGAAATTTATTCGTTCGCCGGGCTGTTCGCAAGTATGTCCAACCAGCTAAAGACGGTATATCCCATGACAGCCGTTTTCAATATCTCCGGCTATTACGATGCAAGCATGGTTCAGGTTTTAATTGGTATCATAGTTCTGCTGGCCTGTGCTGTTCTGGCTCTGTTCATTCTGGAAGGACTGAATAGGAAAACAAAATAATTCGGATTTCCTAACTAACCAGATAAGAACACAGTAAGGAGCTGATAGAAAGGGGAAGTTAATGAGAAAATTGCTTGTCATAGACGACAATTTGGATTTTTTAGGTTTTTTGGCCTCTGCTTTAGAAAAGTATTTTGAGGTTTATACAGCAACAGGGGTAAAAGATGCGTTGCGATTGCTGGAACATCAAAAAGTCGAAGCAATCTGTTCAGATTATAATATGCAGGATGGCACAGGACTGGATTTGCTCGAAGAAATTCGTCAAAAAGGGATTACTGTCCCTTTCCTGCTGATAAGGTACAATAAGTTTCGCAAATTGAAAAGAAGATAAAAAGAGACATGGTTTGCAGAACTCTGGTAGAATGAA
>NZ_CALXFV010000092.1 GCF_944387675.1 uncultured Flavonifractor sp. | reverse complement strand
CGCAGCTTTTTGCGGATGGAGCCGGCGTCGTCGAAGAGGACGAAGTGGGCGCCGTTTTCCCGGGACATATAGGTGAAGTAGTGGGCGCACAGCTCGGTGGAAAAGAAGACGGAGGGGGAGCGGGTCTCCAGCATGGCGGCCAGCTCCTCCCGGTCCAGGACCCTGCCCTGGCCGTCGGGTGCGGGGAGGAAGAAGTCCTCCGCCACCCGCTCCACCGCCAGCACCGTCCGCTCCGGGCCGTAGCGCTCCGCCGCCTCCTGGAGCCGCTGGGCCAGGGAACCGCCGGAGAGGGCGGAGGAGATCAGCACCCTGGCCCGGCTGGTATGGGGACCGTAGGGCTCCGGCACGTACAGGGGCCAGCCCCGCTTCTCCAGCATCCCCTCCAGCTCCCGTAGGATCTGGATCAGCAGGGGGAGGGGCCGTCCCTCAAAGTCGCACAGCACTCCCGTAAATCCCCGGGCGGCGCACTCCCGCAGTACCTCCTGGCAGAAGAGACCGCTCTCCCCGCCGCCGGTGAAGCCGGCGCAGTCCACCGCCATCAGGCCGCCCCGCACCGGCAGGGGCAGATTGGCCCGGAACAGATGGGGGCCGCCCCCCACTCGATAGGCGGCGTGGGCCACCGGCAGGCCGAAGCGGGCCGCCGCCCGGCACTCTCCCGGCGGCGCGGTGAGAATCAGGTCGTATTTTCCTTGCATATTCCAGCTACCCCCTTGTCCATCCTCTGAGAAGTGTGTATAATTCTATGCGGACCAGACTGCGAATAGACGAGGTGGCGCCATGGCTTTTTCCCTGACGGCCCATTGGGCCGGGCGGAGCATCTACGATATTGACCCCACCGCCCTGGCCGGGCGGGGCATCCGCCTGCTGCTGGCCGATCTGGATAACACCCTGGTACCCTATGGGGTGCCGGAGCCTACAGACCGGGTGCGGGCGTGGGCGGAGGCGCTGGGGGAGAGGGGCGTGACCCTGTTTGTCCTGTCCAACAACCGCCACCCCGGGCGGCCGGAGCGCTTTTCCCGCGCCCTGGGGGTCCCCTTCATCGGCCACGCCGGCAAGCCCAAGCCCCGCTCCTTTTTCCAGGCCATGGAGAAGATGGGCTGTACAGTGGAGCAGACCGCCATTGTGGGGGACCAGATTTTTACCGATATTTTGGGCGGCCGGAACGCCGGAATCTTTACCCTGCTGGTGGAGCCCATCCGCCTGGCGGGCAATCCCGGGCGCTACCTGCGCTACGCCGTGGAGTGGCCCTTCCGCGCCCTGACGAAAAGGAGAACACAACCGCTATGAGCGCGCGTTTCGGACCGGCGGGCAACGCCGATTCCTTCCCCTATTCCTCCTCCGCCGACGCCCCCCGCTGGCTGGCGGAGCTGGGCCTGGACTGCTACGAGTACCAGTGCGGCAAGGGTGTAAACGTGGGGGAGGCCACCGCGAGAAAAATCGGGGCGGCGGCAAAGCAGGCGGGCATTGCCCTCTCCCTCCACGCCCCCTATTTCATCAACCTGGCCAATCCCGGCCGGGACAGCCTGCAAAAGACCGTCGGCTATATCCTTGCCGCCTGCCGGGCGGCGGACTGGATGGGCGCCGGGCGGGTGGTGATCCACTCCGGAGCGCTGATGAAGCGTACCAGGAGGGAGGCTCTGGACACCGCCCTCAAGTCCTTGGGGGAGGTGGTGGCCGCCTGCGACGGCGCCGGCTTCGGCCACATTACCCTTTGCCCCGAGACCATGGGCAAGATCAATCAGCTGGGGGACCTGGACGAGGTGCTGGAGCTGTGTACCCTGGATGGGCGGCTCACCCCCTGCGTGGACTTCGGCCACCTGTACGCCCGTTCCCTGGGGGAGCTGGAGGGACATGCGGCCTGTGTGAAAATGCTGGACCGGATCGCGGAAGTGCTGGGGGAGGACCGGGCCAGCCGCTTCCACAGTCACTTTTCCAAAATCCAGTTCACCCCAAACGGCGGGGAGAAGATGCACCTGACCTTCGGCCAGGAGAACTTCGGACCCGATCCCGCGCCCTTGATGGCGGAGGTGGCCCGCCGGGGCTGGAGCCCAACTTTTATCTGCGAAAGCGCGGGGACGCAGGCGGAGGACGCGCTGGCCATGAAGCAGTTATACCAAGCGGCCCTGTAAGGCCGTTTTGACAGCAGAAAGGAAGTCTTTGCCATGAATCACCTGAAACAGATTGCAGCCAAGCTGGACGAGTATGGCCTGGACGGTATGCTCATTCTGAGCGACCCCGGGGAGTACTACGCCATCGGATTCCACGGAGAGGGGGCGGTGGTGGTTACAAAATCCCAGTGCCGCTACTTCACCGACTCCCGGTATATTGAGGCCGCGCAGGCTCAGGTTACCGGAGCCGCCATTACCATGACCTCCGCCTCCGCCGCCCAGAAGCCCCTGGTGATCCAGGCGGTGGAGGAGCTTGGGATCCGGAAGCTGGGCTTTGAGGACGGCTACCTGACGGTGGCGGCCTGGCGGGAGTATGAGGCGGCCCTGCCTTGTGAGCTGGTTCCCGCCCAGAAGCTGTTGGGCGGCCTGCGGGCGGCCAAGGACCAGGAGGAGATCGCCCTGATGACCAAGGCCCAGGAGATCACCGACCAGGCCTTTGATGCTATTTTGAAGCTCATCCGGCCCGGCATGACCGAGCAGGAGATTGCCGCCCGCCTCCAGTATGAGATGCTGTGCCGGGGCGCGGAGAAGATGAGCTTTGATCCCATTGTGGCCTCCGGCCCCAACGGCAGCAAGCCCCATGCCATTCCCGGAGAGCGGCAGGTGGGGAAGGGGGAGTTTATCACCATGGACTTCGGCTGCAAGTATGGCGGCTACTGCTCCGACATGACCCGCACCGTCGCCCTGGGCCAGCCCACAGAGGAGATGGAGAAGGTGTACGACACCGTGCTCCGCGCCCAGCTGGCGGGCATCGCCAAGGCGAAGGCCGGCGTCCCCGGCAAGGAGATCCACCAGGCCGCCGCCCGGGTGATTGAGGAGGCGGGCTACGGTCCCTATTTCGGCCACGGCTTCGGCCACAGCGTGGGCATTGAGATTCACGAGGCCCCCAACGCCAACGGCCGGGACGAGACCCCCATGCCCGTGGGGGCGGTGGTATCCGCCGAGCCGGGCATCTACCTGCCCGGAAGGTTCGGCGTGCGCATTGAGGATGTGCTGGTCTACACCGCCCAGGGCAGCGTGGACCTGACCAAATCACCCAAAGAACTGATTATTCTGTAAAAAGCCTTGCAAAGAGGGAAATAATAGGGTAAAATAGCATCGCTGATTCTTTTGAATACCTTTTTGGAGGATGAATATCAATGCCTACGATTACTGCCAGTGATTTTCGCAACGGCGTGACCTTCGAGATGGACGGTCAGGTTATGCAGGTGGTGGAGTTCCAGCACGTCAAGCCCGGCAAGGGTGCCGCTTTTGTGCGCACCAAGATGAAAAATGTCATCACCGGCGGCGTGACCGAGACCTCCTTCAACCCCACCGCCAAGTTTGAGCAGGCCTATGTGGAGCGCAAGGACATGGAGTACAGCTATAACGATGGTGATCTGTACTATTTTATGGACCCGGAGACCTATGATCTGGTCCCCATCGGCGCCGAGCTGCTGGGGGACAACTTCCGCTTTGTGAAGGAGAACATGGTGTGCAAGATCAACTCCTACAAAGGCAAGATCTTCGCTGTGGAGCCCCCCACCTTTGTGGAGCTGGAGGTCACCGAGACCGATCCCGGCTTCAAGGGTGACACCGCCACCAACGTGACCAAGCCCGCCACCCTGGAGACCGGCGCCGAAATCAAGGTGCCGCTGTTTATCAACCCCGGTGACAAGATCAAGATCGACACCAGAACTGGTGAATATCTGGAGCGGTGCAAGGCTTAAAGAAAGTCCAGGGGGTATCCAATACCCCCTAGATACAAATGGGCCGCGCCGCAAAGCGGCACAACCCATTTGATACCCCCGCTTTCGCGCCCGGCGGCGCGGATCGAGGCGTTTTTGGGGGAAGTGAATTTCCCCAAAAACAGGATTGCATGCCATTTGGCCCTTGGTGGCCGCCTGCTGACGAAAAGGAGAGCGTATCATGACGATTTCTGAAAAGGTCGCGTACCTGAAGGGCCTGGCCGAGGGCCTGAACATTGATACCGAGAAGTCCAAGGAGGGCAAGCTGATCTCTGTGATGATCGGAATCCTGGAGGAGATCGGCATGTCCATCGAGGATTTGGAGGAGAACACCGAGGCTCTGGGTGAGGAGATCGACGCCATTTCCGACGACCTGTCCGATGTGGAGAAGGCGGTGTTTGAGGACGAGGATGACGACGAGTGCTGCTGTGACGACGACGATTTTTTTGAGGTGGATTGCCCCAACTGCGGGGAGACCCTGATGATCGACGAGTCTGTGCTGGACGAGGGCGTGATCCAGTGTCCCGGCTGCAAGCAGAAGTTTGCCCTGGACCTGTCCGACGACTGCTGCTGTGAGGATGAGGAGGACGGCTGCGGCTGCGGCTGTGAGGATCAGAGCGAGGAGTAAGGCAAAAAAGAGCTTCTTGCGCCGAAAAAAGGGATAAGATAGCGGGGGATGCTGCCGAAGCAGCATCCCCCGCGTTTTGTTTTTCACGACGCTCTGGACTGGCGGAAGAGAAAGGTAAGGGCAAACCACAGGGCCAGGTACAGGGTGATGGAGGCCCCGGCGGAGGAGCTGATGTGGAAGGAGGTCATCAGCCCCGCGATCCCTGCCACGACGGCGGCCAGGATGGAGAACAGGTGGAACTGCCGCATGTTCCGGGCCAGATTGCGCCCGGCGGCAGCGGGGAGGACCAGCAGGGAGTTAATGACCAGCAGGCCCACCCAGGTCATGGATACGGTGACCACCACGGCGATGGCCATGGAGAACACCGCCTCCTGCCAGAATACCCGGATGCCCCGGCTGTCGGCCAGGGCGGGGTGGATGGAGGAGAGCATCAGGCCGTTGAAGGCGGCTAGCCACAGCAGAATCACCACCAACAGGATGACGGCCAACAGGCCGATCTTTTCCGGCTCCACACTGAGGATATCTCCGATGAGCAGGCTGTTGAACTTAGTGAAGCTGCCCCCGTCCAGGGTGGCGATGAAGATGCCCAGGGCCACGGCGGTGGAGGAGAACACCCCGATCACCGTGTCGCTGGCCATGTGGGATCTGCGGCGTACGTAGGTGAACAGCAGGGCGAAGACCGCCGCCAGCAGCACCGCCATCCACATGGGGTCGGCAAAGCCGCACAGGGTGCCGATGGCGATGCCGGTGAAGGCGGAGTGGCCCAGGGCGTCGGAGAAAAAGCTCATCCGGTTGGTGACCACCATGGTGCTCAGCAGCCCGAACAGGGGGGAGATCACCAGCACCGCCAGCAGGGCATTTTTCATAAAGTACATGGAGCCGGGGGCCGCCCACTCAAAGGGCAGCAGCTCCACCAGGGAATACCACCATTCCATTACCGGCGCCCCCCCTTCCCCAGATCCAGGTGGAAGACCGCCTGGAACTCCGGCGAGCTGAGCACTTCGGCGGGTGTCCCCACCTTGAGAATCTGGTGCTTGAGCAGCAGCACCTTGTCGGCGTACTGATCCAGGGTGGCAAAATCGTGGGTGGACAGGAGAATGGACAGATCGTAATTGGTGCGGATCTCATCCAGCATGTCCAGCAGCTGCTTTTCCCCGTCGATATCTACGCCGGACAGAGGCTCGTCCAGCACCAGAATGTGGGGCAGCGGTTCCAGCGCCAGGGCCAGCAGCACCCGCTGCAGCTCTCCGCCGGACAGGGCGCCCATCCGCTTGTCCATCAGAGCGTCTCCGTGGACCCGGGCCAGGCAGGTTTTCACCCGCTCCCGCAGCTTTTTGGGGGCGGGGAGGAACACCGGCCAGCGGTGGATGGCGGCGGAAAAAAAGTCAAACACGCTCACCGGGTCCCCACGGTCGAAGCTGGGAGACTGAGGGACGTACCCGATGAGGGGGCGGGTCTTGTCGCCCCCCGCCCGCTGGAACTCAATGGTGCCGGTGTGGGGAATCTGTCCCAGGATGGTGCGGAACAGGGAACTCTTGCCCGCCCCGTTGGGGCCGATAAGGGCCACAATCTCCCCGCAGTGGAGGTGGAAGGAGACGTCGTGCAAAATCTCCTCGCTGCCGAAGTTAACCCCCAAATCGGTCACCTTCAAACAGCAGGACCCGGCGCAGCCCGGGCCGGCATCGCCATGCTTGTGTACGCTCATCCTAAGGCCTCCAGAATGGTGTCAATATTTTTCTCCATGGCGTCCACATAGGGCTGGATGCCGGCGCCGGCGCCGCTCATGATCATGTCCAGCTGATATACCTGGCAGCCGGTCTCCCGGGAAATCGCCTGGGCCGTAGCATCTGAGCCGTTGATCTCGGTGAAGATGGCCGGGATATCGTACTCCCCGATCAGAGCGACAATCTCCTTGATCTCGGCGGCGGAGGCCTCGGCGCCCTCTTCCTCTTCGATGGCCTTCAGCAGGTTAAGGCCGGTGGCCTGGGCGAAGTACTGGAACCCGTCGTGGAAGGTGATGAGAGGCCTGCCGGCCAGAGCGGCCAGCTTGTCCGGGTCATACCCCATGGCATCGTTGGCGCTGCCGAGGTTGCGGGAATAATCCTCGTCATGCTCCGGGTCCAACGTACTCAGCCCGGTTCCGATGTTCTCCAGCATGCGCGCGGCGTTCTCGTAGCTCATCCAGATGTGGGGGTCATATTCCGTATCGTGGTCGTGTCCCTCATGGCCCGGGGCAGGCAGCAGGTCGATCCCCTGGGAGCAGTCAATTACCGGCGCGTCAGAGGCGGCCAGGGCGTCGTCCATAAAATCCTCCAGTCCCGCCCCGTTTTTCACGATGACGTCGGCCCCCTCGATGGCCTTCATGTCGGCCACGGTGAGGGTGTAGTCGTGGAGGCAGGAGGTCTGCTGGTTGACCAGCAGGCTGACTTCCACATGGTCCACGCCCTCCGTCACCGCCGTGGTGAACAGGTACACCGGGTAGGTGGTGGCCAGAATGCGGAGTTTGCCGTCCTCCTCCGGCTGGGAGGCGGCGGGCGCGGAGCAGGCGGAGAGCAGCAGGCCCAGGGTGCAGGCTGCCGCGAGCAGTTTCTTCATAGATATCCCCTTGTCTCATTAGAAATACGATACGCCGGGTAATTCCTACCCGGCGTATCGTATTATACCGCATTTTATCCAATCTGTAAAACAATTCTTTACCAGTTGCCCAGAAGAAGCCGGGCGATGAGGTGGAGAGGGAAAAATCCGGCGGCATAGCTGGCCAGATTGGCGCACAGGGCGTAGCCCACCCGGCGGCCGGGCTTCTGCTCCCGCAGCAGCAGGCCGTAAACCACAGCCTCCGCCAGCCAGATCAGCGCCTCCACCGGCAGCAGCATCAGATAGTAGAGGGAGTGGGTCCCCACCGCCAGGATGGCCGAGCCCAGCAGAATGTGGAGGGCGGCCTGGGTTGCCAGGTTGACCGCAAGAAACACCGCCACGCTCCGCCTGGAGCGGAAGCCGAACAGCCACAGCAGGATGCCTTCCACCACCAGCGTGGGAATCAGGGTGGAGAGAAACTGGGTGAGATAGTAACCCACAGTGGAGGTGGACCTGGTGATGGTGTTGCTGGCGTAGTCGTACACCAGCTCGGTGTGGAACACGGTGCGGGTGAAGGGCTCCGTGGCCTGGGTCCCGCCGGCGGAGGAGACGGCGATGCGGAAGGTGTCCGGCAGGCCGTAGTAGGAGAAGGTGTGGGTGCCGTCCGCCCCGGGCAGCAAATCGCCGAACAGGGGCAGGTTGGTGCCGTGGATCAGGGCGGGGTACCAGCCCTCGTCCTCCCAGCGCCTCAGACCCTCCACCAGGGCGGGGTCATAGTCCTCCAGATCCACATTTTTGTAGGCCCAATCATCCTGGTGGAGCAGGTCCAGGTAGTATACCCCCTCCGGAGCATTGGTCACCGTAATGGTGAGGGACTGCTTGGGACCCATGTCGGCGGAGGCGGTGCCGCCCAGCAGGACCAGACAGAACAGCAGACAGAGGACGGCGCGGCGCAGATCTTTCATTGCAGATCCTCCTTTCCATGTGTTCTGCCTGATACACACCTGAGAGGGGGAAATGATTGCGGGAAAGAAACGCTTATTTTGCGTAGTAGTTGATCAGACATCCGGCCAGCACGATATCCCGCTCTTCCCGGGTCATACCGGGCAGGCGCAGGGTGACAGCCGTTTCGGCCCCATTCTGGATAAGGACGGCGGGAATCTCCTCCGCCCCGCCGTCCAGGGCGGCGCGCACGCCGGGGATGTACAGCTTGTCGCCGGGCTGGATGTTCCAGTCCTTCACCCCCTCGGCGATGAAGGGGAGCATGCCCCAGTTGACCACGTTGGAGCGGTAGCGCTTGGTGGCGTACTCGGCGGCCAGGTTGGCCACGCCCCCCAGCACCCGCTGGCAGGAGGCGGCCTGTTCCCGGGCGGAGCCGTCGCCGGGCTTGAGAGCCATCACCAGGGAGCCCAGGCCGGTGTCCTTCCCGTCGTGGCCCATGAGAGCCTCTTTGACCTCGGGGGCCTCGGGATTGGCGCGGCGCAGCCTCTCCACCGCCAGCACCTCCTTGGCCCGGGGGACATACTGGGGGTCCTTCCGGCTCAGGGCGAACTCGGAGAGTTTGATGGGGTTGGAGCGATAGGAGGAGGTCTCCCCGGAGGGGATGAGCTCGTCGGTGGTGGTCACCGGGTCATAGATGGCGGAGCACACGGTGAGCAGCAGGTTCTCCGG
>NZ_CALXFV010000091.1 GCF_944387675.1 uncultured Flavonifractor sp. | reverse complement strand
AATCAAGAGTGAAAAAAAGATAGCAGAAAACCCGCAACCCATTTATTTTCAATGGATTGCGGGTTTTTTGGTCCGAGTGACTGGATTCGAACCAGCGGCCTCTTGAACCCCATTCAAGCGCGATACCAAACTTCGCCACACCCGGAAATTGCCGCCTGATTCAGACGGCTTGATTATAGTACCACAGCCAGGCAGGAAATGCAAGTCTTTTTTTATTTTTTCTCGCCCTTTTTCGAAAGAGTTTAAACCCAGCTGTCCTCCAGCTCGTGTTTGCGCTCCCGGGTCATCAGCTCGACGATCACCGCCCGGGGATCTTTGCCGTGATAGAGCACCTGATAGGCCGCCTCAGTAATGGGCATTTCCACCCCCGCCTTCTGGGCCAACGCCCGGGCGGTGGCTGCGGCGTAATACCCCTCCACCACCGCGCCGATCTCTTTCACCGCCTGGTCCGTGGGAACACCCTTGCCGATGAGGATACCGCAGCGGCGGTTGCGGGAGTGCATGGAGGTACAGGTGACAATCAAATCCCCCACGCCGGTGAGACCGGCAAAGGTCTCCCGCCGACCGCCCATGGCCACGCCCAGCCGGGCGATCTCGGTCAGGCCCCGGGTCATCAGGGCAGCCTTGGTGTTGTCGCCGAAGCCCATTCCGTCACATACGCCGGCGCACAGGGCGATGACATTTTTCAGGGCGGCCCCCAGCTCCACCCCCACTACGTCGTCGGAGGCATACACCCGGAAGCGCTCATTCATAAACAGATCCTGGACCAGCTCGGCGGCGGAGCGCTCCTTGGAGGCGGACACCACCGCGGTGGGGACCCGGCGGCCCACCTCTTCGGCGTGGGAGGGGCCGGACAGCGCCACGATGGGGTGGTCCTGTCCCACTTCCTGGGCGATGGCGTCGGTGAGGGTGAGGGAGGTGTCCTTCTCAATTCCCTTGGACACGGAGACCAGCACGGCGCCGGACTCCAGCAGCGGGGCCACCGTCCGGGCGGTGGTGCGCACGGCAAAGGAGGGGGTGGCCAGCACCACCACGCCGCAGCCTTTGACACAGTTGGTATCGGAGGTGAGCTTCAAACCCTCCGGCAGGGGAACACCCTTGAGCATGGGGTTCTCTCTCTGCTCCTTCAGCACGGCGGATTCCGCCTCGGTATAGGACCAGAGGGTGACATCGTGGCCGTTTTCCAGCAGTACCAGGGCCAGGGCCGTACCCCAGCCGCCGCTGCCCATGACAGAAATTTTCATATCCCGCTCCTCCGTCCTTACTTTTTATGGTGCAGGCTGAATTTGGATTCGGTGCCGCTGAGGATGCGCTGGAGGTTGCCCCGGTGCTTCCACACGATCAGGCCGCCGATGAGGATGGCCAGCACCAGCAGCAGCCACTGGCGGTAGACAAACCAGGTGGCAAAGGGAAAAGAGGCCCCGGCCCAGATGGAGCCCAGGGACACCCACTTGGTAAGAATGGCCAGCACCAGGAAGCCGCCCCACACCACCAGGGCGATGCGCCAGTCCATCATAATGGCGATGGTACCGCCGGAGAGGATGCCTTTTCCCCCCTTGAACTGGAACATACAGGGGAACATGTGGCCCAGCAGGCAGAAGGCGCCCGCCCAGTACTTTCCCAGAGCGATGATCAGGTAGTCATCGGCAATGAGGTACCTGGCGGCCAAAATGCCCACCCAAACCGCCACGATGGCCTTGAGCACATCGGTGAGGATAACCATAAAGGTGAGAGGGCCGCCAAAGGTGCGGTAAAAGTTGGTCAGGCCGGCGTTGCCGCTGCCGTGGGTACGTACATCGTCCCGGAGAATATACTTGGAGACAATGACCGCTCCGTTAAAGCAGCCGCAGAAATAGGCCACCACCGCCACCAGAATGGCGGGGAGGATGGCGTGCTGGGCCGCCGCAGCCGGGGCGGCAGGCAGGTTGGGAGCAATGCCCGCAGGAACTGTGGTGGGGTACACGTTCAGCCCTCCTTCTCGCTCTTCTGCCGGATGGTGAGGCGCACGGGGGTACCCTCCAGTCCGAAGGTGGAGCGAATTTGATTTTCCAGATACCGCTGGTAGGAGAAGTGAAACAGCTTGGCGTCGTTGCAGAAGCAGACAAAATGGGGGGGCTTGATCCCCACCTGGGTCATATAGTAGATTTTCAGCCGTCTCCCCTTGTCGGTGGGGGGCTGCACCCGGGCGGTGGCGTCGGCCAGCACCGAGTTGAGCATACCGGTGGTAATGCGCAGGGAGGCCTGGTCCACCACGTAGTTGATGAGGTCGAACAGCCGCTCCACCCGCTGGCCCGTCAGGGCGGAGATAAACAGGATGGGGGCATAGGTCATATAGGACAAGTCCCGGCGGATGTCCTGGCGCATGCGGTCCATGGTCTTGTCGTCCTTTTCCACCGCGTCCCATTTGTTGACCACGATGATACAGGCCTTCCCCGCCTCATGGGCCAGACCGGCCACCTTGGTGTCCTGCTCGGTGACCCCCTCGCCCGCGTCAAGGAGGATGAGGCACACATCCGCCCGCTCGATGGCCATGGTAGCCCGGAGAACGGAAAACTTTTCAATCGGGTCGTCCACCTTGGCCTTCTTGCGCATGCCGGCGGTGTCGATAAACAGGTATTTGCCCTTCTTGTTTTCAAAGTAGCTGTCCACCGCGTCCCGGGTGGTACCCGCCATATCGCTGACAATCACCCGCCGCTCTCCCAGGATGCGGTTGACCAGGGAGGACTTGCCCACGTTGGGCTTGCCGATGATGGCCACCTTAATGACGTCGTCCGTCTCTTCCTCCTCGTCCTCCGGGGGAAAGTATTGGAAGCAGGCGTCCAGCAAATCGCCGGTGCCGTGGCCGTGGACGGCGGAGACAGGGATGGGGTCCCCCAGGCCCAGGTTGTAAAATTCGTAAATGTCCGGATTGGTGTGGCCCACCTGGTCCATCTTGTTCACCGCCAGCACCACCGGCTTGCCCGAACGCAGCAGCATATTGGCCACCTCCTGGTCGGAGGCGGTGAGACCGGTCTTGATGTCGCACAGAAAAACAATCACCGTGGCGTTCTGGATGGCAATTTCCGCCTGCTGGCGCATGAAGGCCAGAATCTCGCTGTCGGTCCCCGGCTCGATGCCGCCGGTGTCCACCAAATCAAATTTCCGGTTCAGCCACTCCGCCTCGGCATACAGCCGGTCCCGGGTGACGCCGGGGGTATCCTCCACAATGGACAGCCGCTGACCCACCAGCTTATTGAAGAGCATGGACTTGCCCACATTGGGCCGGCCCACAATGGCAACTAAAGGCTTCACAGTATCTTCTCCCTTCTGGTCAGGGGTTGTAACGGTAATATTCCGCCTCCGGCGGCAGGACGGGGCAGCCGGAGGCCACCTCCCGGCCCAAAATGGCGTCCACCAAATCAAAGCCGCTGTCCGCCGGCACCGGAACTACGCTTACTCCCAGGGTCTGCTCCAGCTGCTCCACCGTCACATCGTCCAGAAATACCCGCTCTCCAGCCCGGAGCATATTGTCCGGCAGCAGCAGCCGCTCTCCCAAGTGCTTTTCCCGGAGCTGCTCCAGCAAGTCTCTGCCGGTAACAAGGCCGGAAACGGTGATGGTCTCCCCGAAAAAGCGGTTGCGGACAGGATAGACGTTGCCCTTTATATTACCACATTTTTCCCTTGCTTTGTCAACAATTTCCTGGACAAACGGGGCGGCGGACAGACCGGTGGCGATGGAAAAGGGGGGCGGCTCCACGCCGGACAGGTCCTCATCCTCCAGGGCCAGCTCCGCCTGATGGAGGAGCAGCCGCAGCATACCCACCCCGTTTTCCAGCTGGTTGAAGTCCTCATAGTACCCCTTCTCCGGCAGCGTCCGGCCGGCGATGAGATAGAATTCGTCGGAGCACCAGGCCAGGCTGGTGCCGTGCTCCGCCAGGAAGGCGGCGGCAAAACCCTCCACCTGATCAATGAGAGCGGCGGCTTGCTCCCCGGTATAGGGATGGATTTCACACAGTCCCTCCCGGAACCTGGTGAGACCCACCGGCACCACCGCCACGCTGGCCACCGCCGGATGGAGGGCGGCCAGCTCCGCCAGGGTGCGGTCCAAGGCGGGGCCGTCGTTGACACCGGGGCAGGCCACAATCTGGCAGTTCATGGTAATCCCCACCTGGGCAAACCATCCCATCACCTCCAGGCACTCCCCCGCCCGGGGGTTTTTCAGCATGGCGGTACGCAGCGCCGGGTCGGTGGCATGAACGGAAATATTGATGGGACTGATGCGCAAATCCATTACCCTCTGTATTTCCCGCCGGGAGAGATTGGTAAGCGTAATATAATTCCCCATCAAAAAAGACAGGCGGGCGTCATCATCCTTGAAATACAGCGTCTCCCGCATCCCCGGCGGCATCTGGTCCACAAAGCAGAAGATGCACCGGTTGGCGCAGGAGCGGGCCTTGTCCATGAGATAGCTCTCAAAGTTCAGGCCCAAGTCCTCCCCCTCCTCCTTCCGCACCCGCAGGGTGCGGCTGCCTCCGTCGGGGCCGGTGAGGGTGAGTTCCAGCCGGGAGTCGTAGGAATAGAACTTGTAGTCCAGCACGTCCATAATGAGGTGGCCGCTGATATGGGTCAGCTGTTCCCCCGGCCGTACGCCCGCCCGATCCGCCGGGCTGCGGGGGTCCACCGATGCGATTTTGTTCAGGCTCATGGACGTGCGCTCCTTTTTCGATGGGTCATTTTCTTTATTGTACCCGAATTCCGGGCAAAAAGAAAGAGGGGCTTGCCTCCCCTCGTTCTTTTCAGGCTATTTACTTCGCCTCGGCGGACTCCACCTTGCCCAGCTCATGGCCGTTGTAGGTCATGCAGCTCTTGCACATCCGGTGGGGCAGGCGGAACGCACCGCACTTGGGGCAGGTGGTGACGCCGGGAGTCTCCAGCTTCCAGACGGAGCTGCGGCGCTTATTCCGGCGCTGCTTGGACACTTTACTCTTAGGGACTGCCATTTATGACACCTCCTTAGGTTCATGCCCTGGCCGGGCAAAACTTACGCATGGTCTTTATCCAACAGCTGCGCGAGGGCAGCCAAACGTGGATCAACTTCCTTCCTGCATCCGCAGGGTCCCTCATTCAGGTCGGCGCCACAGGTGGGACACAGCCCCTTGCAGTCCTCCGAACAGACGTGCTTGGCATCCATGGACAGCACCAGGGCGGTGGTGAAGATCTCCTCCAGATCGGCCTGTCCGTTGTCCAGCAGCACGATCTCGTCGCTCTCCTCATCCTCCAGCTCCTCCGCCAGCAGGGTGGACACCGGCAGCTCCAGGACCTGGGAAAAGGGCCTCAGGCAGCGGTCACAGGTCAGTTCCAGGGTGGTCTCCGCCGCCCCCTTCAACTCCAGGGCGCCGGCGGCATTGCGCACCGTACCGCTGATCTGAATGGGGTGGGCAAAGGGCTTCTCCCCATAAAAGTCCAGCCCGGACAGATCCAGCTCAAACCGGAAGGGCAGGGACGCGCCGGGGGCATGGATAATCGGTCGGAGATCAAGTCGCATGATACACCTCACACAATGGCACAGCAGACATTATACTCAAAACCGCCGCCATTGTCAAATACTTTTTCACTTTTCCCGGAATTTATGATATAATACCCTCACCATCCCGGCCTGCCGCCGGGTTTTCAGGAGAATTGCCCATGAAGGAGTTTATCATCGGCAAAAATGACGCCGGGCAGCGGCTGGACCGCTGGCTGGCCAAGACCCTGCCCCTGCTCCCCGGCCCCCTGGCCCAGAAGTACATCCGCCTCAAGCGGGTGAAGGTCAACGGCAAGGGCTCGGCCCGGGACGTGCGCCTCCAGGTGGGGGACGTGCTGCAATTATACATCAACGACGAGTTTTTTGACACCCCCCGGGAGGACAACGCCTTTTTGGCGGTGTTCCAGCCCCGGCTGGACATTGTGTATGAGGACGAAAACCTGATGCTCCTCAACAAGCGCCCCGGCCTGCTGTGCCACGCCGACGAGCACGAGAAGGTGAACACCCTCATCACCCACATCCAGGCCTATCTCTACCAGAAGAAGGAGTGGAACCCCAGGGACGAGCACGCCTTCACCCCCGCCCTGTGCAACCGCATCGACCGCAACACCGGGGGCATTGTCCTGGCGGCCAAGAATGCCGAGACCCTGCGCATCCTCAACCAGAAAATCAAAGACCGGGAGATTTCCAAGTACTACCTGGCCATCCTCCACGGCACCATGTCGCCTCCTCAGGGCAAGCTGGAGGGGTTCCTGCTGAAGGACGAGGACAAAGCCCAGGTGAAGGTGTTCTCCCGGCCGGTACCCGGGGGAAAGAGCGCCGCCACCCTGTATCGGACATTGAAGGTCCACCGGGGTCTGTCTCTGGTGGAGTGTGAGCTGCTCACCGGCCGCACCCATCAGATCCGGGCTCAGTTTGCCGCCGCCGGCCATCCCCTGCTTGGGGACGGCAAGTATGGCCGGGAGCGGGACAACAAGCGCTACGGGCGCTCCTTCCAGGCTCTGTACTCCTACAAGCTGGCCTTCCCCTTCCCCACCGGCGCGGGAATCCTGGAATACCTGCGGGGGAAGGTGTTTGCCGTATCCCAGGTGGATTTTGTTTCGGAGTACTTTCCGGACCGGCAGGCCCAGCCCCGGCAGCCGCAAAATCCCTGAAAAAATCCTGGGTTTTTTCTTGACTTTTTTCGCGATACCATATATATTTGTTTCGTCATTAGGGCGTACCCAACCGCCGGTTTGGGTGCGCCTTTTACTACCTTTTGAGAAATGGGGGAGGATACATGTCCAAGGAACTGATCCGCCTGTCGGATTGCTTCATGAAATTTGACGACGATGTGATTCTGGACCATATCAACCTTTATATTAACGATAAGGAGTTCCTCACGCTGCTCGGTCCCTCCGGGTGCGGCAAAACCACAACGCTGCGGATTATCGGCGGCTTTCAGAAGCCCACTTCCGGCGATGTGTATTTTGACGGCGTGAGGATCAATGACGTTCCCCCCCATAAGCGGAAGGTCAACACCGTCTTTCAGAAGTACGCCCTGTTCACCCACATGAACATCTTTGAAAATGTGGCCTTCGGCCTGCGGGTGAACAAGGTGCCTGATCCCAAGGATCCCAAGCGGATGATAAAAGTTCCCGAGTCTGAGGTCAAGCAGCGGGTGGAGGAGGCCCTGGCCCTGGTCAATCTGGCGGGCTACGGCAAGCGGTCGGTCAACTCCCTCTCCGGCGGCCAGCAGCAGCGGGTGGCCATCGCCCGGGCCATTGTCAACCGGCCCCAGGTCCTCCTGCTGGACGAACCCCTGGGCGCCCTGGACCTCAAGCTGCGCAAGGACATGCAGATCGAACTCAAGCGGATTCAGCAGCAGGTGGGCATCACCTTTATTTACGTCACCCACGACCAGGAGGAGGCCCTCACCATGTCCGACACCATTGTGGTGATGAACGAGGGCAAAATCCAGCAGATCGGCACTCCCGAGGACATCTACAACGAGCCCAAGAACGCCTTTGTGGCCGACTTCATCGGGGAGAGCAACATCATCGACGGCATCATGCACGCCGACAAGGTGGTGGGGATGTACGGCAAGAAATTTCAATGTCTGGACGGCGGCTTTGCCCCCAACGAGCCGGTGGACGTGGTCATCCGCCCGGAGGACATCGACATTGTCCCCGAGGCGGAGGGGCAGCTTACCGGCACCGTCACCGAGGTCACCTTCAAAGGCATCCACTACGACATCATTGTGGATTTTAGGGGCTTCAAGTGGCTCATCCAGACCACGGACTACTCTCCCGTGGGGGCCAGGATTGGGGTGAAGATTGATCCCGACGGCTTCCACATCATGAAGAAGAGTCCGTACTCCGGCACCTTCGGCGATTACAGTTCCTACTCCTCCGAGTACGACGAGCTCAATGAGGACCGGCTGGAGGAGGAGGACGGCGATGAAGAATAAGTGGCTGGCCGCCCCCTATGTGGTGTGGATGGCCCTGTTTGTGGTGGCGCCGCTGGTGCTGGTGGTGGTCTTCGCCTTCACCAGCAAAACCGGGGGCGTGACCCTGGACAATTTCAGCAGCATGGGAACCTATCTGCCCGCCTTCGAGCACTCCTTCCTGCTGGCCATCGCCGCCACCGCCATCTGTATCCTCATCGGCTACCCCCTGGCCTACTTCCTCTCCCGGGAGAGTCTGATGGTGCGCAAGGTGGCTATGATGCTTATCATGCTGCCCATGTGGATGAACTTTCTGCTGCGCACCTACGCCTGGATGTCCATTCTGGACGACAACGGCCTCATCAACCAGTTTCTATCCGCCATCGGCTTTTTCAGTCTGGTCAACGGTATTTTCGGCACCGATCTCCAGGCCATCCACATGATCAACACCCAGGGGGCCATCGTGCTGGGCATGGTGTACAATTTCCTGCCCTTCATGGTGCTGCCCATTTTCTCCGTGATCGACAAGATTGATCCCCGGGTCATTGAGGCGGCTCAGGATCTGGGCGCCAACGGCGCCATGGTGTTTCGCAAGGTGATCTTCCCCCTGTCCCTGCCGGGGGTCCTGTCCGGGGTGACCATGGTGTTCATCCCGTCGGTGTCCACCTTCGCTCTGTCCCGGCTGCTGGGGGGCGGCAAGACCCTGCTGCTGGGAGATTTGATTGAGATGCAGTTTTTGGGCAATGCCTACAACCCCCACCTAGGCTCGGCCATCGCCCTGGTGATGATGGTTATCGTGCTGGTGCTTATGGCCATCATGAACCGCTTCGGCGAAGGGGAAGAGGGGGTGGCGGTGCTGTGAAGAAGCGTCACATTCCCTCTCGGATTTTTACCCTGCTGGTATACGTGTTCCTGTACGCCCCCATTGTGCTGCTCATTGTCTTCTCCTTCAACGCCACCAAGAGCAACCGGGTGTGGGGGGGCTTCTCCACCCAGTGGTATGTAGAGCTGTTCCACAACACCCGCCTGCTGGGGGCGCTGCGCACCACCATTATCCTGTCGGTGCTGGCCGCCGTCATCGCCACCATCCTGGGTACCGCCGCCGCCATCGGATTCTATTCCATGCGCCGGCGCTCCCGCACCGCCTTTTTGGCGGTGAACAACATTCCTTTGACCAACGCGGACATCATCACCGG
>NZ_CALXFV010000090.1 GCF_944387675.1 uncultured Flavonifractor sp. | reverse complement strand
GTCCAGGGCGCCGGTGGGCTCGTCGGCCATGAGGATGGGGGAGCGGGCGGCAATGGCCCGGGCAATGGCCACCCGCTTTTTCGTGGGTCTGTTCCTCTCCTCCCTGGCCCTCCGGCCCGCGGAGCGGGCCTGGAAGCAGCAGCGGCAGTTTGTGGCCGACGCCTCCCATGAGCTGAAAACCCCCCTCACCGTCATTCTGGCCAACACCGGCATTGTGCTGGCCCACCCCGAGGACACCGTGGCCGCCCAGTCCAAGTGGCTGGAATACACCCAGGAGGAGGCCCGGCAGATGAAGGGGCTGGTGGAGGATCTGCTCTTCCTGGCCAAGTCCGACGCCACCGGGCAGCCATTCCACCCCGCCGAGGCAGACCTGAGCGAGCTGGTCCAGGGCTGCCTGCTCCCCTTCGAGCCGGTGGCCTTTGAGGCGGGCGTGGCGCTGGAGGCCCGGGTGGAGCCGGCCCTCACCCTCACCGGCGACGAGGGGCAGCTGCGGCGCCTGGTGCGGATTCTGCTGGACAACGCCATCAAATACGCCGGTCCCCAGGGTACGGTGACCCTGGAGCTGGCCCGGCAGCAGGACAAGCTGCGCCTCTCCGTGCGCAACACCGGCGCCCCCATCCCGCCGGAGCACCTGCCCCACCTGTTTGAGCGGTTCTACCGGGCGGACGCCGCCCGGGACCGGAGTCAGGGGGGCTACGGCCTGGGCCTGGCCATTGCCAAGGCCATTGTGGAGCATCACCGGGGTACCATCACCGTGTCCAGCCGGGCAGAGACGGGGACCGTCTTCACCGTGCTCCTCCCCCGGCGGTGAGTCCCTCCGCCGGGGAACCCGGACAAAACCATCAGGACCTGCCGCCAGGCGGGGAGCAAGTGCTCCTTCGCCTGGCGGCAGGTCCTTTCTCCGCGCCTCAGAACCAGCCGGTATCCCGGCTGTCCAGCAGCTCCAGGGCGGCGCACAGCAGCTGGGCCGCCTGGCCCCGGGTCAGCTCCGCGCCCAGATTCTCCGCCCCGTCCAGCATTCCGCAGGTGGACAGGTTGGCCGCCGACTGGGCCGCCCAGGCCGGGGCGCCGGCGCCGGCAAAGGTCTGGGCGTCCACATCGGTAACCTGGAGCGCCCGGTCCAGCAGCACCGCCGCCTCCGCTGCGGTCATGGGGCGCTCCCCCTGGAACACCACCCGGCCGGCCCCGTCCTGGCTGCCCTGGACCAGTCCGCTTTTCAGGGCCGCAGCCACGTAGGGCTTGGCCCAGGTCTGGATGGCCTCGTCATCGGCAAAGCCGGTGCGCTCCACCCCCTCCAGCGCCTCCAGTCCGGTCGCATCCATCACCATGGCCACAAACTGGCTGCGGGTCACCGGCTCCTCCGGCTGGAAGAAGTAGGCCCCGTCCATACACACCCCCACAAAGATCCCCTCCTCCGCCAGGCGGACGGCAGCCTTGTGGGCGGGATGGCCCGACAGGTCGGCGTAGGTCACCTTGGTGTCCGGCTTTTCAATCTTCACCTTCACCGTGGCCGGGTCGGAGGCATTGCCCACCGCGTCCACCGCCACATAGGTGAAGCTGTCCTTCCCCGTCTTGTTCTCGTAGGGGGTGTAGACAAAGCTGCCGTCCTCCTGAATGGTCACCGCCCCCCGGGCGGGCTTCTTCACCAGGTGGTAGGTGAGCAGGTCCCCCTCCGGGTCCACCCCGTGAAAGCGCTGGGTGACCGCCACGTTCTGATAGGTGGTCAGCTCCAGATCCCGGGCCACCGGCGCGCCGTTGGCCTCCGCCAGCAAAAACAGCTCCGCCGCCGCCTCCGCCCCGCTGGTGCCGTCGGTAAACACCGGGAGAAACTGAAAGCGGGCGGTGGAGGGATTGAGGCAGTCCCTGGCGGTATAGCTCAGCCCCTCCACCGCCTCCATGGAGATCACATCCCCCACCCGCAGCAGCCGGCCCCCCAGGGTCAGGCTCCCCGCCTGGCTGTCCGGCAGCTCGGAGATCACAATGGCGTCCAGCGTCCCGCCCTCGGTGCGGAAATCCGCCTGCGTAAAGGTGAGGGACTCGCCTACGGCGGCGTTTTTCAGCAGATCGCAGGCCACCGGGGCCTGGACCTCCTCCTCAAAGAAAAAGGCCGTGGCGGGCAGGCCGGCGGTCAGCAGCAGCGCCCCCGCCAGCGCCGCGGTCAGAATGCGGTAGTTCAATGACAGGACCTCCTTATTTGGTAATCGCCCATAGTCTCTGCCAAAACCGCCAGAATATGCGCCCGCTGCCAGGGGAAATTTTCTCTTGACAAATGGGGAAAAATCGTGTATCATCCTTCTTGTTGTAAAGCTATGAAACTTTACTTCCTTTACAGAACCACCGGAGGCACGGAGGGAGGCGGCGAAGTGAAAAATCAGGCATACCGTATGGCACTGCTCTATGATTTCTATGGCGACATGCTCACCGACCGGCAGAAGGAGTTCTACGACCTCTATTACAACGAGGACCTGTCTCTGGCGGAGATCGCGGAGAACTACGGCATCACCCGGCAGGGGGTGCGGGATGTGATTGTCCGGGCGGAGGCGGTGCTCACCGAGCTGGAGGACAAGACTGGCATCATCAAGCGCTTTCATCAGATGCAGGGGCAGTTTGCCCAGATCCAGGAGGCGGTGGAGGTCATCGCCCAGCGCAACGACCGGAACTGGCAGGACGACGAGGTGGAGCTGCAATGCGGCCGCATCCGGGACCTGCTGGCCCAGCTGAAACAGGAGTGACCCATGGCATTTGAGGGATTGACTGAAAAGCTCTCCGCGGCGTTCAAGAAGCTGCGGGGCAAGGGCCGCCTCACCGAGGCCGACGTGAAGGAGGCCATGAAGGAGATCCGCATGGCCCTGCTGGAGGCCGACGTCAACTTCAAGGTGGTCAAGCAGTTTGTCTCCTCGGTCACCGAGCGGGCGGTAGGCTCCGACGTGCTGGAGAGCCTGACTCCCGCCCAGATGATCGTCAAGATCGTCAACGAGGAGCTGACGGCCCTGATGGGCGGGGAGAACAGCAAGCTGAACCTCTCCCCCAAGCCCCCCACGGTGGTGATGCTGTGCGGCCTCAACGGCGCGGGCAAGACCACCAACGGCGCCAAGCTGGCGGGGCTGTTCAAGCGGCAGGGCAAGCGGCCCCTGCTGGTGGCCTGCGACACCTTCCGTCCCGCCGCCATCACTCAGCTGGAGGTGGTGGGCGCCCAGGTGGACGTGCCGGTGTTCCAGATGGGGCAGGCAAATCCCATTGACATCGCCAAGGCGGGCATTGAGCATGCCAAGCGCCACGGCAACGACCTGGTCTTTCTCGACACCGCCGGCCGGCTCCACGTGGACGAGGAGCTGATGGACCAGCTGCGCCAGATGAAGGCGGCGGTGGAGCCCGACGAGATTCTGCTCATTGTGGACGCCATGATCGGTCAGGACGCGGTGAACGCCGCCAAGGCCTTTGACGAGGCGCTGGACCTCACCGGCGTGATGCTCACCAAGCTGGACGGCGACGCCCGGGGCGGCGCGGCCCTGTCCATCAAGGCGGTCACCGGCAAGCCCATCAAGTTTGTGGGCCAGGGGGAGAAGCTGGACCAGGTGGATCTGTTCTACCCGGACCGGATGGCCTCCCGGATTCTGGGCATGGGAGACGTGCTCTCCCTCATTGAGAAGGCCCAGCAGAGCTTTGACGCCCAGAAGGCGGCCGAGCTGGAGCAGAAGCTGCGGAAAAACAAGTTCACCCTGTCCGATTTTTACGACCAGCTGGTGCAGCTCAAGGGCATGGGTTCCCTCAGTGACATTGCCGGGATGCTGCCCGGCATGAACGGCAAGGCGCTGGAGGGGGCCGTGGTGGACGAATCCGCCCTCACCCGCACCGAGGCCATCATCCTGTCCATGACCCCCGCCGAGCGGGAGGACCCCTCCCTGCTGAACAACAGCCGGAAGAAGCGGATCGCCGCCGGCTCCGGCACCCAGGTGGTGGAGATCAACCGGCTGCTCAAGCAGTTCGAGCTGATGCAGCAGATGAGCCGCCAGTTCTCCGGCAAGAACAGGAAGAAGCTGAGCCGGATGGGCAAGCTGGGCGGCTTGGGCAAATTGCCCGGCCTGCCCTTTTAGCGGTTGGTAAGCGCGGCGTGCCGCGTTTCCATAGATGTTTGAAACTTACATGGAGGTGAAGATACAATGGTTAAGATCAGACTGCGTCGTATGGGCGCCAAGAAGTCTCCTTTCTACCGCATCGTGGTGGCGGACTCCCGCTATCCCCGTGACGGCCGCTTCATCGAGGAGATCGGCACCTACAACCCTCTGACCCAGCCCGCCGAGATCAAGGTGGACGCCGAGCGCGCCCAGGCCTGGATCAAGACCGGTGCTCAGCCCACTGAGACGGTAAAGGCTCTGCTGAAAAAAGCTGGCGCCATCTAATTTGGAGGTCAGGCTGGCATGAAGGAACTGCTCACCTACATCGCCCGCAGCCTGGTGGATCACCCCGATTCCGTGGTGGTCACCGAGCACGCCGGCGAGAGTGAGACCGTCCTGGAGCTTCGGGTGGCCCCCGAGGACATGGGCAAGGTGATCGGCCGCCAGGGCCGCATCGCCAAGGAGATCCGCACGCTGATGCGCTCCGTGGCCCAGCGCCAGGGTACCAAGGTCTCCGTTGAGATCATCGACTGAAAAACGGCGGGGTCTGCCCCGCCGTTTTTTCTGCCCGAAAATCGGCCGTCCCGTCTGGCGGCCGGGGGAAAAATGTGGTATGCTATAGGCTGCGGACGGGCGATCCTGCGCCCGCCGCTGCGGGAGGTCCAAGGATATGAAACATCAGTATCTTGAAGCCGGGCAGATTGTCAACACCCACGGCATCCGGGGCGAGGTGAAGATCGTCCCCTGGTGCGACACGCCGGAGTTCCTCTGCCAGTTTGACACCCTCTATCTGGACGGCCGGCCGGTGAAGGTCCGGGCCGCCCGGGTCCACAAGGGGAACGTGCTGGCCGTGCTGGAGGGGGTGGACGACGTCAACGCCGCCATGGCCCTGAAGGGCAAGACGGTGTTTATCGACCGCACCGGGGTGGTACTGCCGGAGGGCCGGCACTTCCTGGCCGACCTGATGGGGCTGGAGGTGCTCGACGCCACCACCGGCGAGAAGCTGGGCGTGGTGGCCGACATTCTCACCCCGCCCGCCCACGAGGTCTACGTGGTGCGGGGGGAGCACGAGTATCTGATTCCCGCCGTGGACGAATTTTTGGCGGAGACCAATGTGGAGGCCGGCTACCTCAAGGTCCGGCTCATTGAGGGGATGCGCACCGATGTATAGAATCGACATCATGACCCTCTTCGACCTGACGGTGGGCGATATGATGAACGAGTCCATTCTGGGCCGGGCGCAGGAGCGGGACCTGATCCGCATTGAGGCCCACCAGATCCGGGACTACACCCTGAGCAGGCAGAAGCAGGTGGACGACTACCCCTACGGGGGCGGCCGGGGGGCGGTGATGCAGGCCGACCCCCTCTACCAGTGCTGGAAGCACATCACCGACACCTACGGGCCGGGACACACCATCTACCTCTCCCCCGCCGGCACCACCTTTACCGAGGCCCACGCCCGCCGCCTGCGGGACGGCTTCGACCATCTGATCCTGGTATGCGGCCACTACGAGGGGATTGACGAGCGGTTCATCGAGGAGTGCGTGGACGAGGAGATCTCCATCGGGGACTTCGTCCTCACCGGCGGGGAGCTGGCCGCCATGGTGGTGGCCGACGCGGTGGCCCGGCTGGTGCCGGGGGTGCTGTCCGACCCCGAGTGCTTTGAGAATGAGAGCCACTGGAACGGCCTTCTGGAGTACCCCCAGTACTCCCGGCCGGAGGAGTGGCACGGCCGGAAGGTCCCCCCCATCCTCCGCTCCGGCGACCACAAGAGCATCGCCCGGTGGCGGCGGAAACAGTCCATCCTCCGCACCCGGCAGCGGCGGCCCGACCTGTATGAAAAGCTGGACCTGTCCTCCAAGGAGGACCAGAAGCTGCTGCGGGAGCTGGAGGAAGAGCAGGCATAACCAGGTTATCCATTGAAACGGAGGCATTGCTATGAGTCACTGGTCCACCAAGTCCGTGTTCTATCACATCTACCCCCTGGGATTCTGCGGCGCACCGGAGTACAACGACTTCGGGGCTCCGGTGCAGCGGCTGGAGCAGCTGCGGGCGTGGATTCCCCACCTGAAGGAGCTGGGCGTCAACGCCCTGTACCTGGGTCCGGTGTTCCAGTCGGTGAAGCACGGCTACGACACCGCCGACTACTTCCAGATCGACTGCCGCCTGGGGGACAACCAGTCCTTCGCCAAGCTGTGCGGCGAGCTCCACGAAAACGGCATCCGGGTGGTGCTGGACGGGGTGTTCAACCACGTGGGCCGGGCCTTCTGGGCCTTCAAGGACGTCCAGGAGAAGGGCCAGGCCTCTCCCTACTGCGGCTGGTTCCATAACCTGAACTTCGGCGGCCCCTCCCCCATGGGGGACCCCTTCTGGTACGACAGCTGGCAGGGCCACTACGAGCTGGTGAAGCTCAACCTGCGCAACCCCCAGGTGGTGGACCACCTGCTGGAGGCGGTGACCATGTGGATGGACGCCTTCCACATCGACGGGCTGCGGCTGGACGCCGCCGACTGCGTGGATTTCGACTTCTTCCGCACCCTCAAGGGCTTTGTGAAGGACAGAAATCCGGAGTTCTGGCTGATGGGGGAGATCATCCACGGGGACTACGCCCGCTGGGCCAACCCGGAGATGCTGGACAGCGTCACCAACTATGAGTGCTGGAAGGGCCTGTGGTCCTCCCACAACGACAAGAATTACTTCGAGATCGCCCACTCCCTCCACCGCCAGTTCGGCCCCGGGGGCATCTACCGGAACCTGAGCCTGTACAACTTCGCCGACAACCACGACGTGGACCGGCTGGCCTCCAAGCTCACCAACCCCGACCATATCCGGAACCTGTACACCCTGCTGTACACCATGCCCGGCATCCCCTCCCTCTACTACGGCAGCGAGTGGGCCCTGAAGGGGGCGCGCACCAAAACCTCCGACGCGGCCCTCCGCCCCCACCTGGAGCTGGCGGAGATGGAACAGCTGGACCAGAGCCTGTGCGCCCACCTCGGCAAGCTGGCCGCCATCCGCGCCGCCTTCCCCGCCCTGCGTGAGGGCGGGTACGAGAACGTGCTCATCAAAAACCAGCAGCTGGTCTTCCGCCGGGCCACCGACAGCCAGCGGGTATACGTGGTGCTCAATCTGGAGCCGGAGGAGGTCCACGTGGAGTTTAAGCACAATGAGCCGGTGCTCCAGGATGTGCTCAACGACAACCGGATCTTCAACAACGACGGCGGCCGCACCTGGCTGCCCGTTCCCCCCTGCTCGGCCCGGATTCTGGTGGGCGCCCCGGACAAGTTTGCCTGGCCCGCCTGAGCCATCCAGAGAAATCCAATTTGTTTGCATCTTCTCCCTTTACTTTTCCCGGCAAGGATGATACAATGACCCAAAGAGCGGATGTAATCTTTTATATTATATTTGAGGATTTCTGTTATGAGCTTTAAAATTATTGTTGACAGCTGCTGCGACCTGACGCCCGCCCAGCTGCGGGACGGTTCCTTCCTCAGCGTACCGCTGACCATTCACGTGGGGGAGCAGTCCATCGTGGACGACGCCTGCTTTGACCGTGGGGCGCTGCTCCACGCCATGAAGGAGTGTCCCACCGCGCCCCACACCTCCTGCCCCTCCCCCGCCCAGTATCTGGACGCCTTTGCCTGCGGGGCGGAGGATCTCTACGTGGTCACCCTGTCCGCCCTGCTGTCCGGGTCCCACAACGCCGCCGCCCAGGCCTGCAGCCTGTGGCTGGAGGAGCACCCCGGCTCCAACGTCCACATTTTCAACTCCTGCTCCGCCTCCGCCGGGGAGGTGCTGGTGGCGCTGAAAATTCAGGAGCTGGCCCAGTCCGGCATGGACTTCTCCACGGTGGTGGCCCAGGTGTCCCGGTACATTGAGGAGATGGACACCCTGTTTGTCCTGGAGAATCTGGACAACCTGCGGAAGAACGGCCGGCTCACCCGGATGCAGTCTCTGGTGACCAGCACCCTGCGGATCAAGCTGCTGCTGGGTTCCACCCCCGAGGGGGAGATCTGCAAGCGGGGGCAGGCCATGTCGGTGAAGCAGGCCCTTGGCAAGATGGCGGCCATGATGGCCGCCGACCCCTGCCACGCCGGCAGGCGGCTGGCCATTGTCCACTGCAACTGCCTGGACCGGGCCTACCACCTGCGGGAGCTGGTGCAGAAACAGTGCCAGTTTTCCGACGTCCTCATCAGCGAGACCGGCGGCATCTCCACGGTGTACGCCAACGACGGCGGCGTGGTGGCCGCCTACTGAAATCTGCCGAGCGGAAAAGCGGCGGCACGCCGGGGGGCTTCCCCGGCGTGCCGCCGCTTCTTTTCTCCAAAGGCTCACACCCGGGTCCAGGTGGTGCCTTCCTTGCTGTCCTTGATCTCCACCCCCATGGCCTTGAGCTGATCCCGGATGGCGTCGGCCTCGGCCCAGTTCTTGGCCCTCTTGGCCTCCAGCCGCTTGGCGATGAGGGCCTCGATTTCCTCGGCCCCCTCCACCGGCGCGGCCGCCTTCTCCCGCAGAGCCGCCGCCTTCTCCAGCAGGCTCAGGCCCAGCACCTGGTCAAAGCTGCCGATGAGAGCACGCTTGGTGGCGTCGTTCACGTCGGCCTTCAGCACGTCGTACAGGGCGGTGATGCCCAGGGAGGTGTTCAAATCGTTGCCCACCGCCTCGATAAAGGCGGCCTTGTACCTGGCCGCGGCCTCCTCGTCCACCGGGGCGGGGTCATCGGACAGGGCGGCCACGCGGCCCACCAGCTTGTCGTAGGCCGCCCTGGCGTTGTCCAGGTTCTCCCAGGAGAACACCAGCCCCTTGCGGTAGTGGGACTGGAGGCAGAAGAAGCGGTACACCAGGGGGTCGTACCCCTTCTCCTCCAGCAGGGAGACGGTGAGGAACTCCCCCTTGGATTTGCTCATCTTGCCGGAGTTGGTGTTCAGGTGGTGGACATGCATCCAGTATTTGCACCAGGGATGGCCCAGGTAGGCCTCGGACTGGGCAATCTCGTTGGTGTGGTGGGGGAAGGCGTTGTCAATGCCGCCGCAGTGGATGTCCAGGTACTCCCCGTTGTACTTCATGGAGATGCAGGAGCACTCGATGTGCCAGCCGGGATAGCCCACTCCCCAGGGGGAGTCCCACTTCAGGGCCTGGTCCTCAAACTTGGACTTGGTGAACCACAGCACAAAGTCGTTCTTGTTGCGCTTGTTCAG
>NZ_CALXFV010000089.1 GCF_944387675.1 uncultured Flavonifractor sp. | reverse complement strand
TTCTCCAGCGCCCGGGCCGCCGGGGTGTCGGTGGAGAACACCTTGTCGGTGGCCCCGTGCTTCATGTTGATGGAGTCTACATAGTCAATGAGGCGCATCACCTCTTCCTTGGACATAAAGTCGGTGAGCCAGCCGCCGAAGGCGGTGGTAAAGTTGTATTTTCCGTCAGAGAAAGCGCCGGCACCGCCAAAGCCGCACATGGTGCCGCATACCTTGCAGTGGATGCACTCCTTCACCTTGCCCGCCACGATGGGGCAGCTGCGGGTGTAGATGTCGGCGCCCTGGTCCAGGGCCACCACGTTCAGTCCGGGGTTGCGGTGCATCAGCTCGTATCCGGCGAAAATGCCGGCCTCGCCGCAGCCCAGAATGGCAACGTCATACCGTGTATTCATGCGCGATCTCTCACTTTACGTCAAATTAGGACGGCATAGTACATACCAATCCAATTTGATATTATACCAAAGAGCTGCCTGTTTGACAACGACATTTTGGCTGGAAAGCTAACAAATTTTTAGGCTGGCGGCGCATAGGGGGCCACCTCCACGCCGGTGTAATACCACGTCAGGATTTCGTCATAGCGCTTGCCCTCCTTGGCCAGAGCGTTGGCTCCATACTGGCTCATGCCTACTCCGTGGCCGTAGCCGGTGACGGAAAAGGTCACCGCCTGTGCTGTGGCCTCCACGGTAAAGCTGGTGGAGCGCAGCCCCAGCAAGGTGCGCAGCGCCCCGCCGGACACGGTGACGCCCCCTACCTCCACCGTGTCCACTCCGCCGGCGGAGTTGGGCGTGACGGCCTGGAACCAGCCGGCCGGGTCCCCCGACAGGTCGGCCTCGGGATACTGGGCCAGCAGGACGGCTTTCAGCTCCTCCGGGGAGAAGGAGACGGTGGAGTGGTAATTGGGGACCTCTTCTCCCTCGGGGCTGTCCACCCCGGTAAGGTAGGGAACCGCGTTGCCCCACACCTCCACCGCGTCTACCGTCCGGCCAGCGGCGGAGGAGAAAAACACCGCCTGGATGGGCTGGCCGTCATACAGAATGGCCAGCCCGTCGGTGTCTGCCACGGCGGCGGCAATTTTGGCGGTGTAGGTCTCCGCCGCGTCCCCCCAGTTGGCGGCGGCCTGGGCGGGGTCCAGATAGGCCTGACAGCAGGTGATGTCGGTACACACGTCGGCGTCGGGATGGCGGTCCGAAGTGCGGCCCAGCTTGGACAGGGTGTAGGTGCGGGCGGCGGTGGCCTGGGCCTTTAGGGCCTCCGGCTCAAAGGAGGCGGGCATCTCCGCCGCCACCACCCGCCACAGGTACTGATCCAGCCCCAGGGTGAGCACGCTGCCGTCGGCCAGGGCCACCCGGACGGATACCTGACTGTCCGCCGAGGGCTGGGGTGTCACCACTGTCCGGTCCAGGGGCAGGCCGCCGGCGGAGGGTGCCTCCGACCCGCCCCGTTCCAGCCCCGCCGTGCCAAACAGCAGCAGCGGAATCAGAAACAGCGCCAGCAACAGGATCAGCGCTGTGGCCACCACCTGCCTGACGCATCGTCGCGGCCGGTTTTTTTGCAAGTTTTTCTTCATCATAATTCACTTTCCGGCTGGGCTGCCGCCGCTTTCTTCAGGGTGTTTTACCCAAAAATCCATGGGATACATTGTTTTGAATTGACGAGGGCGGGAAAAGGGAATACAATAACTGCAAACACAATTTGGGAGAAGGAGCGGGTTTGCATGCAGAATATGGAGCGGGAAGCCTTTGGGGGCTTCCTTGAAAGTCTATGCGGAGAGTATCAGAAGCATAACCACATTGATCCGGCGTATTATGAGCGGTACAATGTGAAGCGGGGCCTGCGCAATGCCGACGGCACCGGCGTTATGGCTGGGGTGACCCAGATCGGCAACGTTATGGGCTACTATCTCCAGGATGGAGAGCGGATTCCCGCCCCCGGCCGGCTGATCTACCGGGGTATTGATGTGGAGGAGCTGGTCAACGGCTTTGTCAGCGAGAACCGGTTCGGCTTTGAGGAGACCGCCTATCTGCTCCTGTTCGGCGCTCTGCCCACCCGGGAGCAGCTGGCCACCTTCCAGCAGCTGCTCAGCGACAACCACACCCTGCCCCACATGTTTACCGAGGACATGATCATCAAGGCCCCCAGCCCCGACGTGATGAACAAGCTGGCCCGGTCGGTGCTGGCCCTCTATTCCTATGACGACAACCCCGACGACATGTCCCTGTCCAACCAGCTGCGCCAGGCCATTCAGCTGGTGGCCCGGGTGCCGGTCATCGTGGCCCACGCCTTCGCGGTGAAACGGCACTACTATGACGACGAGTCCCTCTACCTCCACCGGCCCCAGCCGGGGCTGAGTGTGGCGGAGAATTTCCTCTACTCCGTCCGTCACGACAACCAGTTCACCCAGCAGGAGGCCAGGCTGCTGGATCTGTGCCTGGTGCTTCATGCCGAGCACGGCGGCGGCAACAACTCCGCCTTTACCTGCCGGGTGCTCTCCTCCTCCGGCACCGACATCTACTCCGCCATCGCCGCGGCGGTGGGCTCCCTGAAAGGACCCCGGCACGGCGGCGCCAACAAAAAGGTGATGGAGATGTTCGGCTATATTGAGGAGGGGGTAAAGGACTGGCAGGACGAGGAGGAGGTAAAGCACTTCCTGGGCAGACTGCTGCGGAAGGAGGCGGGGGACCGCTCCGGCCTCATCTACGGCATGGGCCACGCCGTCTACACCCTGTCCGATCCCCGGGCGGTCATCCTGAAGAAATTTGCCCGGAATCTGGCCCAGACCAAGGGGATGGAGGAGGAGTTCGCCCTCTACGAGACGGTGGAGCGGCTTACGCCCGAGGTGCTTCTCTCCGTGAAGGGGGAGAGCAAGGTGGTGTGCGCCAACGTGGACCTGTTCTCCGGGATGGTGTACAAGATGATGGGCATTCCCCAGGAGCTGTACACCCCCCTGTTTGCCGTGGCCCGCATGGTGGGCTGGTGCGCCCACCGCATCGAGGAGGTCTACCAGCCGGGCAACCGGATCATCCGTCCCGCCTACAAGGCGGTGGCCCCCATGCGCACCTTTGTACCCCTGGACCAGAGGTAACAGCCTGAAAAAAGGACACGCCGCGGCGTGTCCTCTCAGCTTGTGGAAAAACTCCCCCGCAGGAGAGCCTCGCAGAGTTCCGTCGTCCGCAGACGACGGAATCAAACCAAAATCTGTCAGTTCCGGGGACATGCGCCACGGAACTGACCCTTCTCATGGCGGATGGGGTGACTATTTCGCAAGAAATCGAACCCCATTCGTCATGCAGCCTTTTGTCGAAAAAGGCCAACGGCCTTTTTCGACAGTCTCAGAGGACACGCCGCGGCGTGTCCTTTTTGTTTGTGTCCGGTTACCGTTTGGCGGGGGAGAGTCCCATGACCATCCGGCGCCACACCACATAGCCCTTTTTATACAGGTAGCGGGTGCGGGCCATCTTCTGGGCCTGGGCGTAGCAGGCGTCCAGCTCCCTGGCGTGGGCCACCGGGTCGGACTCCCAGGAGAGCAGCTTTTTGCGGAACTTCTCAAACTGCCAGCAGTAGATCATCCGGTACCAGGCCTGGCTCTCCGGGGAGGCGTCCTGCTTCCAGTAGGCCCCGAACTGCTCCTCCATGGGGGCGAACATCACCCGGTCCATCTCCTCCGGCGTGCACAGGCCCTGGTCAATGGCCATGCCCACAATGTCGGTGCCGGGGAGGAAGTTCAGGCCGTGGAGCTGCAGCTCATAGGGGGAGGGAAACTGCTTCACCAGGTAATAGGATTCCTTCAAATCCGCGATGGTCTCAAAGGGGTGCTGGAGCATCAAATCAAAGCTCCCCCAGAACACCCCTGCCTCCCGAATGGCCCGAATGGCGTTCAGAATCTCCTCCTGGGTTTCATACCGGTGGAAAATGTCCCGGCGCACCCGCTCCGAGCCGGACTGGATACCCATGATGACCTCGGTAAGGCCCACGGATTTCAGCTTTTTCAGGGTCTCCAGATCCACCATCTTGGGGTGGGACCAGATGGTGAAGGGCATATGAATCTTTTTGCCGTACTCCTTCACAAACTCATCCACCCAGCCGGGCAGGTTGGGGAAAATTTCGTCATAAAAGTGGATAAAGGCCAGCTTTTTGCACGTCCGCTTGGCCTCCACCAGCTCGTCGATCACGCTCTTCACCGAGCGGGTGCGCACCCCGTGGATGCCCTTGGGCAGCAGCCGGCGCAGGTTGACGCAGCAGCAGTAGGAGCAGGTGAAGGGGCAGCCCCGGGAGGCGATGACCTCATAGCTGCGGGTGGACAGCTGGGGGTCCCCCTCCACCAGAGTGCCGTGCTCGATATAGCAGGCGCCCTTGCTGTTCACCACCGGCAGGCCGCAGGCGTCCACCTCGTTCACCAGCCCGCCGATCTCGTTGCAGTGGACCTCGTTCCCCTCCATCCAGCACAGGGAGGGGATGCCGGTGTAGTCCGTGCCGTTTTCCAGGGCGCTGGCCAGCCGGCACAGATTCTCTTCCCCGTCGGCCCGGAGAACGAAGCTGGCCCCCCGCTCCAGCAGCCGCTGGGGAAACATGGTGGCAAACGCGCCGCCGCACACCACCGGGGCGGAGGCGGCCGACCGGGCGGCGTCCAGCACCTGATACACCGTGTCCAGGTACATGGAGCTCATCACCGACAGACCCACCAGCACCGGCTTGGCGTCCGCCACCACCTGGCGGAACAGCTCCAGCTCCTTCAGAGTGGTGGGACTGGGCTGGACGGAGTTGAAGTCCTTGTAAAAGACAGTGCGCACCTGATAGCCCGCCCGCTCCAGGGCGGCCTGGAGATAGCGCACCCCCAGGGCCTTCTTGTTATAAAAGGCCACCAGTACCACAGTGGGTCTGGCGGTAGTCAAAGTTTCCGGCATAGTGAAAGAACCTCCCAGCAAACCGCAACATGCCTCTCAGAACAAAATTATTATACCGGACAGGGGGGAAAAGTCAAGGCCGACCCCTTAGAACAGCCAGAACAGAAGCTCCTCCGACACCGTCATGCCCGCCTTGCGCTGGAGGGCCAGAGAGGGGATATTGTCGGTAAACACCTGGCCGTAGGCGTATTGTCCCCGGGACAGAGCCAGAGACACCACCCCCCGGAGCAGCGCCTCTCCCACTCCCCGGCGGCGGTAGGGGGGCAGCACCTCCAGCATGCCGATGGCCCCCTCCACATGGAACCCGGCGAAGCCGGCGGGCTGCCCGTCCACAAAGGCCCCCAGCATCCCCCGCTCCAGGGCGCCCTCCATATAGTCCACCCCGCCGAAGGCGTGACTGTAGTGGGCGTACACCCACTCCGCCCAGGATTGGTCCAACAGCCGCAGCTCCCCGCCGAAGGGCAGGGGGGCGGGGGGCCGGGGCGGCAGCCAGGCAGCCTGACGGCAGATCTGCTCCGTTTTCAGCCCGAACCGGGCGGCCAGCGCCTCCTTATACCACATCTGGTGGCCGGTGAGGATGGTGCAGCCCGCCATCAGGGGCAGCATGGCCTCCAGCGCCCGGGGAGTGTCCGCCCCCAGCATGTACACCTCCGCCAGCCGGTCGTAAAGCAGCACTCCGTCGCCGGCGGAGTACAGCAGCTGGGCTGTACCCCGGCGGATAGGCTCCAGCATGTCCAGGTAGAGCAGCTTATTTCGATTCAGAAAGTCCAGCGCGGCTTTTTCGCAGACCATGGTGCGCCTCCTTATACAGCGGCAGGGAGATGACAAAGCTGGTCAGCGCCCCGTTGCACTCACACCGGATGGAACCCCCGTGGAGCTCCACAATCTCCTTGGCGATGGCCAGGCCCAGTCCCGCTCCCCCGGTGCGGGAGGAGCGGGCGGCGTCCAGCCGGTAGAACTTGTTGAAGATGTTGGACAACTCTCCCTCGGGGATCTCCAGACCCTGGTTGCGGATGGTGATCTCGGCATATCCGCCCTGGGCGGCGGCGTGGATGTCCACCTGGCCGCCGGGGGTGGAGTAGCTCACCGCGTTGCGCAGTACGTTGTCAAACACCCGGGCCAGCTTGTCCGGGTCCCCCAGTACCATCAGATGGGGCTGGATGCGGGGAACGCAGGTCAGCTCCTTTTCGGCAAACAGGGGGTAGAACTCATCGGCCAGCTGCTCCAGGAGCATGGACAGCTGGATGGGGACCTTCTCCCCCTCGCCGCTGTCCAGATCCATCTTGGAAATGTCGAAAAATTCCGCCAGCAGCTCCTCCAGCCGCTGGGCCTTGTCCAGGGCGATGCCGGTGAATTTGGCCCGCTGCTCCTCCGTCAGGCCTGGATTATCCCGCAGGAGGGTGAGATAGCCCACTACTGAGGTCAGGGGTGTTTTCAGGTCGTGGGCCAGGAAGGCCACCAGGTCTCCCTTCCGCTGCTCGGTTTCCCGGGCGGCCTCCTCCCGGGCGGAGAGCTGCCGCCGGATGGCGTTGAGATCCTCCTGAATGGGCGCCAGCTCCCGGGGCAGCTCCACCGGGTCAGCCCCGGGATAGAGCAGCCGCCGGGTGGCGGTGCGGACCTCGTCCAGCCAGCGGGTGAACCGGCCCATGGCCAGGTAGAAGGCCACCAGCATCAGCACCATGGTACCCAGGGTGAGGATCTCCTGCTTGTTGTCCCGGACATATTGCTGGTAGAGCAGCTCGGCGCTCTCCCGGGATTGGCCGAAAAGAGCGCCGGCGCCCCACAGGAACAACCGGTAGATGGGATCTTGAAGCATTCCGTCCACCACCACTTCCAGCAGAAAAACACCCAGCGCGCCGGCGACCAGAGTGCCGCCCACCACCCACAGCAGCATTTTCAGCTTCAGTCTGGTGTATTTTCCGTTCATCAATACCGGCCTCCTTTCCCCGTCAGGGGTGACCCCGGGCGGCGGAGCGCTTGGCAAACCGGACCACCGACCACAGCCCGCCCAGCAGCAGGACCTCCAGAAAGGTGGCAAACCGCCACAGAATCATCCCCACCGCCAGCTGCTGGCCGAAGATGGGTCCCATAAACAGGTAAAAGCTGCCCTCCGCGCCGCCGGCGTTCCCCGGCAGCATGATGATCCGGGAGAGCACCATCACCAGGCACTGTACCATCACCATCTCCCAGAAGGAGCAGCCGGTGAGGCCCAGCCCCCGGTAGAGGAAAAAGGGGACGGAGAACAGGACGGTGAGCTCGGCAAACATGCCGCAGTACAGGCCCAGAAACATCCGGCGGTTCTCCTTTAAAGCGCGCAGCTGGCCGCAGAACTCCTCCACCTTGCCCATACCCTTGTCCACCATGCCCGGCCTGGCCATCACCCGCCAGTGACGGGAGAGAAAGGTGAGGATGCGGCGGATGAGCCGCTGGATGGGGGCCGGCCGCACGGCGGTAAACAGAGCCAGCCCGCACAAAAACAGGTACAGTGCGATGAGTACGCCCGCCCCCGCCACCGCCGCGCCCAGCCCCGTCCGCCGCCAGACCAGCTCGTAAATCAGGGCGGCCACGGCGTAGCAGGTGTACACCATGGTGTTGGCCACCCCCTTCCAGGTGTAGATAGAGGCGGTATAGGTGGCGGGCATACCCGCGTCATACATCAGCTTGAGCTGTACCGGTGCGCCGGCCGGCCCCAGCTTATAGTAAAACTCCCCGATATAGGCCGCGTCCAGGCAGCCGGCCAGCCGCACCGGGCAGCCCAGGGAGCGGCCCATGCCGAAGAAGATCAGCCCGTCCACACTCTCACTGAAGGGGACGCACAGGGCGGCGGCGGCCAGCCAGACCGGCTCCATTCCCGCCAGCAGCTGCCGCAGGTCGGTGGTGCGGCCCACGTGGACCATCAGTCCCACCAGAATGCCGGCTCCAATGGCCAGACCAACCATGGAGAAGAGCCGGTTGAACAGGGCCTTTTTACTCCGCTTTTTCGTGGAGAGTCCCTCCTTACAGCTTCAATACTTGCGCACCAGCGGGGCGCCGCACTTGCAGCGGTAGCGCTCCGGGTGGCGTACCAGGGGAGAGGCGGTGGCCCGGGGAAACTCCCGGCCGCAGCCGGTACATACCACCAGGTGCCGCACCGGCCGCTGGTCCGGTACGCCCAGTTCCCCGCAGGTGCCGGTGCGGGCGATGGCGTAGCCGAAAGTACGGTTCATCCGACCGGCATACTCCCGCCAGAGGGGGCCGTGGTTGCGGCAGCCGGGGCAGGTGTGGAGTATTTCGTGGGCCAGGGTCTGGAGGCAGGCCCGGTCCGTCCCCTCCAGCAGCCGGTGGGTCAGCTCGATGAAAAAGCTGCCGTCCGCCCGGCGGGTGCAGCAGCCGAACCGGGTCACCGCCCGGCGGTTGATTTTCACATGAGGGTCAATGTGCTCCGACGCCGGAATGCCCAGGGACCGGGCCTGCTCCAGCGCCTGAGCCAGCAGCTTGTCAAAGCGGTCCATGGCGTGCCTCCTGCATTGCATATCAGGCATTGTATCATCTTTCCCCCAAAAAGTCACTACTTACACCCGGGGGGGAAAGTTGTGATGATTTTCTTACGATCCGCCCGGCGGCTTGACGCCGCCCGGCTGTCAACCTTATAATGGGAAAAAAGAGGAGGGGACGCCTGTGGAAGCCAACGTATTGGTGGTGGATGACGAGCCGGAGATTGCCGATCTGGTGGAGGTCTATCTGAAAAGCGAGGGCTGCACGGTCTTCAAGTGCGGCACCGGCACCCAGGCTCTGGCGGTGGTGAACAGCCAGCGGCTGGACCTGGCCATTTTGGATGTGATGCTGCCCGATATCAGCGGCTTCACCCTCTGCGGAGAGATCCGCAAGCAGCACCGATTCCCGGTGCTGATGCTGACGGCCAAGGCGGAAGATATGGACAAAATCACCGGCCTGACCATCGGAGCGGACGACTACATCACCAAACCCTTCAATCCCCTGGAGCTGATGGCCCGGGTGAAGGCCCAGCTGCGGCGGTACACCCGGTATAACGAGGCGGACAAGGGGGCGGACAGCCGGGACATCATCGACTTCAACGGCCTGGTCATCAACCGCTCCACCCACGAGTGCTGGCTGTACGAGAAGGAGCTGGCGCTGACCCCCATTGAGTTTGATATTTTGTGGATGCTGTGTGAAAACCGGGGACAGGTGATCTCCGCCGAGCGGCTGTTCGAGGCGGTGTGGAAGGAGAAGTACCTGGACCGGAACAACACCGTCATGGTACATATCCGCCGTCTGCGGGAGAAGATGGGGGAGCCCTCCCGCAATCCCCGGTTTATCAAAACGGTGTGGGGCGTGGGGTATAAGATCGACTAAATTAGAAAAAATAGAAAAAAGCAGTTGACAAGCGGCGGGGAATCGGGTATACTAACTCTTGCCCTGTTCGTCCGGGTGAAACGGCGGCATAGCTCAGTTGGCTAGAGCATGCGGTTCATACCCGCAGTGTCCCCGGTTCAAATCCAGGTGCCGC
>NZ_CALXFV010000088.1 GCF_944387675.1 uncultured Flavonifractor sp. | reverse complement strand
CCCTGCTCCGGCTGCTGGCCGGGGCGGAGGAGCCGGACGGGGGTACCGTCCGCCCCGACCCCAATGTGCGCCTGGAATATCTGCCCCAGAACCCGGTCTTTCCCGGGGAGCGGACGGTGCTGGAGCAGGTGCTGGCGGGGCTGAATGACAATGACCGGGCGCTGGCGGAATATGAGGCCAGGACCATCCTCAACCGCCTGGGGGTACCCCGGTTTGAGCAGAAGGTGGGGGAGCTGTCCGGCGGGGAGCGCCGCCGGGTGGCCCTGGCGGCGGTGCTGGCCCGGCCCAGCGACGTGCTGATCCTGGACGAGCCCACCAACCACCTGGACAACGACATGGTGGCCTGGCTGGAGGAGGCCCTGGCGGCCTGGCGGGGGGCGCTGGTGATGGTGACCCACGACCGGTATTTTCTGGAGCGGATTGTCACCTCCATCGTGGAGGTGGAGGGGGGAAAGCTGTACGCCTACCCCGGCAGCTACGACGCCTATCTGGAGGGAAAGGCGGCCCGGCTGGAGCGGGAGAAGGCCAGCGAGCGCAAGCGCCGGGCCATTCTCCGCCGGGAGTACCAGTGGGTGATGCAGGGTCCCACCGCCCGGGGGACCAAGAGCCGGGAGCGGCTGGAGCGGTACGAGGAGCTGAAGGCCCGGACCGGCCCGGTGGAAAAAACTGCCCTGGAACTTTCCGCCCCCGCCAGCCGTCTGGGAAAGAAGACGGTGGAGCTGCGGGGGGTGAGCAAGGCCTTCGGGGACCGGACGGTGATCCGGGACTTCTCCTGCCTGCTGCTCCGGGACGACCGCATCGGCATTGTGGGGGCCAACGGCAGCGGGAAATCCACCCTGCTGAACCTGCTGGCGGGGCGCCTGGCCCCCGACGCCGGAGAGATCGAGGTGGGGGAGACCGTCCGGGTGGGCTACTTCCGCCAGGAGGTGCCGGACATGGACGGGGACAGGCGGGTGATCGACTATGTCACCGAGATCGGCAACCGCATCGAGACCGGCGAGGGCGTGTTCACCGCCGCCCAGCTGCTGGAGCGGTTCCTCTTCCCGCCGGAGGAGCAGTGGGCGCCCATCCGCAAGCTCTCCGGCGGGGAGAAGCGGCGGCTCTACCTGCTGTCGGTGCTGGCCGCCGCCCCCAATGTGCTGCTGCTGGACGAGCCCACCAACGACCTGGATATCCAGACCCTGGCCACCCTGGAGGACTACCTGGACACCTTCCCCGGAGCGGTGGCGGCGGTGTCCCACGACCGGTACTTCCTGGACCGGGTGGCCCGGCGGGTGTTCGCCGTGGAGCCGGACGGGACGGTGCGGGGCTACCCCGGAGGCTATACGGAGTACCTGGCGGCCCGGCGGCGGGAGGAGAAGCCCAAAGCGCCCAGAGAGCCGGTACCGGAGCGGGGAAGGGCGCGCCCCGCCGCCCCTCAAAAGAGGGTGAAATTCACCTATAAGGAGCAGCGGGAGTTTGAGACCATCGACGCCGACATCGCCGCCCTGGAGGGGCAGCTGGCCCAGGTGCAGGCGGAGCAGGCGGAAAAGGCCGCCGACTATGTGGCCCTCCAGGCCCTCCAGGCCAGGCAGGAGGAGCTGGAGGAGGCCCTGGAGGAGAAAATGGAGCGCTGGGTCTACCTCAACGGCCTGGCCGAGCAGATAAGCAAGCAATAGCAACGGAAAAGGAGAAAGCATGTTGAAGCATTGGAAACCTGTCCTGGCCCTGATTCTGGCCGGAGCCCTGGTCCTCATCGGCCTGGGTCGCTGGTCCCAGCCCGACGCCTCCGCCGCCTCCACCTGGGAGAAAAAGGACTTCCGGGGGGTGTGGGTGTCCACCGTGTACCGCCTGGACTACCCCAGCCAGGCCACCGCCGACCCGGCGGTGCTGAAGGCCGACGCCGACGAGATCCTGCGCACCTGCGCCGATTTGGGCATGACCGCCGTCATCCTCCAGGTGCGGCCCTCCGCCGACGCCCTCTATCCCTCGGACTACTATCCCTGGAGCAAGTACCTTACCGGTACCCAGGGCGCCGCCCCGGCGGACGGCTTCGATCCCCTGGCCTACTGGGTGGAGCAGGCCCACAGCCTGGGCCTGGAGCTCCACGCCTGGATCAACCCCTTCCGCATCACCAAGGGGGGCCAGAGCGAGTTTGATTCCCTCACCGCCGACCATCCTGCCAAGGTCCACCCCGATTGGGTGGTGGAGTACGAGGGGAACTTCTACTTCAACCCCGGCCTGCCTGAGGTGCGGGCGTACATCATCCAGGGGGCCGAGGAGCTGGTGCGGAACTACGGCATCGACGGGATTCACCTGGACGACTATTTCTACCCCGGCAGCGGTTTTGACGATGCGGCCGCCTATGCCCGGTATGGCAGCGGCTTCTCCGACATCGGAGACTGGCGGCGGGACAATGTCAACCAGCTGGTGAAGGCGCTGGGGGAGCGCCTCCATGCCATTGGTCCCGACCTCTCCTACGGCATCAGCCCCTCCGGCGTGTGGGCGGACAAGAGCAGCCTGCCCCAGGGCTCGGCCACCACCGGCGGCTATGAGAGCTACTACGCCTCCTACGCCGACAGCCGGAAATGGGTGCAGGAGGGGTGGATCGACTACATCTGCCCCCAGGTCTACTGGTACATCGGCCACCCCAGTATGGACTACGCCGCCATCGTGGACTGGTGGGCCGGCGTGGTGGAGAGTACAGGCGTTTCCCTTTACATCGGAATGGCGGACTACCAGGCGGGCAACACCGACGAGACCAGTCCCTGGTATGGTACGGCGGCCATAGAGGCCATGCTGGCGTACAATCAGCAGCTGCCCCAGGTGACAGGGGAGGTCCACTTCCGCTATCAGTTCCTGGTGGGAGAGGCCGGTCTGGAGGCGCTGTACCGCCGGGCCTACGGCACGGAGGGGGCGGTTCCCATTCCCACGGCGGTCCCCACGACCCCCACGCCCGCGCCCACGCCCACGTCCACGCCCGCGCCCACTCCCACGTCCACGCCCGCGCCCACTCCCACGCCCGCCCCGGAGCCGGCCGTCACCCTGGACCGGGAGCGGCCCATCCCCTACATGGAGGGGTCGGGAGGGCTGTTCCGGCCGGAGGACACCCTGAGCCGGGCCGAGGCGGTGGCCATGCTGGCCCGGCTGGCGGTGGATGGGAATGGGAATTCCCTTTACACCGGGGAGGGAGGGGAGAGCGGCTTCTCCGATGTCTCCCCGGAGGCCTGGTATGCCCCCTATGTGGCCTTTGCCCAGACCTGGGGGCTGGTGAACGGCTATGCCGACGGCGCCTTCCGGCCGGAGCAGCCGGTGAGCCGGGCGGAGCTGGTGAAGCTGCTGACGGCCTTTTTCCCGGCCCAGTCCGGCACAGCGGCCTTTCCCGACGTGCCGGAGGACCACTGGGCGGCCCAGGCCATCGCCTGGGCCGCCGGCCAGGGCTGGGTGAGCGGCTACCCCGACGGCACCTTCCAGCCGGAGCGGAGCGTCAGCCGGGCGGAGGCGGCCCGGCTGGTGAACCAGGCGCTGGGCCGCCAGGCCGGGACGGGGACGCTGCCCTTTTCCGACGTGCCGGTGGGCCATTGGGCCTATGGAGAAATTCTGGCGGCCTGTGTCCCCTCCGGCCTGGGGGCGTGAACGCCGGGAGGCTCTTTTGACAGCCTGAGCGCCCGCGGACCGGGTTTTCCGGTCCGCGGGCGCTTTTACAGGTTCAGGCCTTGGACTTGGGCTTGCAGAGCAGGGCGACCAGCAGGCCGAAAAACACCGCCGCGGTGATGCCCCCCGCCGCGGCGGTGACGCCGCCGGTGAGTGCGCCCAGCACCCCCTGCTCCGCCACCGCCTTGGCCACCCCCTTGGCCAGCAGCCAGCCGAAGCCGGTGAGGGGGACGGTGGCCCCCGCTCCGCCGAATTGGGCGATAGATGGGTAGACGCCCAGCCCGCCCAGGACCACCCCGGCCACCACGTAGGCCACCAGAATACGGGCGGGGGTGAGCTTGGTCCTGTCGATGAGCACCTGCCCGATGAGGCACAGCGCCCCTCCGCAGAGGAACGCCCGTCCATATTCCCAAAACACATCCATCATTTATCCCTGCCCTTCCTGCTCAATGGCCACCCCGTGGCACACGGCGGGGATGCTCTCCCCCTGCTGGGTAGAGGTGGGGGAGAGCAGGGCGCCGGTGCCGCAGAAGAGGATGCGCCTCCACCGCCCCTTCTCCATCCCCCCCAGCAGCAGCCCGCACAGCACCGCCGCCGAGCAGCCGCAGCCGGAGCCGCCGCAGTGGACGTCCTGCCCCTCCAGATCGTAGATGAGGGTGCCGCAGTCGGCCAGGTGGGGGAGCTGGAGCCCCTCCGCCCGGAGCAGTTCCCCCAGCAGCTGGTGGCCCAGCTGCCCCAGGTCCCCGGTAATGACCAGGTCGTAGTCGGAGGGCTTTCGCCCCGTGTCCCGGAAGTGGGCCAGGATGGTGTCGGCGGCGGCGGGGGCCATGGCCGCCCCCATGTTGTTGGCGTCCTTGATGCCCTTGTCCACGACTTTCCCCACGGTGACATGGGTCACCGCCGGACCCGTCCCCTCCCGGCCCAGGATGACGCACCCCGAGCCGGTGACCGTCCACTGGGCGGTGGGGGTGCGCTGCCCGCCGTACTCCAGGGGAGTGCGGTACTGCCGCTCCGCCGAGCAGAAGTGGGAGGAGGTCATGGCCGCCGCGTGGGTCCCGAAGCCGCCGTCCAGCAGCATGGCGGCCAGAGACAGGCTCTCGGCCATGGTGGAGCAGGCGCCGTACAGCCCCAGGAAGGGAATGTCCTGGTCCCGGGCGGCAAAGGCGGAGCCGATGCACTGGTTGAGCAGGTCCCCCGCCAGCAGCCAGTCCAGGGCGGAGGGGGGGAGGCCGGCCTTTTTCAGGGCGGTGGACAGGGCCAGCTTCTGCATGGCGCTCTCCGCCTTCTCCCAGCTGGCCGCCCCGAAGTGGTCCTCCTGCCCCACCACGTCGAAGGTGTGGGCCAGCGGCCCCTCCCCCTCCTTTTTCCCCGCCACGCTGGCCCAGGCCAGCAGCCGGGGCGGGCGGGAGAGCACGGCGGTCTGGCCGCCGGGTGGCTTTTTGTTCATAGATCCATCCCTCTTTCAGCAGATGATGCTATTTTGAACGAAAAGGCGGAAAAATATGAGGGCGGATTTTACAGGCCGGGCGCTGGTCAAGGGGGGGAGTTTGCGGTATAATAATGTCTGCTGAATAAACCGAAAATCGGTTTATTCACGGGGCGGCAGCCGCGCAATTCCATAAAAACGGCTCAAAGGAGCCGCTTTTATGGAATTCAGCCATTGTTACAATGCGTATTTCCACTGGTGCGTGAAGACGCACCAGTGGAAGGTGCAAGGGTTTTGGGCGAAATGCTCCAAAACCCTTGCACGAGAACAAAGCTACTTGGCCTTGAAAACCTTGGCTTTCAAGGCGTTCGGCTTTGTTCAGTACGCATTATAATAGGACCTGATACAGACAGCCCGGCAGTTGTTCGGGAAAGGGAGGCATACCATGGAGGAGCAAGCCAAACGCACGCTGGCCTACTTCTGCCCCGCCTGCCGCCAGATGGTGGCGGCGGAGCGCACCGTCTTTCAGCTGGCGGCGTCGGCCAATACCCTGCCCTGCCCCTGCGGCAAGTCCGGCCTGCGGGTGGAGCTGATGGGGGACCGGGTGAAGGTGACGGTACCCTGCCTGTTCTGCGGCAAGGATCACACGGTTATCTGCTCCTCCCAGGCCTTTCTCCACCAGCGGCTGCTGGCCTTCACCTGCGCCCAGTCCGGCCTGGACTGCTGCTACGTGGGGGAGGAGGGGGCGGTGTTCGCCGCCCTGAAGCGCCTGGAGGAGGCGGTGGACAAGCTGGACCGGGACGGCGGAGAGCGGGGGAGCTTTCTGGACGAGCTGGTGATGCACGAGGTGCTCTCCGAATTGAAGGAGATCGCCCAACGGGACGGCATCTGCTGTACCTGCGGCTCCCACCGCTGGAAGCTCCAGGTGAATTACAGCTCCATCGACCTGTTCTGCGCCGACTGCGGCGGGGCCATGCGCATTCCGGCGGCCACCGCCGGCGACATAGACGACATCTGCTGCAAGACCAGGCTGGTCATCCGCGGCAGCGCGGGGGAGGGGTAAGGATGTTTTACGAGCAGAGTTATCTGGTGGACTCCCGGGACGTGGACCAGTGGAACGCCTGCCGGCCCTCCGGCCTACTGGGCATTTTGCAGGAGGCGGCGGTGGCCGCGGCCTGCGAGCTCCACGTCTCCCGGGAGGAGATGGTGGAGAAGTACGGCCTGTTCTGGATGATGGCCCGGCTGTGGTACCGGCTGGACCGCCCCCTGCGGTGGGGGGAGCGGGTGACGGTGCGCACCTGGCACCGGGGGGGCAAGGGCGCCTCCACCTATCGGGACTTTGACCTTTCCGTAGACGGGCAGCCGGTGGGGGAGGCGGTGTCCCTGTGGGTGGTGGCTGACGCTGAGACCCACCGGCTGGGCCGGGTGGGCGCCGTGGAGGAGTTCCAGGGGACCGGCGGCGGGGCGCTGTGCAAGGAGAAGACCCTCTCCCGCCTGCGCCTGCCTCAGGATATGGAACTGGCCGACCGGCGGGCCATGCATTACAGTGACACCGACATCAACGGCCACGTGAACAACGTGCGCTATGCCGACTTCATCTGCGACGCCCTGCACATGGAAAACCTGGGGCCGGAGCGGTTTGTCTCCTCCCTCCAGGTGGGCTACCTGGCGGAGTGCCGGGCGGGAGAGACTCTGGAGCTGTACACCGGGCGGCAGGACGGGCTGTGGTACGTCCACGGTACGGACGCGGGGGGAAAGAGCCGGTTTGACGGGGCGGCGGGCCTGTCCAACCTGCCCCTTGACGGGGGCGCCGCCATCCAGTAAAATAAATCAAATCAAAATAGAAAAACGGAAAAGGAGATGCACCATGGTCAACACCGAGCACAGCCAGAAGTTCACCCGGCAGGGCCTGACCTTTGACGACGTTCTGCTCATTCCCGCGGAGAGCGACGTTTTGCCTGCCGACATCGACCTGCACACCCAGCTCACCCGCAAGATCCGGCTGAACATCCCCCTGATGAGCGCCGCCATGGACACGGTCACCGAGTACCGCATGGCCATCGCCATCGCCCGGGAGGGCGGCATCGGCATCATCCACAAGAACATGTCCATCGGCGCCCAGGCCGAGCAGGTGGACATGGTGAAGCGCAGTGAGAACGGCGTCATCACCAACCCCTTCTGGCTGGCCCCCGGCCACACCCTGGCCGAGGCCGACGAGCTCATGGCCAAGTACCGCATCTCCGGCGTGCCCATCTGCAAGGACGGCAAGCTCATCGGCATCATCACCAACCGGGACATGAAGTTCGAGACCGACATGAGCCAGCTGGTGGACAACGTGATGACCAAGGAGCACCTGGTCACCGCCCGGGAGGGGGTGACCCTGGACGAGGCCAAGGAGATTCTCCGCCGCCACAAGGTGGAGAAGCTGCCCATTGTGGACGAGCAGTATCACCTCAAGGGCCTGATCACCATCAAGGACATTGAGAAGGCCACCGTCTATCCCAACTCCGCCCGGGATGAGAAGGGCCGGCTGCTGGTGGGGGCCGCCATCGGGGCCACCTCCGACGTGCTGGACCGGGTCCACGCCCTGGTGGAGGCGGGGGCGGACGTGCTCTGCCTGGACTCCGCCCACGGCCATTCCCACAACATTCTGGACTGCGTGCGCCGGATCAAGGCCCTGTATCCCGACGTGCAGCTCATCGCCGGCAACGTGGCCACCGCCGAGGGGACCCGCGCTCTGATCGAGGCGGGGGCCGACTGCGTGAAGATCGGCATTGGTCCCGGCTCCATCTGCACCACCCGGGTGGTGGCGGGCATCGGCGTACCCCAGATCACCGCGGTGTACGACGCGGCCTGTGTGGCCGCCCAGTACGGCATCCCCATCATTGCCGACGGCGGCGTGAAGTACTCCGGCGACATCGCCAAGGCCCTGGCCGCCGGCGCCAATGTGGTGATGCTGGGTTCCCTGCTGGCGGGCTGTGAGGAGTCCCCCGGCGACAGCGAGGTATACCAGGGCCGCCAGTTCAAGGTCTACCGGGGCATGGGTTCCCTGGGGGCCATGGGCAAGGGTTCCAAGGACCGCTACTTCCAGGAGAACAACAAGAAGCTGGTTCCCGAGGGGGTGGAGGGCCGCGTCCCGTACAAGGGCCTCACCGGGGAGACGGTGTACCAGCTGATGGGCGGCCTGCGGGCCGGCATGGGCTACACCGGCTGCCGCAATGTGGAGGAGCTGCACACCAAGGCCCAGTTCATGCAGATCACCGCCGCCGGCCTGAAGGAGTCCCACCCCCACGACATCTATATCACCAAGGAGGCCCCCAACTACACCCTCAATCCCCAATAAGCCAGGGCGGAACAAGGCCCTCCGGAGCGCGCCTGCGGACGCGGAGCTCCGGGGGGCTTTTCTGCGGGTTCAGTCGGAGAAGACCGACTCCAGCCCCACCCGGTCGCAGCCCGGCGGGGCGTACTTCCACTTCTCCAGCCGCCCCTGGGTGAGGAAATACCGCAGCGGCTCCGGCCGTGGGGCGGGGGGCAGGGCGTCAATGGCCAGCAGCTTGATCTTCATCCGTTCGGGCAGGATGGCCTTGATGTACACCGAAACCCGCCCCCCCTCCCGAAGCAGGGGGCTGTGCTCGGCCAGGCCGGACAGGTTGGGGGCAAGCTCCACAAAGGCGCCGTATTCCTTGATGCCCCGCACGATGCCGGGTACCGTCATGCCGGGCTGGAACCGGGCGGCGTTCTCCTGCCAGGTACCCAGCAGCTCCTTGTGGGTCAGGTAGATCCGCCTGCGGGCCGGGTCCAGATCCTGCACCACCGCCAGAATGGCGTCCCCCACGGAGAAGCGGTCCCGGGGGTGGGAGATGCGGGCCACGGAGATGTTCTCAATGCCGATGAGGGAGACCACCCCGCAGCCCACGTCCACAAAGGCGCCGAAGGGTTCCAGGTGGGTGACGGCGGCGGGGATGATCTGGCCGGGGCGCCACCGCTCCAGCATGTGGGTCAGGGCCGCCTGCTGGGCCTGGCGGCGGGAGAGGACGGGGGTCAGCACGCCTTTGCGCACCTCCAGGCCGGTTACGGTGAAGCAGACCGGCTTGCCCACCCGGGAGAGGATGGCGATGTCCCGGACCTCCCCCTCGGCAATGCCCAGGGCCGCCTCCTCCCGGGGAATGCGGCCGGTGAAGGGACCCAGCGCCACGGCCAGCTCTTGCCTGGCGTCGCAGGACAGGGCCATCCCCTCCAGAATGGCGCCGGTCTCCATGGCCAGGGCCAGGGCGTCGGGGGAGGCGCAGGCGGCCAGATTTTCCGCGGTGTGCAGCAGGCGCCCCTCGGGCGCGAAACAGCTCGTCAATATGACCAATCCTTTCTGTGTTCCGGAGGTTTTTTTCTCGACGGGTCAGTATATGCGCCGGGGAAGCATGAATTGACAGGGGGGAGCGGGGAACTTATAATAATGTCTGCTGAATAAACCGTAAAGCGGTTTATTCTCGCGGCGGCAGCCGCGCAATTCCATCAAAGCGGCG
>NZ_CALXFV010000087.1 GCF_944387675.1 uncultured Flavonifractor sp. | reverse complement strand
CAGTGAACAGCTCCTGGATTTTGGTTCCCAGAAGCTGCTCCTTGGTCGTCTTAATGTATTTCAGAACAAAATCATTATGGGTCCCCTTCAGCTGGCGGACTTTATCGGCCTGGATACAGTGCTGGCCATTGTGGAGACGCTCTATGAAGGCTATGCCGACAGTAAATACCGGCCCTGCCCCCTCCTGCGGCAATATGTCAAGGCGGGCTGGCTGGGGAAGAAGTCGGGCCGCGGCTTTTACCAGTACGAGTGAGCCGGGTGAAGATGGACTATATTGCATACAACCGCCAGAGCTGGGGAGTTGAGCTCACCCTCTGCCGGCCGGAGGCTCTCAATGCGCTGAATCTGGAGGTGCTGCACCAGCTGGACAGAGCGCTGGACCAGATAGAGCAGGAGAAAAATCTGCGGGTGGCAATCCTCACGGGTGCCGGAGAAAAGGCCTTTGCCGCCGGCGCGGATATTGCGGCCATGAGGGATATGACCCCTCCGCAGGCTATGGAATTCAGCGCTTACGGGCAGGCGGTCATGGGACGCCTGCGGCATATTCCGGCCATTGTGATCGCAGCTGTCAATGGCTATGCGCTGGGCGGCGGCTGTGAGCTGGCGTTGGCGTGTGATATCCGTGTGGCCTCCCGGACGGCGGTGCTGGGGATTCCCGAGGTAACTCTGGGTGTAATCCCGGGCTTCGGCGGAACGCAACGGCTGACGCGGATTGTAGGTGAGAGCCGGGCGCTGGAGCTGCTTGCTACCGGCAGACGGGTGGAGGCCGAAGAAGCGCTGCGTCTCGGCCTGGTGAATTGCGTGGTTCCGGGCGAGATCTTGCTGGATACCTGCCGGGACATGGCCGGCAGGATTGCCCGAAACAGCGGCTGGGCTGTGGCGCTGGGTAAGCGCAGTATTTGCCAGGGCGCGGAGATGGAACTGAATCAGGGATTGGCGCTGGAGGCGGCGCTGTTCTCCGCGGCTTTTTCCGGCCCGGATCAAAAAGAAGGTATGGATGCGTTTCTGCAAAAGCGCAGGCCAAAGTTTCACGCATAAGGAGGTATAAAGCAGATGAATATCCTAGTCTGTGTCAAGCAGGTGCCGGATACCACTGAGATTAAAATTGACCCGGTGAGGAACACCTTGATTCGGGAGGGTGTACCCAGCATTGTCAATCCCTTTGACGGATATGCCCTGGAGGCGGCCGCCCGGATAAAAGACAAGGACCCGGAAGTGAAGATTGTTGTGCTGTCCATGGGTCCGGAGCAGGCGAAAGCGGCGCTGCGGGATTGCCTGGCGGCGGCGGCGGACAAGGCATACCTGATCAGCGACCGGGCCTTCGGCGGCTCGGATACCCTGGCCACCAGCTATATCCTCTCCAACGCTGTGCGTCGGGTTGAGGAGATGGAGGGGAAATTTAACCTGATCTTCTGTGGAAAACAGGCCATTGACGGAGACACTGCTCAGGTTGGACCGGAGCTGGCGGAGCATCTGGATTATCCGCAGGTTACTTATGCCCTGGAAGCGGAGGTAGACGGCAGCTGCGTCAAGGTAAAAAAAGAGGTGGAGGAGGGCGCCGAGATTATCGAAGCGAATCTTCCCTGCGTGGTTACCTTCACCAAGCCCGCCTGGGAGCCCCGGTATCCCACAATCCGGCGGAAGCTGGATGCCAAGCGCGCTGAGATTCCCACCCTGACCGCTGTGCAGCTGTCTGACATTGACCTGACCCGCGCCGGCCTGAAGGGTTCCCCCACAAAGGTCAAGCGAACCTTTGTCCCCCAGAAGAAAAAAAGCGGTGTAACAATCCGCGAAAGCTCCAACCACGCATCCGCCATGAAGCTTTTCCAGCTTCTGAGCGACGCTTCGGTGATCTGAGGAGGGTAGTGACGATGGAAGCAAAGACAAAGGATTTGTGGGTCCTGATTGAGACCAACGAGGCGGGGAGCGCCAGAAATGTGGGCTTGGAGCTGTTGACGCCGGGCCGGGATCTGGCAAACAAACAGGGCGGCCGCCTGGTGGCGGTGGTGATCGGCTGCCGGACGGAGCCGGCAGTCCGGGAGGCCTCTGCCCACGGGGCGGATCAGGTAATCGTGGTAGACGGCCCGGAGTACGCCCATTATACGACAGACGCCTACGTAAATGCGTTGACCGCTCTGGTGGAAAAGCACGGCCCCACCAGTATGCTGATCGGCGCCACCAACAACGGCCGGGATCTGGGTCCCCGGCTGGCTTGCCGGCTGAAGACCGGCCTGACCGCCGACTGCACGGGGCTGGATATTGATCCGGAAAGCGGCAATGTGGCCTGGACCCGTCCCGCTTTCGGCGGTAACCTGATGGCCACCATTCTCTGCCCTGACCACCGGCCTCAGATCGGTACCGTCCGGCCCGGTGTGTTTAAGAAGGGAATGTCCGGAGCGGAACAGGCAGAGGTGATCCACGAGGAGATCCACACCCCGGAAGAGAAGATCCGCACCAGAGTTGTGGAGCTCATCAAGGAGATGGGGGACGAAAATGTGGACCTGGAAAGCGCGGAGATCATCGTGTCAGGCGGCCGGGGCGTGGGCGGGCCGGAAGGCTTTGCACCCATCCGGGAGCTGGCGGAGGTGCTGGGTGCTACAGTGGGCGCCTCCCGAGCTGCTGTGGATTCCGGCTGGATCAGCCACGCCCATCAGGTGGGGCAGACGGGAAAGACGGTGGCGCCCAGAGTGTATATTGCCTGCGGCATTTCCGGCGCCATCCAACATTTGGCAGGTATGAGCGGGTCGGATGTCATTGTGGCTGTCAACAAAGACCCGGCGGCGCCTATCTTTGACGCGGCGGATTATGGCGTGGTAGGAGATCTGTTTGAGGTCCTGCCCGTCCTGACCGCAGAACTGAAGAAAGTGCGTGGCTAATTGCCCCGCTCCCATGGACAAACAAATCTTTCGGGGAGGAATAAAATCCGTCTCAGGTCAACCGGCCTGGGCGGATTTTGCCCTGCCTGCAAAGGATGGGGGAAAACGGATGTGACAGACTGGAGACGCGGCAAGCGGGAAAGAGGTGTGGAGTATGAATCTACAGGCAGACTATGAGGGAAAGCGCAGAAGCCCGGAGGAAATTGCGGCGCAGGTTGATAACGGTTGGGTGTGCTGCACGGATATTGGAGCAGTCATTCCGCCGGCTCTCCTGGACGCGCTGGGCCGCCGGGCTGCCAACGGGGAAGTGCGGGACGTGACACTGCATACGATGCTGGATTTACAGCCCTTCGGCGCACTGCAAGAAAAGGCGGCAGCGGGAATTACTCCCGTTTCCTGGTTTTCAGGGGGCGGACTGCGGACTGCGGTCCAGGCAGGGCGGGGAGACATTATGCCTTGCTATTACCGGGATATGCCTTCCCTGTTCCGGGACTATGTTGAGGTGGACGCCTTTTTTGCCATGGTGCCGCCCATGGATGACCACGGCTGGTTTTCTACCGGCCTGTCAGGCTCCAACAGCCGGGAGCTGATACAAAAAGCCAAGCGCATCTATTTGCAGGTCAACCCCAACATGCCCCGGGCGCTTTCCGCGCCGATGGTCCATATTTCCCAAGTGACCGCATGGTGCGAAGCTGCCACGCCTCTGCCGGAGCTCCCGCCGGCCCCAATCGACCAGGTGAGCCAGAGCATTGCCGGCTTGATTGCCGGAGAAATTCCGGATGGAGCCACCATACAGCTGGGGATTGGCGCGATTCCGGAGGCGGTGGGCCTGGCGCTAAAAAACAAACGGGATTTGGGCATCCATACGGAGCTTTTTACCGATAGCATGGTGGAGCTTATTCAGTGCGGTGCCGTGACCAACGATAAAAAAACACTCCACCGGGGGAAAACGGTGGCCACGCTGGCCTTTGGGTCCCGGCGAATGTATCGGTACATCCACGACAACCCCGCTTTCCTGCTGCTTCCGGTGGATCAGGTGAATGAACCCGGTATCATTGCCCAGCTGCCAAACTTCATGTCGGTAAACAGTGCGCTGGAGGTGGATTTCTTTGGGCAGGTGTGCGCGGAATCCCTTGGTGTGCGGCACATCTCCGGGTCTGGAGGACAGGCGGATTATGTAAGAGGGGCGGTTATGTCCCGGGGTGGGAAAAGTTTTATTGCCTTTCCCTCTACCACAAAGGGGGGAACAGTCAGCCGGATTGTGGCCGCCCTGACACCAGGGGCAATTGTAACCACCAGCAAGAATGACGTGGATTATATTGTGACGGAATACGGACTGGCCAAGCTGCGGGGCAAGACAGTCTCCCAGCGAACCAGAGCGCTGATTTCCATAGCCCATCCGAAATTCAGGGATGAGCTGATCTACCAGGCCAAAAAGCAAAATCTTCTGGTATAATGGCAGCGTTCCGAGAAAAGCAAAATTCGGAGGACAGATGAGTATGCTGGAATTGACAAAAGAACAGAATATGCTGGTCAAGATGGTGCGCAGCTTTTCTCAGCGGGAGATTGCGCCCAGGGCGGAAGAGTTGGACCGGACAGGAGCGTTCCCAGCCGAAATTGTGCAAAAGATGGCGGAACTGGGCCTGTTGGGCCTGAATGTACCCAGGGAATTCGGCGGAGCCGGACTGGGAGAAGTGGACAAGGTTCTGGCGGTGACGGAAGTGGCGCAGGCCTGCTCCAGTACGGCGGAACTGTTTGCCGTGCAGCTGTTGGTCAACGGCATCATTGCCGCCCATGGCACCCGAGAGCAGAAACAGCGCTATCTGGGAATGACCTGCCGGCAGGGGAAGCTGGGGGCTTTTGCACTGACGGAGCCGGGCGCGGGATCTGACGCGGGCGGACTCCAAACCACGGCCGTGGAGGATGGAGACAGCTATGTGCTGAACGGCAGCAAATGCTTCATCAGTAATCTTGGCCCCCAGGAGGGCGATTACGCCATTGTAATCGCGGTGACGGACCGGGCCAAAAAGACCCATGGCGGTATGACTGCTTTCCTGGTGGATCGGGATACACCCGGGTTTCAAGTGGGCAAGCTGGAGGACAAAATGGGGATTCGGAGCGCTGCCGTGTCGGAACTGATCCTGGAAGATTGCCGGGTGGGCAAGGAGCAGATTCTGGGCAAGGTGGGCAGGGGGTTCCAGATTGCTATGAGCGGACTGGATAGCGGGCGGATCGGAATTGCAGCGCAGGCCTGCGGCGAGGCCCAGGCGGCGCTGGATGCCGCTGTTTCCTATGCCAAGCAGCGCCTCCAGTTTGGACGGCCGATCTCTGCCCAGCAGGGTATCCAGTGGTATCTGGCGGAGATGGCCACCAAACTGGAGGCGGCAAAGCTCCTGACCATAAAGGCGGCAGCTTTGCGGGACAGGGGTGAACCCTCCGGTATGAACGCCTCCATGGCAAAATTTTTTGCCGGGGAAACCGCCAATGAAGTAGCGGCCAAGGCCTTGCAGATCCACGGTGGGTATGGCTATATGAAAGACTATGCCATTGAGCGCATTTATCGGGATGCCAGGATTCTCACCATTTATGAAGGAACAAGCGAAGTGCAGAAAATTGTTATTGCAAAAGAACTGTTAAAATGAAAAGCAGCAAAAAAGGGCCGCCGCAGAACGGAAGCTTCTGCGGCGGCCCTTATTGATAGGTCTATTTTAGTTGGAAGCGGTATCCAGATCCTGGTCGCCGCCCCAGATCATGTTGCGGCGCAGCTCCTCGCCCACGATCTCCATCTGATGCTTCTTCAGATTGGCGCGCTTGGAGTTGAAGAAGGTGCGGCCATTCTTGTTTTCGGCAATCCACTTGCCGGCAAAGGTACCGTCCTGAATGTCGTCCAGCACCTTGCGCATATTTTTCTTGGTTTCCTCATAGGGGAGCACCCGGGGGCCGGAGACATACTCGCCGAACTCGGCGGTGTCGGAGATGGAGTAGTTCATGGCCGCCACGCCGCCCTTGTTGATCAGGTCGATGATGAGCTTCATCTCGTGGATGCACTCAAAGTAGGCGTTCTCGGGCTCGTAACCGGCCTCTACCAGAGTCTCGAAGCCGCAGCGCATCAGATCCACCACGCCGCCGCACAGCACACACTGCTCACCAAACAGGTCGGTCTCGGTCTCGTCGTGGAAGGTGGTCTCCATCACGCCGGCCCGGGCGCCGCCGATACCGGCAATGTAGGCCAGAGCGATCTTATAGGCGTTGCCGGTGGCGTTCTGCTCCACCGCCACCAGACAGGGAACGCCCTTGCCGTTGACGTAGGTGGAGCGGACAGTGTGGCCGGGACCCTTGGGAGCCGCCATAAACACGTCCACGCCGGCGGGGGGGACAATCTGCTGATAGCGGATGTTGAAGCCATGAGCGAAGGCCAGGGCCTTCCCCTCGGTCATGTAGGGGGCAATATCCTTCTTATAGACCTCGGCCTGGACCTCATCGTTGATGAGCATCATCACAATATCGCCCCACTGGGCGGCCTCAGCCACCGTCTTGACCAGCAGGCCGGCCTTCTCCGCCTGAGCCCAGTTCTTGGAACCCTGACGCAGGCCGACACACACCTCGCAGCCGGAGTCCTTCAGGTTGAGAGCGTGGGCGTGGCCCTGAGAGCCGTAGCCGATAATGGCGATCTTCTTCCCATTCAGGTAGGACAGGTCACAGTCCTTTTCATAATACATCTTGGCCATATTCTTTGCACTCCTTTATCTTGTGGTGAGGATTCTTGCCCCCAATGATAGCACAGCAGGGCAAAAAAGAATGATAAGCATGATACAATCTAAAAAGATTTCCTTGCGGCAGGCGATTGTCACAGCACGTTTTTGCCCAGATTGAACTCGGTCTGCTCCTTGGTCTCGTCCCCGATGGTATAGGCGCCCCGCTCCAGGGCCACCATACCGGTGCGCACCAGCTCCAGAATCCCGAAAGTCTCCAGCAGCTTCTGCATGGCCTCCGCCTTACTTTCGTCCCCGATGAGGGCCAGGGTGAGAGACTTGAGAGATACGTCGATAATGGAGGCTCGGAAGATGTTGGCGATCTGGATAACCTCATTGCGGATGTCGTGAGTTTCTGCTCTTACCTTGAACATGACCAGCTCCCGGCGGATGGAGCGCTCCGGCTTCAGTTCCTGCACGGAGTAGACAGGAAACTGCTTGCGCAGCTGATTCATGATCTGCTCGATCATGGGCGCGTCGGCCAGTACTTCGATGGTAATACGGGACACGGTGGGGTCGTCGGTGGTACCCACCGCCAGAGATTCGATGTTATATCCCTTCCGGGAGAAGAGCCGGGAGACCTGGGACAGCACGCCGGCGGAGTTTTCCACCAGCACCGAGAGGGTGCGGCGGGTGACATTGGGTTCATTCATGTTCCACGCCCTCCTTTAATCCAAAATGAAGTCGGTGACCGGAGTGCCGGCGGAGACCATGGGGTGAACCATGGCGTCCTTATCAATGGCGCATTCGATCACATAGGGTCTTCCGGCGGCCACCGCCCGGCGGAAGGCGGCCTCGAATTCCGGCTGGGTGGCCGCCCGCTCCCCCTGGATGCCGTAGGCCTCCGCCAGCTTCACGAAGTCCGGCCCCCGGTCCAGATCGGTCTGGGAGAAGCGCTTATTGTAGATCAGGTTCTGCCACTGGCGGACCATGCCCAAGGTGCGGTTGTTGAAGATGACGGTGATAACCGGGATATTATAGTACTCAGCGGTACACAGCTCATGACAGTTCATGCGGAAGCAGCCGTCTCCGGTACACTGAACCACAACCTTGCCCGGGTTGCCCACGGCGGAACCCATGGCGGCCCCCAGGCCGAAGCCCATAGAGCCGAAACCGCCGGAGGTGATGAACTGGCCGGGTCGGGAGAAGTGGTAGTACTGAGCACACCACATCTGGTGCTGGCCCACGTCGGTGACAATGATGGCGTCCCCGTCGGTGACCGCCTGAATGGTCTCCAAAATCTCGTGGGGGTGGAGGATGTCATCCTTCTTCAGGGGAATTTCCTTGTGGGAGAACACCCACTGCTTCCACTCCGGGTAGTCGTGGGCGGGCAGCTTGGCGTTGAGCAGCTCCAGCACCCGGCGGGCGTCCCCAATGATGTGGTGGTCGGTCACCACATTCTTGTCAATTTCCGCCCGGTCGATATCAATATGGACGATCTTGGCATTGGGGGCAAAGGTGGCCGGATCGGTGGCCACCCGGTCGGAGAACCGGCAGCCGATGGCGATGAGCAGGTCACACTGGTCGCTGGCGTGATTGGAGGCGTGGGAGCCGTGCATGCCGATCATGCCGGTGAACAGGGGGTGGTTGCCGGGGCAGGCGCCGCCGCCCATAATGGTGGAGGCCACCGGGGCGCTGAGGGTCTCGATAAACTTACGAAACTCCGGTACCGCCCCCCGGGAGCGGATCACGCCGCCGCCCACCAGCACCAGAGGACGCCGGGCCTCTTCAATCATATCCAGCAGGGTCTGAATGTCGTCGGCGTCGGGCTCGGGGGCCTTCAGTTCGTGGCTGGCCCGGCGGAGCATGGCGCCCAGCCGGCCGTGGTTGGCGTGCTCAGACAGGGGCAGAGGCTCGTAGTCCGCCTCTGCGGCGGTAACATTTTTGGCGATATCCACCAGAACCGGTCCGGGTCGGCCGGAGCGGGCGATGGCAAAGGCCTCCCGAATCACATCGGCCAGCTGGTTGGGGTCCTTGACCAGATAGTTGCACTTGGTGATGGGCATGGAGATGCCGGTGATGTCCACCTCCTGGAAGGAGTCCTTGCCAATCAGATTCTCACTGACGTTGCAGGTGATGAATACCACCGGAGAGGAGTCATAATAGGCGGTGGCGATGCCGGTGGTCAGGTTGGTGGCACCGGGACCGGAGGTGGCAAAGCACACCCCCACCTTGCCGGTGGACCGGGCATAGCCGTCGGCGGCATGGGAAGCGCCCTGCTCATGGGCGGTGAGGATGTGGCGGATCTTTTGCTTGTAGCCGTGCAGTTCAAATTCGTCATATACATTCAGGATGGTGCCGCCGGGGTAGCCGAACACTGTGTCCACCCCCTGCTCCAGCAGGCACTCCATCAGGATCTGGGCCGTCTTCATTCTCATGGGTTGGATAGACCTCCTTTTGAATGGAATAAAACATGGCGGCTTCGTCCCCTCTAGGGCGAAGCCGCCATGCGCTCCGTGGTACCACCTAATTTCGCGGGCCCAACCCGCGCACTCATGCCCCGGTAACGGAGGGAACCCGTCCCCGCCTCATGCCGGCCGCTTCGGCGGGGCTGCTCCCGGGTGACCTTCTGAAACGGCCTCACGGGAGCTTACACCAGCCGCTCCCTCTCTGCGCTTGCGCACCGTCCATACTCTCCCGGTCATCGCCTTTTGCATTCGTGAAGCCTCACGAACTGCTGATTTACAGAATATGATAGCCTTCCCCACCCTGTTTGTCAATCCCAACCAAGTCCACATTTTGAACTTCTACATTTTAAACAAGTAAAGTAAGAAAATGAAAAAGAAAAATTTCTGCATCCACCAAAAAGTAAACTTGTTGGTTTTGGAAAGACAGTGGGTCTAGATCACCGGAAGAGGCCAATAAAAAATAAAACTAAGTGGTTTAAAAGAAAAACGAAAGAAAAATGTTAGATTTGGCTAGACATTTTAAAAGGATTGCGATATGATTATTCTGTTTGAAATACCGGTCAAACGACTCAGAAAAATGGCCCGTGTGTGGGTCAGATTTGC
>NZ_CALXFV010000086.1 GCF_944387675.1 uncultured Flavonifractor sp. | reverse complement strand
AAGAAGATGCCGGAGCGCCCTTACCATTGGATTGGTCAATCGGTTGCGGGTATTCTGGAACGGATGGAGTACACCGGTTGTACCTGCAATTTCAAGACCTATTCCAAGTCCTACAAGCTGAAAAAACGGATTCCCAATGCCATCGAAGATATGTGCATCTTCCCTGATACGCAGGAAGCAATCGTTTCCCAGGCTCAGTGGGACAGGGTGCAGGAGCTGCGAAAAAACAAACGCCGTCCCACAAAAGCCCAGCGGCAGGGATTGTTCTCCGGGCTTCTGTTCTGTCCCGATTGCGGGAATAAGCTACATTTTGCTACCTGCAAGAGCTTTGACGGCAAGCAAGACCATTATGATAGACTATTCCACATGATGATTGATAAGAAAATTACAAATGCTCAGTTAAAAGATATGGCAGGAGTTAGCGCGAATATCCTTACAAGACTAAAACGGAACGAATATGTTTCAATTGAAAGCATTGAAAAAATTTGTAAGGCATTGAATTGCAGTGCTGACGAGATATTAGAATTTTTACACGAGGATTAAATTATAGGAGCCCAAAATGAGTAGAAACAATAAAGAGATTAGGACCATTAGCCTCTTTTCAGGTGGTGGTGGATTAGATATTGGTTTTGAAAAGGCTGGCTTTAACATTCTTTTTGCTACAGACTTCAATCACGAATGTTGTGAAACTCTTAAACTCAATTCGGGAACTACTCTTTCTTCTGATATGATTGTTGTTGAACAAGACATTACCACTATGGATTTAAGTATACTACCTACCGATGTTGATTTAATAATTGGAGGTCCCCCCTGCCAATCTTTTTCTGCATCTGGTCGTAGAGCTGGAGGAGCAGCTGGTCAATTAGATCAGCGCGGAAATCTATTTAAGAGCTATTGCAAAGTCGTAGAAAAAGTTAAGCCAAAGGCTTTTCTTTTTGAAAATGTAAGAGGTATTCTCGGAACAAACAAAGGAAAAGATTTTCAGAATATTGTGGATTCTTTTTCTGCACTTGGTTATGTCATAGAACATCGCATTTTGGATGCGGAAGATTATGGAGCACCGCAACAAAGAGAAAGAATGTTTATTGTTGGTCATAAGAATGACAAATCTTTTTTGTATCCCAGACCAATTTATGGGATAGATAGTATTGATAAAAAAGAATATGTTTCAGTTGGTGAAGCAATTTCTGGATTACCATTTACAGAAAAAGATTGTTTGGAAACTAAATTCGAGGGTGGAAAATACTCTGAATTATTGCCATTAGTTCCTCCGGGAAGTAATTATTTGCATTTTACTGCAAAGAGAGGTTATCCAGAGCCTATTTTTGCATATAGATCAAGATTCTCTGATTTTTTGTATAAGGCTAATCCGGACTATCCGGTAAAAACAATTATTGCATCACCTGGAAAATATACCGGCCCATTGCATTGGGATAACAGATATTTTACCATTGCAGAGTATAAGCGCATCCAGGGGTTTCCTGATGAGCATATTTTCTTTGGTGATAGGGCTGCACAAATAAGACAAATTGGTAATTCTGTCTGCCCTAAGATTGCATACTATATGGCTTTAGCAATTAAAGAGCAAATTTTCGACATGCCTACAGGAATTGATTATTTACAACCTGGGGATGTTCTTTCTTTTGATAAGAGAAAAGGGAAAAAGGCGCAGAAAACAAAGGCCTTACATCAGGCAGTTCTTGAAAATCGCAAAAAACATCCTATGGATATGTTTCATTTATTTCCTTTTCAAGATCATGTTACCCCTACCACAGCTAAAGTAAAAGACAATCTTAAAGTTGCAATTGATGAAAACAATGTAGTGGCCATTGATGTAAGAACAGATACAAGCTCTAAAATTCAAGCAATATTGAAACTTGCAGCATTTGATGGAATAAATAGAGATCGAAAAATTGAATTAAAAATCACGGTACATGGAGAGAGTGAGCATGGAGTTCAAACTATGTGGAATGCCGTCGACGTTTGGGTAAAAAAATCAAGCAACTTTCGGTCATTAGTTGAATTGTATGGCCATTTCACTGAACCACACCCTATTTTTGAAGTGTTGTCTTTTGAACGCAGATCTGATTTGCCTATTTTCAAATTCGCTGATCATTGTATGAAATTTGAAAATTGTTCTGCTTATTTTCCCAAGGAGAAACTTCTTGATATGTGGGGAAATCATTTTCAGAAAGATAGTTTTATAGAACTTGCAAGGACATTGAGACGATATAGATTTGACATTAGATGTCATGAAACCAATATAGCTATTCCTCAGGGAGTATATATGGTAGCTTATCCGTTTACGCTCCCATATGATAAACAAATGAATTTCTATGTAAGAGAGGAACAATTAAATGGCTAAAAAAGACATTCCAAGACCAAAGGATCTAGATGAAAAGATTAGTGCCAAACTAGACGAGGCTTTCGAAGTTGCTGAAGAATACTTTGTAACAAAAAAGGAAGAAATTCCAGCCTTCGCATCGGATAATCTGAATTAGGAATTTATCGATGCATTAGAAATAATGGCAAAATATTGTGAAAAAGCATCTACTGGCTATAGCAATCTAATTACAAGCTTGTCAATCAAGTCAGTCTTTGGCGAAGCGGTTGATGTTCGATATCATCAAGTCCAAATCCAAGATAAGACAGATAGGCCAGCAGGCTTTAATTTCCGAGGAGTATCTGAAGAAATTATTTATCCTTGGATGGACGCACATGAGTTTCATGGTGCAAAGTCAGGTTGGCAAACTCGCACATTCGAAAGACCAAAACCATATATGCTGGATTATGATGAAAACATCGGCACTATAAAAGTACCATTTTTAGTTGCGTATGATCAGGTCGAAACACACAAACAAAGTGCATTTTATGCATTAGCCTTCCTTTTATGGAGGCGGTTACAACTGAGAGAAGCCTCTAAGATTGTACTAGCAATTCCTAAAATCCAAGATGTTCTCCAAATCACCAACTTGTTTGAAGCGCACTTTTTTTATAAATATAAAGATTCTAAAGGCGCTTCAAGATTGCCGGTATTGGCACTATATGCGATATATACCGTTCTATTGGATGAAATTAGTAGATTCAATGGGAAACATTTAAAATCGCTAGAAGCTCATTCAGCAGCAGATGCGCAAACTGGTGCCATTGGTGATATTGAAGTGGTAGACGATAAAGGAAATCCCTTTGAGGCTATCGAGGTAAAACACGGCTTACCAATTACAACAGCAATGGTTGATTCTGCAAAGCAAAAAATCAGAGGTAGCCAAGTCGACAGATATTATATCTTAACGACTCATGCACAACATGAACCGAGCGAAGCCGTTCTCAAGGAAGTTAAAAATGTCAAGAAGTTATTAGGATGTCAGTTGATTGTTAATGGTGTAATCCCAAGCATTAAATACTATCTACGCATGCTTACCAATCCGGGTGCTGTTCTTCCTGCTTATGTAAAAAAACTAGAAGAAGATGAAGCTATCGGGTTTGAGCATCGTGATATTTGGAATAAAATTGCTACAGGTATTATTTCGACAGAAGACCATTAGTTTTTCTGACAGGAGCCGAACAGCAATAGCTGTCCGGCTCAGACTGTCGGGGAAAGTGGTGGAGCCATGCAGTCCACTGTGCGCAGGATTTGTCCGCCTGCGGCGGATGAATCCTACACTTGCGGCCTGAGCAGTATTTTCAGCCACACGCATGTCGCGGCTGAAAACGGTCTCGAGGTCTTTTCCGTCAGCTTCGCTTTTTACACATTTATGGCTGAGAAATGCCGCTTCCGTCCAGAAGAACGGTATAGGTAATACAGCTTGCGTTGCCCTCCGGGCCAGGCGCAAGCTCTTCCACCTGGCAGAGCCAGCCTGTGCCGGCCTCATTCAGGCCCACGCAGGTGATGGTGCGGCTGACGCCGTCCTGGCTGGGACCGGTGAGGACCCCGCTGCTGTCCGCGGTCAGACTGTCCGCCGGCCAACCCAACCACAGGGCCAGCTGCTCCACCGCCTCCGCCTGGGTAAGTCCCGCTGTGGCGGCGCTGTTAGGCAACCCGGTGGGATCGGGCTGCTGTTCAGGGGCGATGGAGAAGGTATTGGGCTCCGCTGCCGGAACCATTTCCTGAGCCGGTGCGGGAGTTGTGGAGGAGACGGCGTTCCCCGCCGCCTCTTCGCCGAAGTTGGATCGCTGAGCATCTGTTTCGCCGCTCTCCAGATTCCGGCCGCTCTTTTCGACGGTTTCGGCCTGCTCCTGCTCTTCGGGCGACTGGGCCGCGAGGGCGGCGGAGTCGGTGTCCTGGGCCATGGCTACCTCCGCGTCGGCGCCCGCGGGTATCTGCGCGATCCCACTCCGGGAGGCAGCGCCGTCCCACTGGCGCAGAGCGCTGCTGCCCGCAACCACCAGCACCAGCACCGCCGCCAGGGAGGCCAAAGAGCGCCACCGCCACTGGGTTTTCTTCCCCTGGAAGGGGGTGACCTTGGACTGGCGCACCGCCGCCATAATATCGCCCTTCAGGGCCGCCGGGGGCTGGGCCGCCAGGGAGGGCAGCTCCCGGTGGAGCGCCTCAAACTCAGCCAGGAGGGCGCGGCACGCCGCACACGCCGCCAGATGCTCCTCCAGAGCAGCGGATTCTTCCGCCGTCAGGGCGTTGTCCACCTTGGCGCTGATAAGCTCCAGCGCCTGATCACAATTCAGCATGTCGTTCCCTCCTTTCCGCGCGAAGCGTTGCTCCGCTTGTTTCAGTCTATGGACGAAAAGCCGTCAAAAAAGTTCCCGTGCTCTTTCAAATATTTCCGCAGAGCCAGTCTGGCCCGGGCGATGCGGGACTTGACGGTACCCTCCTCCAGATCCAGCAGCTGGGCAATCTCCCCGTAGGACAATCCCTCCAGTTCCCGGAGGATGAGCACCTTCCGATGCTCGGCGGACAGGGCGGCCAGGCCGGCCCGGAGAAGGTCCCGCTGCTCCCGGCGCTCGGCCTCCAGGTGGGGGGAAAAGCGCTCGTCAGGCAAATCGGCCTGCTGCGCCTCCCCGTCGTCGTCAAGAGAGACCGTCATGGACAAGGTGTTCCGCCGCTTCTCCCGACGGAGGAAGTCAATGCACACATTGCTGGTGAGCCGGTAGAGCCAGGTGGCGAAGGAACTGTCCCCCTGGAACTTTCCCAGCCCCTTCCAGGCGTTAAGGAAGGCCTCCTGGCACAGCTCCGCTGCGTCGTCCGGGTTGCCCACCATCCGCAGGGCCAGGTTGTAGATGCGCCCCTGGTTCTGCTCCACCAGGGCGGCAAAGGAGTCCTCGTCTCCCCGTCTGGCCCGCTGGACCAGCTCCCACTCCGGTTTCATGCCTTCCTCTCACCTCGCTTCCCAGGCGTCAGCGCGCCCCGTCTTTCAAATCCCGCTTGATGCCCGCCGTTACCCTGTAAATGTCCGCCAGGGTGGACACATGGCTGATCTGCTCCTTGTAATACCCCGCGTAGGGGACCCCTTTCAGATACCAGGCATAATGTTTCCTGGCCTCCAGGCAAGCGATGTGCTCTCCCTTGTGGGCGGCGGACAGCTCGAACTGCCGCACCGCCGTGTCGCACCGCTGGGCCAGGGGGGGCAGCGGCGGAATGGCATCCCCCGCCAGGGCGGCCTGCGCCCGCTGAAACAGCCAGGGGTTGCCGAAGCAGCCCCGTCCAATCATGGCCATGTCCGCCCCGGTGTAGTTCAGAATGCGGACCGCGTCCTCCGGTTCAAACACGTCCCCGTTGGCGATGACCGGGATGGACACCGCCTCCTTCACCGCCTTGATATAGTCCCAGTTGGCCCTGCCGGCGTACATCTGGGTCTTGGTGCGGCCATGAACCGCCACGGCGGCCACCCCGGCCTGCTCCATGGCCCGGGCAAATTCCACGCAATTGATGGAACCCTTGTCCCAACCCAGCCGGAACTTCACCGTTACCGGCCGGCCGCCCGCTCCCCGGATGACTGCCTCAGCCACCTTTACCGCCAGATCCGGGTTCTTCATCAGGCCGGAGCCGTCCCCGGAATTGGCCACCTTGGGTACCGGACAGCCCATGTTGATATCGAGAATGTCCGCCCCGGACACCGCCCCGGCGATGGCGGCGGCCTCCTGCATACAGGCCGGGTCGCTGCCGAAGAGCTGGGCGGCGGCAGGATGTTCGCCCTCGCCCAGCTTCAGCAGGGGAATGGACTTTTTATCCTGGTAGCACAGGGCCTTGGCGCTCACCATTTCGGTGACGGTGTATCCCGCCCCCAGCTCCCGGCAGACGGTGCGAAAGCCCAGATCGGTCACTCCGGCCATCGGAGCCAGCGCCAGCCTGGAATTTATAGTAATATTGCCAATTTTCACAATGTCCCCTCATGTGTTATAAATAGTGGCGTAACAAACGTATCATACCACATGGCCGGGATTCAAGCAAGGCTGTTTCCCCGCCCCGTATGAACGGAAAGGAGCGTTTTAGATGGATAAGTATGTTTGCGACATCTGCGGTTATATCTACGATCCCGCCAATGGCGACCCGGAGAACGGCGTGGCCCCCGGCACTCCCTGGGAGAAGGTGCCTGCCGAGTGGGTGTGTCCTCTGTGCGGCGTGGGTAAGGATCAGTTTTCCAAGCAGTAAAAAAACGGCGGTCCGCTCTTCCCGGGAGGTTCCCGGAGGGCGGGCCGCCGCTTTTTATGGTTTCCGGCGGAAGATGTCCGGCAGGGACATGCCCAGGGCCTGGAGTCCGGCCAGGTAGAGAACCCCGCTGAACACCAGGCACACCCCCATGGCGGGGATCTGGGCCAGGCCGTGGGTACACAGCACCTGGAACAGCAGCCGGGTGACCAGACCCGTCAGCAGGGCGGCCAGGCCTGGGGCGGTACACCAGGGGAAGAGCCTGGCCCGCAGCCCGGTGGTCCGGCGGATGCCCCGCCAGTTGAGCCAGGCGCCCAGAACGGCGGAGGCCACAAAGCCGGCCACATAGCCTTTCAGACCGACCCCGGGCAGACCCATAAGAAAGAAGGTGCAGCCCAGCTCGGTTACCGCCGACAGCAGGGCGTTGCGGGCGGCGGTTTTTTGCCGTCCCACACCGTTGAGTGCGCCGGCCAGCACCGCCTGGTAGCAGGTGAAGGCCACTCCTACGGCCAGAGGGAGCAGAAAATCCCCCGCCGCCGGCTCCCGGAACAGCAGCACCCCCAGGGTGGGACCCAGTGCGGTAAGCAGGGCCATGGCGGGGAGCACCAGCACCGAAGTGGCCAGCATGGCCCGGTCCAGCCGGCTGCGCACCAGATCGGTCCGTCCCAGGGCGGCGGCCTGGGCCAGTCTGGGCATCAGGGTAAGCCCCAGGGCGCCGATGAAGGCGGTGGGGAGGCAGAGCATGGGGATGGTCATGCCGCACATCACGCCAAAGGCGCTCATGGCTTGGCTTACCTCAGCCCCCGAGCGCACCAGCTGCTGGGGGATGAGTACCGCCGTGGCCGAGCCCATGAGGTTACCCAGCAGGCTGGTCATCCCCACTGGCAGCGCCACCCCCGCCACCCGCCGGGTCAGCGTCCGGCGGGCAGGCGGCGTCCCGGGCAGTCCGGCGGCCCGATCCAGACTTCGCCGCGCCAGCAGCAGCAGAGTGAGGGCGGAAAACAGTTCGCAGCCCGTCATGCCCAGCACAATAAGAGCCACCGTTCGTTCCGGGTTCTGGGGCAGGAAGAGCACCAGCAGCCCCAGCACCGCCGCCGCCCGGATCAGCTGCTCGCACAGCTCCACCGCCGCCGGAGGCCGCACATTTCCTGTGCCGTAGAAGTAGTGCTTGTGCAGGTTTTCCACTCCGGTAAGCAGTACGCAGGGCAGCAGCAGCACCAGCCCCATCTGGGTGCGGGCGTCCCCCAGCAGATAGACCGAAATGGGGTCGCAGCACAGGATCACCACCGCCGCTGCCGGAATCAGCAGGGCCAGAAACAGGGTCAGGCAGCGGCGCAGCAGGGCGGAGATGGCCGCCCGGTTGCCCCTGGCGTGGTATTCTGCCGACAGATTGGATACCGCCGCCGTCAGTCCCACCGCGGTGACGGACATCAGCACGGAGTACACCGGCATCACCAGCTGGTACAGGCCCATCACCTCCGCCCCGATGAGGCGGGAGAGGAAGATGCGGTATACAAACCCCAGTGCCTGGGAGAATATTCCGGTGCCGGTCAGCAGCAGGGTGCCGTATAGCATGGATGTGCGCTCGAGCTTCATGGCTGCGCCCCCCTTCCCCTGTCACTCTATTCCTCACAGGTTGTCCGGCATACGTCATCCGTTGACAAACCGGGAAAGAAGGGGTATCATATCCTCATTAACGCATTGCAGTGCGAAAGCAGGGAAATGAAATGATTGCGACCATAATCAATGTAGTTCTGATATTGCTGGGCAGTGTGCTGGGGCTGTTGTTCAAAAACCGCATCAGCGCCCGGTTTGCCACAGGACTGACCTTTGCTCTGGGCCTGTGTGTGCTGGGTATCGGCATCACCAGCATGATTGCCACGGCGAACAGTCTGTGCGTTATTGTGTGCATGGTGGTGGGTACGCTGCTGGGGGAGGCCATTGACATTGAAAAGCGGATGGACGGCGTGGGGGAGCTGCTCCGCCGCCGGCTGATCCGGGGAGAGGGCAACAACCGCTTTGTGGAGGGCTTTGTCAACGCCTCGGTGCTGTTCTGCGTGGGTGCCATGGCCATCAACGGCTCCATGGAGGCGGGCATGAATCACAACTATGATATTATCATCTCCAAGGCGGTGATTGACGGGGTGACGTCCATTACCTTTGCCGCCGCCATGGGGGTGGGAGTGGCCTTTGCCGCTCTGCCCATTCTGCTCTATCAGGGGGGGCTGACCCTCATCTTCGGGGCGGTGGGCCAGGGGATGGACCCGGCGGTGGTGACGGAGATGAGCGCCGTGGGAGGGACTATCATCGCGGGCATCGGGATCAATATGCTGGGGCTGCCCAAAGAAAAACTTCGTGTGGGCAATATGCTGCCGGCAATTTTTCTGCCCCTGGGGTACATTCCGCTGAGCCAATGGCTGGGCGGATTAATGGCATAGGACGAATTGGAAAAAGAAGGATTAATTAGGAGAATATCGGACAAGAAGTAAAAAACAGACGGGACAGTTTGACCATTCTCCTGAGAGACACAAAGCCTGGATTTCCAGGCTTTGTGCATTTTTTACATAATCATTGACAAAAAAATAACGCTTTTCTGCCTGCATTTTGCTTGCCTGTTGGGCCGGAAAGGATTATACTTATTAGGAAAGGCAGTGTTAAAAAAATAACGATTCTGACCTTATATGAGCAAAATTAAGGAGGCAGGGCAAAATGGGATTCGTGAAGCTGGAAAAGCAGGGCCACGTGGGCGTGGTGACCATTGACCGGCAGGAGGCGCTGAACGCGCTGAACAGCCAGGTACTCAGCGATCTGGACGCGGTCATCGACCAGGTGGCGGCTGACGACGAGATCTATGTGATGATTCTGACCGGAGCGGGCCGTTCCTTTGTGGCGGGGGCCGACATTGGTGAGATGAAGGGCTTTTCCTCCATTGACGGCAAGAAGTTCGGCGTCCACGGCGGCGGCGTGTTCCTGAAGCTGGAGAACATGGCCAAGCCTGTCATCGCCGCTATCAACGGCTTTGCTCTGGGCGGCGGGTGTGAGCTGAGCATGGCCTGCGACATCCGCCTGGCCAGTGAGAAGGCCCGGTTCGGCCAGCCTGAGGTGGGTCTGGGCATCACCCCCGGCTTTGCCGGCACCCAGCGGCTGCCCCGGATTGTGGGCGTGAGCAAGGCCATGGAGCTGATTCTCACCGCCAAGACCATCAA
>NZ_CALXFV010000085.1 GCF_944387675.1 uncultured Flavonifractor sp. | reverse complement strand
GGCGAGAAGAAGGTGCTGAAGACCTGGAGCCGCGCCTCCACCATCTTCCCCTCCTTCGTCGGACACACCTTTGCCGTACACGACGGGCGCAAGCACGTGCCTGTGTATGTGACCGAGGATATGGTGGGCCACAAGCTGGGCGAATTTGCCCCCACCCGCACCTTCCGCGGCCACGCCGGCAGCAAGACTGGTAAGTAAGGAGGAGGAGAGAACATGGAAGCGAAAGCACATCTGAGATATGCCCGTATCTCTCCCCGTAAGGTCCAGGTCGTGTGCGACCTGATCCGCGGCAAGAGCGTGGCCCAGGCCAACGCCATCCTGATGGCGACGCCCAAGGCCGCCTCCGAGCTGCTGCTGAAGCTCCTCAAGAGCGCCGCGTCCAACGCGGAGAACAACCACCAGATGGACCCCGAGAAGCTGTATGTCTCCCAGGTGTTTGCCTGCCCCGGCCCCATCATCAAGCGGATGCGTCCCCGGGCTCAGGGCCGTGCCTATCGGATCAACAAGCGCACTTCTCACATCACCATCGCCGTGGCTGAGCGCTAAGGGAGGAGGAAGAATATGGGACAGAAAGTGAATCCCCACGGCCTGCGCGTGGGCGTCATTAAGGACTGGGACTCCCGCTGGTATGCCCGCAACGAGAAGGTGGGCGACCTGCTGGTGGAGGACAAGAAGATCCGGGAGTATCTGAAGAAGACCCTGTATTCCGCCGGGATCCCCAAGATCGAGATTGAGCGTGACAACGCCAAGGTGCGCATCTACCTGCACTGCGCCCGTCCCGGCGTGGTCATCGGCAAGGGCGGCGAGGCCATCGAGGCCCTGCGTCTGAAGCTGGAGAAGATGCTGGGCAAGAGCGTGGCCCTGAACATCGTCGAGGTGAAGAGCCCCGATATGGACGCCCAGCTGGTGGCCGAGAACATCGCCCAGCAGCTGGAGAAGCGCATCGGCTTCCGCCGGGCCATGAAGAACGCCATGGGCCGTGCCATGCGGATGGGCGCCCGGGGCATCAAGACCCAGGTCTCCGGCCGCCTGGGCGGCGCCGAGATTGCCCGCACCGAGCACTATCACGACGGCACCATCCCCCTGCAGACCCTGCGGGCCGACATTGACTACGGCTTTGCCGAGGCTGCCACCACCTACGGCCGCATTGGCGTGAAGGTGTGGATCTACAAGGGCGAGGTGCTCACCCAGACCCTGCGGACCACCCCCCGCACTCTGGACACCAAGAACTTCAAGGAGCGCTCCGACCGTCCCCGCCGCGACCGCCGCGACGGCGACCGCAAGGGCGGCTTCAACCGCAACGGCGGCGGCTTTAACCGCGGCGCCGGCCGTCCCCAGGGCGGCTTCAACAACAACAACCGTCCTCAGGGCGGTTTCAACCGGCCTCAGGGCGGCGCCCGTCCTGCTGCTCCCAAGGAAGGAGGGTCCAACTAATGCTGCTGCCTAAGAGAGTGAAATACCGCCGCGTCCACCGTGGCCGCCTGAAGGGCAAGGCCATGCGCGGCAACACCGTGACCTACGGTGAGTTTGGCCTGCAGGCCACCGAGCCCAGCTGGATCACCAGCAACCAGATCGAGGCCGCCCGTATCGCCATGACCCGCTACACCAAGCGCGGCGGTAAGGTGTGGATCAAGATCTTCCCCGACAAGCCCATCACCGAGAAGCCGGCCGAGACCCGCATGGGCTCCGGCAAGGGCTCTCCCGAGTACTGGGTGGCCGTGGTGAAGCCCGGCCGCGTGATGTTTGAGATCGCCGGCGTCTCCGAGGAGATCGCCCGGGAGGCCCTGCGTCTCGCTTCCCACAAGCTGCCTGTGAAGTGCAAGATTGTGGCGAAGGAGACCGCCGAGACCGAGAATGGTGGTGAATGAAGATGAAGGCTACTGAAATCCGCAAGATGAGCGCCGCCGAGCTGGAGAACAAGCTGGGCGACCTGAAGAAGGATCTCTTCCAGCTGCGTCTTCAGCACGCCACCAATCAGCTGGAGAATCCGGTGAAGATTGCCGAGGTCAAGCGGGACATCGCCCGCGTGAAGACCATCATCCGTGAGCAGCAGCTCGCAGGCCGCTAAGAAGGAGGAACAAGAAGATGGAAAACAGAACTTCTTCCCGCAAGACCAGAGTCGGCCTGGTGGTCTCCGATAAGATGGACAAGACCGTGGTGGTGGCCATTGCCGACCGTGTGGCCCACCCCCTGTACAAGAAGATTGTCAAGAGCACCTATAAGCTGAAGGCGCACGACGAGAAGAACGAGTGCGGCGTCGGCGACCGCGTGCGGGTCATGGAGACCCGGCCCCTGTCCAAGGACAAGCGGTGGCGGGTCGTCGAAATTATCGAAAAGGCGAAGTAAGGAGGTGTCGGTATGATTCAGCAGGAAACGTATCTGAAGGTGGCCGACAACACCGGCGCCAAAGAGATTAAGACCATCCGGGTGCTGGGCGGCTCCAGCCGCCGGTACGCCAACATCGGCGACGTGGTGGTGGCTTCCGTCCGCAAGGCTCAGCCCGGCGGCACCGTGAAGAAGGGCGAAGTGGTCAAGGCCGTCATCGTCCGTTCCGCCAAGGGTGTGCGCCGCACCGACGGCAGCTACGTCCGCTTTGACGAGAACGCCGCCGTCCTTATCAAGGACGACAAGAATCCCCGCGGTACCCGCATCTTTGGGCCAGTGGCCCGCGAGCTGCGCGACAAGGATTATATGAAGATCCTGTCTCTGGCTCCCGAAGTGCTGTAAGGGGGTAGGAGTAGACATGAATAAGATGAGCATTCGCAAGGACGACACCGTTATCGTCCTGTCCGGCAAGGACAAGGGCAAGCAGGGCAAGGTCCTGGAGGTTATGCCCAAGGAGGGCAAGGTGGTTGTGGAGAAGGTCAACGTGGTCTCCCGCCACCAGAAGCCCCGCAAGCAGGGTGAGCAGGGCGGTATCCTGAAGAAGGAAGCCCCCATCTACGCCTGCAAGGTGCAGCGCGTCTGCCCCAAGTGCAACAAGCCCACCCGGCCCGCCCACAAGCTGCTGGCCGACGGCAAGAAGGTCCGCGTCTGCAAGAAGTGCGGCGCCGAGATTTGAGAGAGGAGGAGTGAACAACAATGGCTGACAAGAAAGTACCCAACCTGAAGGCAAAGTACCAGGCCGAGGTCGCTCCTGCTCTGATGCAGAAGTTCGGTTACAAGTCCACCATGGAGATTCCCCGCATCGACAAGATCGTGGTCAACTGCGGCTGCGGCGAGGCCCGGGACAACGCCAAGGTGCTGGAGGCCGTGGTGGGGGATCTGACCAAGATCACCGGCCAGAAGGCCATCATCACCAAGGCCAAGAAGTCCGTGGCCAACTTCAAGCTCCGTGAGGGCATGCCCATCGGCGCCAAGGTGACCCTGCGTGCCGACCGGATGTGGGAGTTCCTGGACCGGCTGTTCAACGTGGCTCTGCCCCGTGTGCGCGACTTCCGGGGTATCAACGGCAACTCCTTTGATGGCCGCGGCAACTACGCCCTGGGTATCAAGGAGCAGCTGATCTTCCCTGAGATCGAGTACGACAAGATCGACAAGATCCGCGGCCTGGACGTGGTGATCTGCACCACCGCCAAGACCGACGAAGAGGCCAAGGAACTGCTGACTCTCATCGGCGCTCCCTTTGCCCGGTAAAGGAGGAGAACGAAATGGCGAAGAAGTCTATGATTCTGAAGCAGCAGGCGGAGCCCAAGTTCTCCACCCGCCGCTACAACCGCTGCAAGATCTGCGGCCGTCCCCACGCCTACCTGCGGGACTACGGCATCTGCCGTATCTGCTTCCGCGAGCTGGCTTACAAGGGTCAGATTCCCGGCGTCAAGAAGGCGAGCTGGTAAACCCAGCCCGCCTCTTGGCCGGTAATTTGGAATAAAAACGATACCCCGCCGGCGGCCAACAGGTCGCAGCTGCCTAACTGCGATACCTTGCCGCGGATACGGGCGCAGCCCGTAATTCTAAAAGGAGGTAACCATCATGCATATCACCGACCCCATTGCGGATATGCTCACCCGCATCCGCAACGCGAACAACGCCAAGCATGACACCGTGGACGTCCCCGCGTCCAACATGAAGAAGTCCATCGCGCAGATTCTGCTGGATGAAGGCTATATCAAGAACTTCCAGCTCATCGACGACGGCACCCAGGGCGTGATCCGCATCACCCTGAAGTACAACCCCGGCAAAGAGAAGATCATCACTGGCCTGCGCCGTGTTTCCAAGCCCGGCCTGCGTGTATATGCCGGTGCTGACGAGCTGCCCCGGGTCCTCCATGGCCTGGGCATCGCCATTGTGTCCACGTCCAAGGGCGTCATGACCGACAAGGCTGCCCGCGCGCAGCATGTCGGCGGTGAGGTCCTGGCGTTTGTCTGGTAAGGAGGGAGAGTAGAAAATGTCTCGAATCGGAAGAATGCCGATCTCCATCCCCGCCGGTGTGGACGTGAAGATCGAAGCCGGTAACCTGGTTACCGTGAAGGGTCCCAAGGGCACCCTGACTCAGCAGCTGCACCCCGCCATGACCATCACCCAGGAGGGTGACGTGCTCCATGTCACTCGTCCCAACGACGAGAAGGAGAACCGCAGCCTCCACGGCCTGACCCGCAGCCTGCTGCACAATATGGTGGTGGGCGTCACCGACGGCTTCAAGAAGGAGCTGGACGTGAACGGCGTTGGCTACCGTGTGGCCAAGGAGGGGAACAAGCTGGTGATGAACCTGGGCTTCTCCCATCAGGTCACCATGGAGGAGATCGAGGGCATCAGCATCGAGGTTCCCAGCGCCAACAAGATCGTCATCAGCGGCACCGACAAGCAGAAGGTGGGCCAGTTTGCCGCCGAAGTGAGAGAGAAGCGTCCGCCTGAGCCGTACAAGGGCAAGGGCATCAAATACACTGACGAGGTCATCCGCCGCAAGGAAGGCAAGACCGGCGTCAAGAAGAAATAAGGAGGTGTGCCACAATGATCAACAGACCCGATACCAACGCTCAGCGGCTTAAGCGCCACAAGAGAGTGCGCGGCAAGATTTCCGGCACGCCCGAGCGTCCCCGCCTGAACGTGTTCCGCAGCAACACCAACATCTACGCCCAGGTCATCGACGACGTGACCGGCAAGACGCTGGCGTCTGCTTCCTCCCTGGAGAAGGGCTTTGAGGGCAAGGGCTCCGACTGCGAGGCCGCCAAGAAGGTGGGCCTGACCGTCGCCGAGCGCGCCAAGGCCGCCGGCATCGAGACCGTCGTGTTTGACCGCGGCGGCTACGTGTACCACGGCCGCGTGCAGGCCCTGGCCGAGGGCGCCCGTGAGGGCGGCCTGCAGTTCTAAGGGAGGAGGAAAAGATAAATGGCTCGTTTTGAAAGAGAACCCAGCGAGTTTACCGAGAAGCTCGTTTCCCTCAACCGCGTCAGCAAGACCGTGAAGGGCGGCCGCGTGATGAAGTTCGCCGCTCTGATGGTGGTGGGCGACGAGAAGGGCCGGGTGGGCTTCGGCACCGGTAAGGCCGCCGAGGTCCCCGAGGCCATCCGCAAGGGGATTGAGGACGCCAAGAAGAACCTGGTGACCATCACCCGGTCCGGCACCACCATTCCCCATGAGGTCATCGGCGAGTTCGGCGCCGGCCGCGTGCTGCTGAAGCCCGCCGCCCCCGGTACCGGCATCATCGCCGGCGGACCCGTCCGCGCCGTCATGGAGGCCGCCGGTATCCGTGACATCCGCGCCAAGTGCCTGCGCTCCAACAATCCGCAGAACGTGGTCTCCGCCACCTTCGAGGGGCTGAAGTCCCTCCGTGGTCCCGAGGAGGTTGCCCGCATCCGCGGCAAGAGCGTGGACGAGATCGTAGGTTAAGGAGGGCCGTGAACATGGCTAATCTGAACATCAAGCTGGTGAAGAGCCTGAACGGCCGCATCGCTAAGCACAAGGCCACCGCCGAGGCTCTGGGGCTGCGCCACATCGGCGACACCACCGTGCAGCCCGACAACGAGGCCACCCGCGGCAAGATCGCCCACATCGGCTATCTGCTTCAGGTGACCGAGGAACAGTAAGGAGGTGCGCGAAATGAATCTGCATGATCTTTCCCCCGCCGCCGGGTCCAACCCCAAGGCGTACCGCAAGGGCCGGGGCAACGGCTCCGGCAACGGCAAGACCGCCGGCCGCGGACAGAAGGGCCAGTGGTCCCGTTCCGGCGGCGGTGTCCGCGTGGGTTTTGAGGGCGGCCAGATGCCTCTGACCCGCCGCATCCCCAAGCGGGGCTTCAACAACATCTTCGCCAAGCCCCTGGAGGCCATCAACGTGTCCGCCCTGGAGAAGTTCGAGGACGGCGCCGTGGTCAACGTGTGCGACCTGCTGGAGAAGGGCATCCTCTCCAAGTGCGAGTACGGGTACAAGGTGCTGGGCAACGGCACCCTGACCAAGAAGCTGACGGTCCGTGCCTCCGCTTTCTCCGCCTCCGCCAAGGAGAAGATCGTGGCGGCCGGCGGAAAGTACGAGGTGGTATAAGTGATCGAAACCATCCGTAACGCGTGGAAGATCCCGGAGCTGCGCAAGAAGATTCTCTTCACTGTGTTTGCTCTGCTGATTTTCCGGCTGGGCTCCGTGGTTCCTGTGCCGTTTATCGACAGTGAGCTGCTGGGCAACACCCTCAACAGCATGGGGGGCATCTTCTCCCTGCTGGGTACCATGAACGGCACCGCCTTCTCCATGGCCGCCGTCTTTGCCCTGGGCGTACAGCCGTATATCAACAGCTCCATTATCATCCAGCTGCTCACCGTGGCCATCCCCGCTCTGGAGCGTCTCCAGCGGGAGGGCGGCGAGGAGGGCCGGAAGAAGCTGGCGGCCATCACCCGTTACGTCACCGTGGCCATTGCCCTGCTCCAGGGCTTCGGCTACTACACCCTGATCCGCACCACCGAGAACGGCATCCTGCTGGACACCGCCGGCCTGCCCGGCTGGTGGGCGGCTGTGGTCATCATCCTGTGCTTCACCGCCGGTTCCGCCTTTGTCATGTGGCTGGGTGAGCAGATCACCGAGTTCGGCATCGGCAACGGTATCTCCATCATCCTGTTCGCCGGCATTCTGTCCCGGGTCCCCTCCATGGTGTACACCATGTATCAGGGCATCCGGCACAATCTGGAGGGCGTCACCGGTGAGGGCGTGTTCAATCTCCCCTGGTGGGGCGCCATCCTCATCGTCATCGGCATGCTGGCCATCGTGGTGCTCATCGTGTTCATCCAGAACTCCGAGCGGCGCATCCCGGTGCAGTACGCCAAGCGGGTGGTGGGCCGGAAGATGTACGGCGGTCAGTCCAGCCACATCCCCCTGAAGGTGAACATGAGCGGCGTGATGCCCATCATCTTCGCCCAGGCCATTGCCTCTCTGCCCGCCACCATCGGCATGTTCTTCGGCAAGAGCAGCGAGAGCGAGGGCGCCTGGGGTACCTTCCTCACCGTGTTTGACACCACCAGCGTGGTGTATATCGTGGTTTATTTCCTGCTTATCGTGGGCTTCAGCTACTTCTACTCCACCATGCAGTTCAACCCGGTGGAGGTGGCCAACAACCTGAAGAAGAACGGCGGCTTCATTCCCGGCTTCCGTCCCGGCAAGCCCACCGCCGACTTCATCCACAAGGTGCTGGGTAAGATCACCATGTTCGGCGCCCTGTATCTGGCCATCATCGCCATCGCGCCCATCATCACCGGCGCGGTCATCGGCCAGAGCAACCTGGCCATCGGCGGCACCTCCATCATCATTGTGGTGGGCGTGGCCCTGGAGACCACCAAGGCGTTGGAGGCCCAGATGCTCATGCGGCATTACAAGGGCTTCCTGGAGTAAGAAGGGGACTTTATCATGAAAATCATCCTGTTAGGCGCCCCGGGCGCCGGGAAAGGGACTCAGGCGGAGATTCTCAGCGCCAAGCTGAATATTCCCACCATCTCTACCGGCAACATTCTGCGCGCGGCCGTGAAGGAGGGAACTCCCACCGGCCTGAAGGCAAAGAGCTATATGGACGCGGGCAAGCTGGTACCCGACGAGGTCATTATCGGCATCATCGGGGAGCGGCTGGCCCAGAGCGACTGTGCAGGCGGCTTTATCCTGGACGGGGTACCCCGTACCATTGCCCAGGCGGAGGCGCTGGAGGCCCACGGCATCCACTTCGACGCGGTGCTCTCCCTGGAGATTGCCGACAGCGTCATTGAAGAGCGGATGACCGGGCGCCGGACCTGCCACAGCTGCGGTGCCACCTATCACATCAAGGCAGCCCCCCCCAAGCAGGAGGGGATCTGCGACAAGTGCGGCGGCCCGCTGGAGCAGCGGAAGGATGACCAGCCGGAGACGGTGAAGCACCGGCTGGAGGTCTACCACAGTGAGACCGAACCGTTGAAGGGCTTCTATCAGACCCTGGGGGTGCTGACGGTGGTTCCCGACATGGGCGGCATTGAGGAGACCAACAACAAGATTATGGAACTCTTGGGGAAGTGACCTGAGATGGACATGATCTCACTCAAGTCCCCGCGGGAGATCGACTGTATGCGCCGGGCCGGGCGGCTTACCGCCCAGGCCCGGGCATTGGCCGGCTCCCTGGTGCGGCCGGGCGTCACCACCCACGAGATTGACGCCGCAGTGCGCAAGTTTATAGAAAGCCACGGCGCCAAACCCTCCTTTCTGGGGTACGGCGGGTTCAGCGGCTCTGCCTGCATCTCCATCAACGAGCAGGTGATCCACGGGATTCCCGGTCCCCGGAAGCTGAAAGAGGGCGACATCGTCAGCATCGACGTGGGCGCGTTTCTGGACGGCTTTCACGGCGACTGTGCCGCCACCTTTCCCTGTGGGGAAGTGAGCGAGGAGGCCATGCGCCTGATCCGGGTTACCGAGGAGAGCTTCTGGAAGGGCATTGCCCATGCCAGGCCGGGCAAGCGGGTCTACGACATCTCCCACGCGGTCCAGCAGTATGTGGAGGGCAACGGCTTCTCCGTGGTACGGGACTTTGTGGGGCATGGCGTGGGCGCCAAGCTCCACGAGCCGCCGGAGGTCCCCAACTATGGGCCTGCCGGCCACGGCGCCCGGCTCCAGCCGGGCATGACCATCGCGGTGGAGCCCATGGTGTGCGCCGGCGACTGGCGGGTGAAGGTATTGAAGGACGGCTGGACCACGATTTCCGCCGACGGCAGCCTCACCGCCCACTATGAAAACACCATTCTCATCACCGACGGGGAGCCGGAAGTGCTCACCGTGGCGGAGGAATAAGGATGGAGCTGGAGCATCCCGGAATCGTTCGCTCCCTGGCGGGACACGACAGGGGCGGGTTGTTCTGTGTGCTGGGCGCAGACGGACCCTATCTGCTGCTGTGCGACGGCAAGCGGCGGAGGGTGGAGGCGCCCAAGCGGAAGAAAGCCGTCCACACGGCAGACGCCGGGGCCTTTCAGCATCCCGTGCTGGAGGAGCTTTGGGCGGGAAAACTTCCCACCAACCGCCAGGTACGGAGGGCGCTGGCCGCTTTCCGAGCTGAGGAATCAAGGAGGGTATGACGCTTTGGCAAAGGACGATATGATCGAAGTGGAGGGCGTCGTGACCGAGTCCCTTCCCAACACCACTTTCAAAGTGGACATCGGAAACGGCCATATTATTCTGGCGCACATCTCCGGCAAGCTGCGGATGAATTTCATCCGGATCCTGCCTGGAGACAAGGTGACGGTTCAGATGTCCCCCTACGATGTAACCAGAGGTCGGATTACCTGGAGAAGCAAGTAATCCGCCGACCCTATCAATGACCGGCGCGGGACAGCGGGGCCTTGCCTCCGCCGCGCCGGGGCCATCAGGCTCAACAGGAGGTTAATGACATGAAAGTTAGACCGTCCGTGAAGCCCATGTGCGAGAAGTGCAAGATCATCAAGCGCAAGGGCAAGGTCATG
>NZ_CALXFV010000084.1 GCF_944387675.1 uncultured Flavonifractor sp. | reverse complement strand
GCCGAACTTTTGAATACGCTGATTGAAAAAATCGTTGTCCATGAAGCGGTCAAAGGTGAGGACGGAAGCCGGGAACAAGAGGTAGAAATCTTCTACCGCTTTATCGGCAAAATTGATTAAATGACATCAATATCTTTAACTATGTGATACCGGCCAGGGCTGCCCGGATCCGGCGCTCTGGGAGGGTTTGGCCGCCCTGCTGGGGGCGGATTTGCTGAAGCTCCTTCAGGGGGAGCTGCGGGCCAACCGGCCGGATTCCGGCAATATGAGGCGGCTGCGCTTTTCTGTCTGCCCGGTGTGCGGGAATGTACTGACCAGCACCGGAGACTGCGGTATTTTCTGCTGCGGGCGGCGGCTGGAGCCCCTCTCCCCTGCCGCCGAACCGGAGCCCTTGAAGCTGCGGGTGGAGGAAATGGATCTGGATTACTACATCTCCTGGGACCATCCTATGCGGAAGGAGCACTTTTTACGCTTTGCCGCCTATGTGCAGGACGACCGGGTGCTCCTCATCCGCCTTTATCCCGAGCAGGAGCCGGCGGTGCGCATCCCCGCCACCAGGCGGGACGGCACGCTCTACCTGTACTGCACCAGCCACGGCCTGCAAAGGCATGCGCTGAACTTCTGAAAACAGCCCCGGAAGCCGCAGCTTCCGGGGCTGAACCTTTATTGGGCGAACAGCTGCATCAGCTCCGCCTCCGTCAAGACCGGGACACCCAGCTCACGGGCCTTTTTCAGCTTGGAGCCGGCGGCCTCTCCCGCCACCACATAGCTGGTCTTTTTGGATACCGAGCCGGTCACCTTGCCCCCCTGGGCCTCAATCAGGGCGGTGGCCTCCTTTCGGTCCAGGTGCTCCAGGGTGCCGGTCAGCACAAAGATCTTCCCGGCCAGTGTATCCCCCACCGGAGCCTCCGCGCTGTCAAAGGATACCCCCGCCTCCCGCAGGGTCTGGATCAGGTGCTGGCTCTGCGCGCTTTGGAACCAGTCCAGCAGGCTTTTGGCGGTAATGCCGCCGATGTCAGGCACGGCGGTAAGCTCCTCCTCCGTGGCGGCCATCAGGGCGTCCAGGGTGCCGAATCGGGCGGCCAGCACCTTTCCCGCCTTCTGGCCCACCTGCCGAATACCGAAGGCAAAGAGCAGCCGGCCCAAGCCGGCGGACTTGGACCGTTCAATGGCGGCCATCAGGTTCTCCGCGCTCTTCCTGCCCATCCGCTCCAACGGCTCCACCTCCTCCGCCCGCAGGCGGTACAGGTCGCCGGGACCTTTGACCAGTCCGGCCCCCACCAGGCTCTCCACCACAGCGGGTCCCAGGCCCTCAATATCCATGGCATCCCGGCTGGCAAAGTGGACAATATGCCGCAGCCGCTGGGCGGGACATTCCGCGCCGGTGCAGCGGATGTGGGCGCCCTCCTCGTCCCGGGCCACCGGGGCGCCGCACACCGGACAGCGGTCGGGCAGATGATAGGGTACGGTACCCTCCGGCCGCTTCTCCTTCAAAACCGACACGATCTCCGGGATAATCTCCCCCGCCTTCTGTACCAGCACCGTGTCCCCGATGCGGATGTCTTTCTCCGCGATAAAATCCTGATTGTGGAGGGTGGCATTGGTGACCGTCGTGCCTGCAAGGCGTACCGCCCTGACCACCGCCTTGGGGGTCAGCACTCCCGTGCGCCCCACCTGCACCACGATGTCCTCCACCACGCTCTCCTTCTGCTCAGGCGGGTACTTGTAGGCCGCTGCCCAGCGCGGAAATTTCGCGGTAGAGCCAAGTATCTCACGGTCTGAAAGGTTATTTACCTTTACAACTGCTCCGTCAATATCAAAGGGATATTCCTCCCGGTCATCCCCCATGGAGGAGATGGATTCCGCGGCCGCCTGAATGGTGGAACAAGTGTAATGCGGAATTACTTTAAAGCGCTGCTGCTGCAAGTAGTCCAAGGTTTCCGTATGGGTGGTGAAGGTCTTTCCCTCCGCCCACTGGATGTTGAATACCCGGATATCCAGCTTCCGGGATGCGGCGATTTTGGGGTCCAGCTGCCGCAGAGAGCCGGCCGCCGCGTTCCGTGGATTGGCAAAGAGGGCCTCCCCCTTCAGCTCCCGGTCGGCGTTGAGCTGTTCAAAGCTCTTTTTGGGCATAAACACCTCGCCCCGGACAATGAGCGCGGGCAGAGCCTCTGGCAGGCGCAGGGGGATAGAGGGAATGGTCTTCAGGTTTTCCGTCACATCCTCCCCCACCTGACCATCTCCCCGGGTGGCGCCCCGGACAAACAGGCCGTTCTCATATTCCAGAGCCACGGACAGTCCGTCCACCTTGGGCTCCACGTCGTACTCCACGCCGCCGGGCAAAGTCTCCCGCACCCGCTGGTCAAATTCCTCCAGCTCCTCTACGGAAAACACGTCCTGAAGGCTCTCCAGCGGCACCCGGTGCCGGACCTGGGAGAAGCCGTCGGCCACCTTGCCCCCTACCCGCTGGGTGGGGGAATCGGGCGTGACCAGCTCCGGGTGTCGGGCCTCCAGCTCTTCCAGGCGGCGGAGCTTGTGGTCAAAGTCGTAGTCGGACATGCTGGGGTTGTCCAGCACATAGTACTCATAGTTGGCCTGCTCCAGCTCCCGGCGCAGGCCCAGAATTTCCTGTTTCTCGTCCATGGCGGACCTCCACTTGGAATCTTTGAATAAACCGGGGCGCGAGGCGGCTGAGCAGCAGATACAGCCAGAAGCCGCACAGCGCCCCCAGAGTATTGAGGATGACGTCGTCAATATCGGTGGTGCGCATCACAAAGTACTGTCCCACCTCCACCAGCAGAGAGGTGCCGAAGCCCACCAGGGCGGAGCGGCGCCAGTTGGCGCCCCGGAACAGCAGGGCGGGGAAAAAGCCCAGGGGGACAAACACCGCCAGATTCCCCAGGAAATTAAGGAGGGTGAAAAATCCCCCGCCCCGGGTCAGATCCTCCCAATAATCTCCGAACATCCGGAAGGGGATCAGGTTGACGTTGCTCCACACGGAGGGGCGGTCCACCAGCAGCTCAATGTCCCCCCACAGGCCGGGGGAATCCTCCATCCAATAGACGGGCCATAGGGTCACGGCCAGCACCCCGAACAGGCACATGATAAACAGAATCAGTCCCATTTCCCGCCGGAAGCTGGTGGTCAGACCCATGGCCCGAAGCGCCCGCCTCCGGTAGGGCCAAAAGCAGCAGAAAACCACGGCCGCCGGAACCGCCGCCACCAGCATTTCCCGCAGATAGTATAAAATTTCGTGCATCATACCTGACATTCCTCCCCGTTCCATTATGATAGCAAAATGGAAAAAGGAGTATCTATGTCTTTCCTTATATCTTTCTTTCGTTTTTCTTACGGTCCGGCGGCGGACAGGCTCAGATAGGTGTCCGGCACCTCACCCAGCAGCAGAGTCTCCGCCACGCACACCGAGGCGTCCACTCTGGTCTCTGTCTTTCCGCCGGGGATGAGCAGGGTAATCTCCACCTGTACGTCCAGCATCACCCGGTGGATGGTCTGGTTAATCCCCTCCGCGGCAAACAGATTCCGGAACTCCGCCGTGGGGGTGGCCGCCGCCAGCACCTGCACCGGCAGGTCCGGCCCCCAGTGGGAGGCGGTGGACAGTCCGGTGATGCTTCCCAGGGGAATGCCCAGTTCCTCACCACCCAGGCTCTCCACCCGCTCCAGCACTGTTTTCAAAATCTGAGTGCGCAGCTGATTCATCTTGGCGGAATCCATGGCGAGCAGCGTCACCTGCCCGCTGCTGTTCCGCTCCAGGTGCACCAGATCCTGATAGGCCACCGCCTCCGCCGACAGTGTCTCCATCACCGCGTCATTGACGATGCTGGTTACCACATTCTCCGTCCGGGCGACCGCCAGAGTGGTAACCACCGGCCGCAGGGCGCTGTCCAGCAGCCCAATCACCAGCAGCGCCAGCCCCACGCCCAGCAGCGCGGAGCAGAGCAGGCCTCCACCCCGCCGGGCGGGCTTCAGCCGCGGCAGGCGGAACCAGGGGCGGTATCTGTGCCTCGCCATAGCCTCACCTCCCATGGGAGGCTATGCGGAAACGGCCTGACCCTATGCCTCGGCCCGGAGCAGCTCCTCCACCGCCAGCATCACCCCGGCCTTTCCGCTCTCATAGGTAAGGCCGCCCTGAAAGTAGGCGGTGTAGGGCTCCCGCATGGGGGCATCGCAGGACAGCTCAATGGAGGCGCCCTGAATAAAGGCCCCGGCGGCCATAATCACCTGACAGTCGTAGCCCGGCATATCCCAAGGCTCCGGCGTTACATAGGAATCCACCGGCGCCCCGAACTGAATGCCCTTGCAGAACTTCTTCAGGGGCTCCGCACTGCCGAAGTGGAGCATCTGGATGATGTCATGGCGCACCGCGTCGGAGGCCGGGTCCACCCGGTAGCCCAGCAGCTCCATCATCCGGGCGGCAAAAACCGCCGTTTTCACCGCCTGGGCAGTGGTGTGGGGGGCAAGGAAAAGCCCTTGATAGAGGCTGCGGTTGGCGCCGAAGGTGGAGCCGCACTCCTTGCCGATACCGGGAGTGGTGAGCCGCATGGCGGCTCCCTCTATCAAATCGCGCCGTCCGGCGATATAGCCGCCGGTGGGGGCCAGGCCGCCGCCGGGGTTTTTGATAAGGGAGCCCACCACCAGGTCGGTCCCCACCTGGGTGGGTTCCAGGGTCTCTACAAACTCGCCGTAGCAGTTGTCCACCAGCACCGCGGCCTTGGGATTGTTTTCTTTGACCACCCGTGCCAGCGCGCCAATCTCCTCCACAGACAGGGAACTGCGGGTGGCGTAGCCCCGGGAGCGCTGGATGAGTACCGCCTTCACCCGGGGGTCCTTCACCGCCGCCGCCAATCCAACCGGGTCAGGAGTATTGTCAACCAGATCCACTTGCCGGTACTCAATTCCGTAGCTTTTCAGGGAGCCGGGACCCTTGTCCACCACACCGATAACCCCCAGCATGGTATCATAAGGGGCTCCCACGGCGGATACCAGAACATCCCCCGGCTGCAACGCCCCGAACAGGGCGCAGGAGATGGCGTGGGTGCCGTTGACGAATTGCAGGCGCACCAGGGCGTCTTCGGTGTGAAACAGATCGGCAAAAATGGCGTCTAGAGTATCCCGGCCCAAATCGTCATAGCCGTAGCCGGTGGTACCGGCGAAATGGGCCTCGGATACCCGGTGTCTCTGAAACGCAGCCAGTACCTTGGCGGTATTCTCCTCCGCAATGGCGTCAATGCGGTCGAACTGGGGCTGGATGTCCGCCTGCGCCCGGGCCGCTAAGGTCCGGACCTTATCACTTATCTGTAAAGACATATTCCTGTAACCTTCTTGATTTTTCTAATTGTCCAGCTTGGTCTGAGCAAAGGCCGCCGCCAGGTCGGCGCAGGCCTTGATGTCGTCCAGGTCGGCCATCTCCTGGGGGGTGTGGATATACCGGGTGGGGATGGAGATGCCGCCGGTAGAAACGCCCGCCCGGCTCTGGTGAATGGCGCCGGCATCCGTGCCGCCCGATTTCAGGATGTCCTTCTGGGCCGGGATTCCCTGCTCCCTGGCCAGTTCCTCCAGCTTGGCCACCACGGCGGGGTGGCAGATCACCGAGCTGTCCATGACCTTGATGGCCGCCCCCTTCCCCGCCACGCTGGAACAAGCGTGGGGCGCATCGGGAATATCATCGGAATCTGTCACATCCACGGCAATCCCGTAGTCCGGGTCAATGCCATAGGCGGCGGTGCGGGCGCCCCGCAGCCCCACCTCCTCCTGGACGGTAAAGACAAAATAGAGGTCATTTTCCGTCTGTTCCAGCTGCTCCATGGCCATCAGCAGCACCACACAGGCAATGCGGTCGTCCAGATAGGGGGAAAAGATGCGGGAACCGTTGACAAAGCCGGCAGTGTCGTAGACGGCGGTATCCCCTACCTGCACCATGGCCTTGGCCTCTTCCTCGTTTTTCGCGCCGATGTCCAGGTAGAGATCCTCCAGCTTCATCTCCTTGGGTTCGGTTTTTCCCTGACAGGCCACCACACCCCGCACCCCGTTTTTGAAACGGACGGGAGTACCTAACACTTCGTGGGCATCCAAGCCGCCGATACGGCCAAAGCGCAGAAAGCCCTTCTCATCCATGTGGGTAACCATAAAGCCGATGGAATCCATATGGGCGGCAAAGAGGACCTTTTTGCCGCTTCCCTTCTTGTGGCAAATCAGATTGCCCAGGGTGTCGGTGGAAGTCTCGTCCACAAAGGGGGCGGCCAGCTGTTCAATGGCCCGGGCCACCTGCCCCTCGTCGCCTGAGGGTCCATGGCAGGCGTTCAGCGCCTGCAAGGTCGCTAAAATATCCATACGTTCAAACCTCCTTGGCTACATCGTAAATCAGCGCCCTTGCCAGAGCCAGCACCGCCTCCATATCGCTGACACAGGCCAGTCCGGCGGGGGCGTGGACATAGCGCACCGGCGCGGAGAGCACCGCAGTGCGCACACCGGACTTGGTGCGCTGAATGGCGGCGGCGTCATTGGAGCCGGACACAAACCGTTTGAGCTGCCAGGGAATGCCCTGTTCCTCCGCCAGGGTCCGCAGCCGCTCGAACACTCCCCGGTCGGCAATGGAGCCTCTGTCCATCAAAGTGAGCACCGCGCCGCCGCCCAGAGCACACACCTGTTTCTGGGGCGGCGTACCTGGCAGGTCGGCGGCGGTGGTCCCCTCCAGAACCAGCGCCAGCTCCGGCGTAACGGAGAAAGCCGCGCCGAAGGCCCCCCGGGTCCCCACCTCCTCCTGGGCGGTGAAGACAAAGGTGCAGTCCATGGGCAGCTCCTCTTTCAAAAGGGTGAGCAGCACGGCACAGCCGATCCGGTCATCCAGGGCCTTGGCTTTGAGCAGTCCGTCCCCAAAGGACTCCGGTCGGGTGGTAAAAACCGCCACGTCCCCCAGATTGACCATCTTCTCCGCTTCCGCCCTGTCCCCGGCGCCGATGTCAATATAGTAGTCCTTCAGCTTGGGGACGTTTTTCTCCTCTTCCCGGCTCACCAGGTGGTAGGCCTTCAGGCCCACCACGCCGGGCAGGCGGTTCGGCCCCACCAGCACCTGCTTGCCCAGCAGCACCCGCCGGTCAAGGGAACCCACCGTATCGAATTTCAGGTAGCCTTCCTCCGTCATGTGACGGATCATCAGGCCCACCTCGTCCATATGGGCGCACAGCAGCAGCTTGTCTCCCGCCGCCTTCGCCCCCTTTTTGCGTATAATCAGATTACCCAGGGCGTCGGTACGAATCTCTTGGGCATAGGGCGCGGCCTCCGCCTGCAAAAACTCCCGCACCTCGTCCTCCCAGCTGGACACACCGCTGAGGGCGCACAGCTGCATCACCAGCTCCTTCACAGCGGCCACTCCTTTCCCAGATCCTCGGTAAACGCGGCCAACAGCCGGGCGGTCTGCTCCAAATCCTCCAGAGACAGGGTCTCGATGGGGGTATGCATATACTTCAGGGGCAGAGAGAGCACCAAGGTAGCCACCCCTTCCCGGCTGACCTGCATGCCCCAGCCGTTGGTGCCGGTATGGCCGGACATGACCTCCTGCTGAAAGGGGATATTTCGCTCCTTCGCCTTTTCCAGTACCCGCCTGGTCATCCAGCGGGTCATATTGGGTCCTATCCCCACCGCCGGGCCACCGCCCAGGACAAAGGTCCTGTCCTCCGGTCCGTCCGGCGTACGTCCGTGGGTCACGTCCACCGCCACACAGCAGTCCGGCTGAACCGCCCAGGTACCCACGGCGGCCCCCACCCCGGAGATCTCCTCCCGGGTGGAGCCCATCACGTACACGTCCACATCCAGCGCCTTGTGGGAGAGCAGCTCCAGCGTGCGCAGCAGCACCGCAAAGCAGGAGCGGTCATCCATGGCCTTTCCACACATCAGCTTTTCTCCCAGGGGGAAGCAGCCGCCCCGGTACACCGCCGGCGTTCCCACCGGTATGACAGCCTCCGCCCGGGCCTGGGACAAGCCCACGTCGATAAGCAGTTCCGAACTGGGAATGGCCTTGTCCTCCGCCTCCCCGTCTTGGAGATGGGGGGGCTGGCAGGTAATTACACCGGGCAGAGGTGGGGTGGCCAGCACCCACACCTCCCGGCCGGGCAGCATCCTGGGGTCCACCCCGCCGATGGTACGGAAGCGGAGGAACCCCTCCTCTATACCGGTAACCAGCAGGCCGATCTCATCCAAATGGGCGTCCAGCAGCAGCTTTTTCGCCCCGGGCCGGCCGCAGCGCCGGACGCCGATCAGGCTGCCCAGCCGGTCTGTCCACATCTGGTCGGCAAGCGGTTCCAACAGCCGGGCGGCGACGGCCGCCGCCGGGGCCTCAAATCCGGAGGGAGCCGTGCAGCCGCACAGCTCCTCCAGCACCGTTCTGATATCCAATGGCATGTTCACTCCTCACTCGGTTACGAAAGGCTGTAGATGATCTTCTTGAAGGCGGCGCCCCGCTCCATGAAATTCTTGAAGTGGTCAAAGGAGGCACAGGCGGGGGACAAAATCACTACATCGCCAGGCCCGGCCGCCCGGTGGGCCGCCAGCACAGCCTGCTCAAAGTCGTCAATCACAGTAATGGGAAGGGACTGGGGGCGGTAGTCCGGGGCCTGCTCCACCGCTGCGCGGATCTGACCGGCGGTGGAGCCGGTGAGAAACAGCGCCTTGACATGGGCCGTGATCTCCGGCCCCAGCACATCGAAGGGGATATGCTTATCATAGCCGCCGGCAATGAGAATCACCTTCTGCCGGAAGGAGCGCAGGCCGGCAATGGTGCGGGAGGGACTGGAGGCGATAGAGTCGTTGTAGTACTTCACCCCGTTGAACGTGCGGACAAGCTCAATCCGGTGCTCCACTCCGGCAAATTTTGCCGCAAATTCCCGCACCACCTGGTCGGGTACCAGGCCGTCCAGCGCGGCGATGGCGGCCATATAGTTCTCCACATTGTGGTCCCCGGGCAGCAGAATATCGGACACCGGCAGCACCGGCCGCTCATGCATGGCGTTGCGCACCCAGATGACTCCATCCCGGAGAAACACGCCCCGATCCAGCGCCTGGCGGCGGCTGAAACCGGTCACCCGGCCCGGCGCCTCCTCGCGGAAGCTTCGGGTGATCTCGTTGTCCTCATTGAGCACCAGAAGGCCCTCCGGCCCCTGATAGAGGAAAATGTTCCGCTTGGCGTCCACATATTCCTCCATGGACTTGTGTACATCCAGATGGTTGGGGGCCAGATTGGTGACCACGGCAATATCCGGACTCTGCTCCATGGTCATCAGTTGGAAGGAGGACAGCTCCAGCACCGCTACGTCCCCCGGCTCCATCCCATCCACATCGGGCAGCAGCGGTCTGCCGATGTTGCCGCCCACATACACCGTCTGTCCCGCAGCCTTCAGCAGCTCGGCAATGATGGTGGTGGTGGTGGTCTTGCCGTCACTCCCCGTCACCGCGATGGTGCGGCAGGGGCAGACCTGGAAAAACACCTCCATCTCGGAGGTGAGCACGGCTCCCTGCTGGAGCGCCTCCACCAGAGGGGGCAGGTCCGGCCGCATACCGGGGGTACGAAAGATGACGTCGAAATCCAAATGCTCCATATAGTCCGGTCCCAGTTTAAGCGTGGCGCCCAGGCTCTCCAGCTCTTCCGCCAGACCGGCAAATGCCTCCTTGGGCTTGCGGTCGCAGGCTGTCACTCTGACGCCCGCCCGCAGCAGCATTTTGAGCAGCGGAGTGTTGGACACGCCGATGCCCAGAACGGCCACCCGCTTTCCCTTCAGCTCCGCCAGATATTCCTGTATGGTGGAACGCTTCATAACAGTTCCTCCCTTTTCATAGTTTAACCAATTTATTATATCCTACCTGGCGGTAAAATTCAATCAGAAGCAGCTTTGGATTTGACAAGCGC
>NZ_CALXFV010000083.1 GCF_944387675.1 uncultured Flavonifractor sp. | reverse complement strand
CCTGCTGAAATATGTGAAGCACAAGGCCCCTCTGGCGGTGGACACCGCCAAGTGCGTGGGCTGCAAGAGCTGCATGAGAATCGGCTGCCCGGCCATCTCCATCCGGGAGGGCAGGGCCCATGTGGACGACACCCAGTGCGTAGGCTGCGGCGTATGCCAGCAGCTGTGCGCAGTGGACGCCTTTTTCAGCACGGCGAAGGAGGAATAAAGCGGCATGGAAACGAAAAACATCATGATCGTGGGCGTGGGGGGCCAGGGTTCCCTGCTGGCCAGCAAGCTGCTGGGCCGCCTGCTGCTGGACCAGGGCTATGATGTGAAGGTGTCCGAGGTCCACGGCATGAGCCAGCGGGGGGGCAGCGTGGTCACCTACGTCCGCTACGGCGACAGGGTCTATTCCCCCGTCATCGACAAGGGAGAGGCTGACTTCATCGTTTCTTTCGAGCTGCTGGAGGCCGCCCGGTGGGTGGAGTTCCTCCGTCCAGACGGGCGGATCATCACCAACACCCAGCAGATCAATCCCATGCCGGTGATTACCGGCGCGGCGGAGTATCCCCAGGCCCTGGTGGAGAAGATGACTGCCGCCGGCGCCCGGGTGGACGCCATGGACGCCCTGGCCCTGGCCGAGCAGGCGGGGAGCAGCAAGGCGGTGAATTTGGTGCTGATGGGCAGGCTGTCCCGGTACTTTGAGCTGCCGGAGGAGCTCTGGCAGCAGGCCATCGCCCGCAGCGTGCCGGAGAAGTTCCTGGAATTGAACCGGACCGCCTTCCATTTGGGCAGAAATTCCTGAGGCATGAGGAGAGAGAAAATACATATGGAACGGTATTATCAGAAAGACATTGAGTGCGCCAGCCGGGAGCAGATCCGGGCCTGGCAGGATGAGCGTCTGGTGCGTCAGGTGCGCAACGTGTGGGACAACGTCCCCTACTACCGGAAGAAAATGGAGGAGAAGGGTCTTACTCCTGACGACGTCAGGAACGTGGACGATTTGTCCAAGCTGCCCTTCGTCACCAAGGACGATTTGCGCCAGGCCTACCCCTACGGCCTGCTGGCCCGGCCCCTGAAAGACTGCGTCCGCATCCAGTCCACCTCCGGCACCACCGGCAAGCGGGTGGTGGCCTTCTACACCCAGCACGACATTGATTTGTGGGAGGACTGCTGCGCCCGGGCCATCATGGCCGCCGGCGGCACCAATGAGGACGTGTGCCAGGTGAGCTACGGCTACGGCCTGTTTACCGGCGGCCCCGGCCTCAACGGCGGTTCCCACAAGGTGGGCTGCCTCACCATCCCCACCTCCTCCGGCAACACCGAGCGGCAGATTATGTTCATCCGGGATTTGAACGCCACCATCCTGTGCTGTACCCCCTCCTATGCCGCCTACCTGGCCGAGAGCATGAAGGAGATGGGCCTTACCCCCGATCAGATTCCCCTGAAGGCGGGTATCTTCGGCGCCGAGGCCTGGAGCCAGGAGATGCGCCGGGACATTGAGAAGACCCTGGGCATCAAGGCCTACGACATTTACGGCCTTACCGAGCTGTCCGGACCCGGCGTGTCCTACGAGTGTTCCGCCCAGACCGGCATGCACATCAACGAGGACCACTTTATCGCCGAGATCATCGACCCCAACACCGGGGAGGTCCTCCCCGAGGGCTCCAAAGGCGAGCTGGTGTTCACCTCCATCACCAAGGAGGCCTTCCCCCTGCTGCGCTACCGCACCCGGGACATCTGCGTGCTCCACCACGAGGACTGCCCCTGCGGCCGCACCCACATCAAGATGAGCAAGCCCATGGGCCGCAGCGACGACATGCTTATCATCAAGGGCGTCAACGTCTTCCCGTCTCAGATTGAGACCGTCCTCATGGGCCAGAGCTTCGCCCCCAACTACCAGATTATTGTGGACCGGGTCAACAACACCGACACCATGGAGGTGCTGGTGGAGATGACCCCGGAGATGTTCTCCGACCAGCTCAGCCAGGTGGCCGAGAAGGAGAAGCAGGTGGTGGCCGCCCTCAAGGCCATGCTGGGCATCTACGCCAAGGTGCGCCTGGTGGCGCCCAAGTCCATCCAGCGCAGCGAGGGCAAGGCGGTCCGCGTCATCGACAAGCGGAAGATTTAAGAGAGGAGCTGGGCAACTATGACCATCCAACAGATTTCCGTCTTTCTGGAGAACCGGGCGGGTCAGCTGGCGGAGATCACCGCCATCCTGTCCGAGCACCAGGTCAATATGCGGGCCATCCATATCGCCGAGACCAGCGACTACGGTGTGCTGCGCATGATTGTGGACCGGCCTCAGCGGGCGGCCTCCCTGCTGCTGGAGCACGGCTTTGTCCTGTCCATGACCCCGGTGCTGGCGGTGACGGTACCCGATGAGCCCGGCGCCCTGGGGAAAATCCTCACCCTGCTGGCCAGGGAGAACATCGACGTGGAGTATGTCTACTCCGTGTTCGGCCAGGTGCAGGACCGGGCCTGCATGATCTTCCGGGTGGCGGACATTGACCGCCTGGCCGCCCTGCTCCAGGACAACGGCATGCCGCCCGCCCATCATCAGGAGCTGGGCATCCAAGACGAACAGAAATGAGGGAACCGCTATGCAGCCCATGAGCAGCAAGACCCAGTATTTTACTGACTCCGTCATCCGCCGGATGACCCGCATCGCCATTGCCAACGACGCCATCAACCTGGCCCAGGGCTTCCCCGACTTTGACCCGCCCCAGGCCCTGCTGGACCGGCTGGCCCAGGTGGCCCACACCGGTCCCCACCAGTATCCCATCACCATGGGCGCCCCCAACTTCCGCCGGGCGCTGGCCCAAAAGTGCAAGCGCTTCATGGGCCGGGATCTGGACCCGGAGACCGAGATGGTGGTGACCATCGGCTCCACAGAGGCCATGGTGGACTCCATTTTCGCCCTCACCAACCCCGGGGACAAGGTGGTACTGTTCTCCCCCTACTTTGAGAACTACCATGCCCAGATCCTCTTTGCCGACTGTGAACCCATCTATGTTCCTCTGGTTCCGCCCCAGTTCCACTTTGACGCCAACGTGCTGGAGGATGCCTTTCGGCAGCACCCCAAGGCCATCCTGATCTGCAATCCCTCCAACCCCAGCGGAAAGGTGTTCACCGAGGCCGAGCTGAAGCTCATCGCGGAATTGTGCGTCAAGTACGACGTGTACGCCATTATGGACGAGGTGTACGAGCACATCGTCTACGCACCCCACAAGCACCTCTATATGTGCAACATGCCCGGCATGTGGGAGCGGACCATCTCCTGCTCCTCTCTGTCCAAGACCTACTCCATCACCGGCTGGCGCATCGGCTACGCCATTGCCCCCAAGCCCATTATGGACAAGGTGAAGCAGTATCACGACTTCAACGCCGTGGGCGCCCCCTCCCCCCTGATGGAGGCGGCCATTGCCGGCCTGGAGATGCCGGACAGCTACTATGAGGAATTTGGCGCCCACTACGCCCACATGAAGCAGCTGTTCACCGACGGGCTGCGGAATATCGGCATTCCCTTCACCGATCCCCAGGGTACCTATTTCGTGCTGGCCGACATTGGTCCATACCTGAAGAAGGGCCAGACCGACGTGGCTTTTTGCGAGGAAATGGCCCAAAAGGTTGGTGTGGCCGTGGTGCCGGGTACCTCCTTCTTCAAGGAGGACGTGCGCAATATTGTGCGCATGCACTTTGCCAAGAAGGACGAGACCCTGCTGGCCGCCCTGGAGCGGCTGGCGGATATTAAGAGCAAGATGGCCTGAACGGACAAAAAAATGGGGCCGGCAGTTCGGAAAAGACGGAACTGCCGGCCCCATTTGTCGTATGTTATTGCGCGGGCGATGGGGATTGATTATAATCAGAGTCGCAGAAATTCCCAAGAACCGGAGGAATGAAGGAATGAACATTGGCATAACTGATCTGTTGGATCTGTCCCACACCATGGCAGGCGATTATCTGAGACAGTTCCGCTATCCCTGGCAGGCTCTGGACGGGATCAAGGAGCTGATCCTGAACCTGGGGGCGTCCCTGTCCCCGGAGGAATATGACCAGCCCCAACCCCATGTCTGGATACACAGGAGCGCCGTGGTGGCACCTACCGCCTATCTGGGCGCCCCCTGCATCATCGGGCCGGAGACCGAGGTGCGCCACTGCGCCTTTATCCGCGGCTCCGCTCTGGTGGGGGCGGGCTGCGTGGTGGGCAACTCGGTAGAGCTGAAGAATGTGATCCTCTTTGACGGGGTGCAAACCCCTCACTACAACTACGTGGGGGACTCCATTCTGGGCTACAAGAGCCATATGGGCGCTGGCTCCATCACCTCCAACGTGAAGTCGGACAAGACCCTGGTGGTGGTGAAGGGGGACGAGGAGATTCCCACCGGCCGGAAGAAAATGGGCGCCATTCTGGGCGACTTTGTGGAGGTGGGCTGCAATTCCGTGCTGAACCCCGGCACGGTTATCGGCCGGCACAGCAGCGTATACCCCACCTCCTGCGTCCGGGGTGTGGTGCCGGAGTACAGCATCTACAAGGATCAGACCCATGTGGTACCCCGCAAGGACTAAGCCCTGGGATTGAAGCGGCCCGGGGGGGAGCTATTCTGACTCCCCCTGGGCCGAGTTGTTTGTTGTCTGCGCGGCCGAAGCGGTGGGGATGGCCGCAATGGCCTGCGGGAACTGGTCGGCAATGAGCAGGTTGGGTTTGCCGGTTTTGGCCCGGATAGCCCGGGCGATGTCGGCAAACAGCGCCACCAGACTGTCGTGAGTCAGGGCGGGAGGTTCCGGCTCCTTAAGCTGGATAACATAGAAATTGGATGCCTCGTTTCCCTTCACCGCCTGCCAGTAGATCCCCACGACAGGTGCGGAGACGCCCGGCACAGTTCCGTAGCCCAGTCCGGCCTGTTCGGCGCCTCTGGCCAGGCTGAGCTGAGCCTGGGCAAAATAATCCTCTGCATATTCTGAAACGGGGAGGGACACTCCCATGAACGGCGCCAGCCCGATGCATTCGGAGAGGCTGCTCATCAGACTGGAGAACTGATACTCCATCAGCTCGCCCAGATGCTCCGTGAGGGTTTTCGACGCCTTTTCCGCCAGCTCACTTCCGCTGAGCTGGCGCAGTGTGGTACAAAGCTGCTCAATCAGTGCATTTGCCATCAATAACTCCCCCTCATGGCGCCGAAAATGGCAGTATCTACATATTCCTTGGTGGCGCCGATGGACAGGGGAAGGAAGGGAGCGCCCTCCAGGGAGACCAGCGCGGCGTTAAATTCTGCCTCCGTTCCGGTGTAGCCCCCCGCAACCGCGATCTGGTAGGGGGAGTGCTCTATGCCGCAGTCCGGCAGGGGGAGCTGGGAAGGCAGGTAGGTGCTGGTGGTGAGATCCCAAAGCATCCAGAAGCCGTCACTCCCCGGAATGGGCGGGTGGAGATGAAGGGCCTGAATCTGCTCCAGAGCCTGGGAAAAGGCGGTGGGCAGTTGAGGCCATTGGCTGTCGCCGGACAGGCTGGGCGGAATGAAAAGCTGGGTCACATTGGTGTGGCGTACCTGCTCCTCCCGGGTGGCCCGCAGCTGGACGCGGTAGATACCGGACAGGGCCAGCATCTCTCTGGTCAGAGCGGCGGACAGGCTGCCGCCCTCCGCAGACTGTAGGGGAATGACGTTGAATTTGTCACCCGCCTGCACCAGCAGCTCCCAGGACCACCCCTCCGGAATCCGACCGGTGACGGTGAGGGTATAGGTAAGGTTGTCGTGCTGCCGGGGAGGCTGAGTGCCTGTGCCGGTAATGATCCAGTTGTCGAATGTAATCACGGTTGCGCGCTCCTTTCTCTTGAAAAAGTTCCTACTGTGTGCTGCGCGCCCCCGGGAGTTGCACGGGGAGATACACCCACCTGGTGGAAAACATAAAAAAGCGGCGGACACCGCCGTGCCTGCCGCCCGCCCGCTTCCCCTTTGCCGTAAGGGCAAAGATACGGCTTAAAAATGCAGAAATACCATCTTAAGGCGAGACATATTCCTGCAAGGCATGTTTTTCTTGCCGGATATCCGTCAATCTGATAGGATGGAGGAGAAGGGGGCGGAACCATGGAGCTTCGTGTATTAAGATATTTTCTGGCGGTGGCGCGAGAGGAAAACATCACAAAGGCAGCGGCGCTGCTCCATCTGACCCAGCCCACCCTCTCCCGGCAGCTGATGCAGCTGGAGGAGGAGCTGGGGGTGCAGCTGTTCCGGCGCAGCCGGTACCACATTGTTCTGACGGACGAGGGGATGCTGCTGCGCCGCCGGGCGCAGGAGCTGGTGGAGCTGGCGGAAAAAACCGCACAGGAATTCCGCCGGACGCCGGAGCTGCGGGGTATACTCTCCATCGGCAGCGGCGATCTGGAGGGGATGTCTCTACTGGCCCAACTGCTGTCCTCCTTTCAAAAACTCCATCCCCAGGTGACCTATCAGATCGATAGCGGCAATGCCGATAATACCAAAGCGCGGATTGAGGACGGAACCTTGGACATGGGCTTGCTGCTGGAGCCGGTAGACATCAGCAAGTACGACTTTATCCGCCTGCCGGTAAAGGAACGGTGGGGAGTCCACGTGCCGGAGCACTCGCCACTGGCGCAGAAGCAGGCGGTTACCGCAGAGGACCTTGCGGGAATTCCCCTGATCTGCACCAGGCGCGGCCTGGTGCAAAAGGAGCTGGAGCGCTGGTTTGGGCCGTATGCCCGGCAGCTCCGGGTGGCCGCCACTGGAAATCTCCCCTATAACATGGCCCAGTTGGCCCGGGCCGGTGTGGGGGCCTTTCTCACCATTAAGCTGCATTGCAGCTATGAGGGCCTCCGCTTCCTGCCCCTTTCTCCACCTCTGGAGGCCGGAACCGTCCTGGCCTGGAAGAAGACGGAGACCTTCCCGCCGGCCATGGTGTCGCTGCTGGATCACATTAAAAAATGCCTTCAATCTATTTCTGACGATCCGAAACAGGTATTAGACATGGATTGAAAAACGATTTACAATGTGGGTGTCCTGTAGAGGACACCTGCATTTTTACTTTGGGGGCGGGGAGATGACTATAGAAGAGGCAAGCCGGCGCTACCAAATCCCCATGTATATTCTGCGGGAATATGAGAGCTGGGGACTGTGTGGTGCGGGGAAGAAGGTGATGGGCGCCTGGCGGTACGAGGATGCCGACCTGGAGCGGCTGAGCACCGTCATGACCCTTCACAGCCTGGGATTTTCCATGGAGGAAGTGGCGCGCTACATGCGCTTGCTGGAGGAGACCCACACGGAAGGACAGAGGCTTGAAATGCTGGAGGAGAAGCGGTCTGCCGCCCTGGCTGAGATTCACCTGAGAGAGCGCCAGCTCCTGCGGCTGGACGCGCTGCGCCACCAGCTCCGAAAAATGCGGGGCAGGGCGGGGGACCGCGGGAAGAAAGAGAATCACGGGACGTGAGTGGCGATTCGGCCTGCCGGGCCGGAGAGACGGGGAAGGCGGCCTAATAGAAGGAGGTATTTTTATGGAACTGTCAGCAGAACCCTTTGGATTGGCGGAGCACGACCCGGAGTTTTCCGCTCTCTTTTTTCACTTTGCGCAGGATGAGGTAATCCGGGAGAGCAGGCTGGACGATAAGACCAGGTTTCTGGCCATCCTGTCCGCCCTGATGGGCTGTCAGGGGCTGGAGGCGTTCCGCGCCATGGCGCCTGGAGCCCTGAAAAGCGGCCTGACTCCGGCGGCGCTCAAAGAGCTGGTCTATCAGGGAACCGCCTATCTGGGGCTGGGGCGGGTGCTGCCCTTCCTGGATGCGGCCAATCAGGTACTGGAGGAGTCGGGGGTGGCCCTCCCACTGCCGCCCCAGGGAACCACCACGGCGGATACTCGGATCGAGGCGGGCAACAGGGTTCAGGTGGAGATCTTTGGCGAGCAGATGAAAGGCTTCCAGCACAGCGGGCCGGAGGAGAGCCGCCACATCAACCGCTGGCTTGTGGGCAACTGCTTCGGCGATTACTATACCAGAGGAGGGTTCGATTACCGGCAGCGGGAGCTGATCACCTTCTGCTTCCTGGCCGCCCAAGGGGGCTGTGAACCCCAGCTGGTGAGCCACGCCGCCGCCAACCTGCGCATAGGCAACCACAAGTCCTTTCTCATCGACGTAATCTCTCAGTGCCTCCCCTATATCGGTTATCCCCGCAGCCTCAATGCCCTGCGCTGTGTGGACCAGGCCGCGCAAGAGACGAAGTAAGGAGCTGGTTTTATGATCTACAAAGAATTTCAGGGTTTAAAGCTCTCCAACCTGGGTATGGGCTGTATGCGCCTTCCTGTGACGGAGGGGAAGGATGCCGCGGTGGATCAGGCCGCCGTGGAGCAGATGGTGGCCCGCGCCATGGAACGGGGTGTCAACTACTACGACACCGCCTGGGGTTATCACGGAGGAAATTCGGAGTTGGCTGTGGGCAAGGCCCTGGCGGCCTATCCCAGGGACAGCTTTTACCTGGCGGACAAATTCCCCGGCTATGATCTCTCCAACATGGGCAAGGCAGAGGAAATCTTTGAGGCGCAGCGAAAGAAGTGCCGGGTGGAGTACTTCGATTTTTACCTCTTCCACAATGTGTGCGAAATGAATATCGACGCCTATCTGGACCCCCGGTACGGCATTCTGGACTATCTGCTGGAGCAAAAGAAAAATGGGCGCATCCGCCATCTGGGCTTCTCCTGCCACGGCGCCATGCCGGTGCTGCGGCGGTTTTTGGAGGCCTACGGGGCGTATATGGAGTTCTGCCAGCTTCAGCTCAATTACATCGACTGGCTCTTCCAGGACGGCCGGGAAAAGGTGGCGCTGCTGGAGCGGTTCCACATTCCCGTGTGGGTGATGGAACCTCTCCGGGGCGGCCGTCTGGCCCAGCTCAGTGAGCGGGAGACTGCGGTGCTTCGGACCCTTCGGCCGGAGCGGTCCGTCCCCGCCTGGGCCTTCCGCTTTCTCCAGAGCATCCCCGGAGTATCCGTCATCCTGTCCGGTATGTCCGATTTGAACCAACTGGAGGAAAACCTGTCTATTTTTGATACGGAGGAACCCCTGACTCAGGGGGAGTGGGAAGCTGTTCTGGCCCTGGGCGGGGAGATGACCCATCCCAAAGCCCTCGCCTGCACCGCCTGCCGGTACTGTACCGCCCACTGCCCCCAGGGACTGGACATTCCCCGCCTGCTGGCCCTGTACAACGAGCACCGCTTTACCGGCGGCGGCTTTATCGCCCCTATGGCTCTCTCCGCCATCCCGGCGGACAAGCGGCCCGAGGCCTGCACCGGCTGCCGCAGCTGCGAGGCGGTCTGCCCCCAGCAGCTGAAGATCTCAGAGGCTATGGCGGAATTCCGCAGCTTGCTGTAAAGGAGGAAGTATCGTGAAGTACATGGAACCTGAAAAATTTGCCCGGGAAAATGTGTTTGGCCTTGGCCAGGCAAATGCCGCCTACGCCCGGTTTTTTGTGGGAAACTCTTACCTTAACCCCCTGACCGCCCCCGGGCAGTGTCCGGTGGCCCTGGCCAATGTGACCTTTGAACCCGGCTGCCGCAACAACTGGCACATCCACCGCGCCAAGGAGGGCGGTGGGCAGCTGCTCCTCTGTACCGCTGGGGAGGGCTGGTACCAGGAGGAGGGCAGGCCGGCGATCAGTCTGACCCCCGGCACGGTCATTACCGTTCCGGCCGGTGTGAAGCACTGGCACGGGGCCAAGCGGGACAGCTGGTTTTCCCACATCGCCGTGGAGCTGCCGGGAACGGAGACCTCCAATCAATGGCTGGAGGCCGTCTCCGACCAGGAATATGCCCGGCTGGACTAACAAGAAAACGGCGGGGCCGGTGTGAACCGGAACCCGCCGTTTTTCCATTTTTATACCAGCTCCGTCAGATCGTAGGGCGTGGTCTGATAGACGTAGTAATTGAGCCAGTTGGTGTAGAGCAGTTG
>NZ_CALXFV010000082.1 GCF_944387675.1 uncultured Flavonifractor sp. | reverse complement strand
CTGCTGGGCAAGCGGGTGGACTACTCCGGCCGTTCCGTTATCGTCGTCGGCCCCGAGCTGAAGATCTACCAGTGTGGTCTGCCCAAGGAGATGGCCATCGAGCTGTTCCGTCCCTTCGTGATGAAAAAGCTGGTGGAGGACGGTCTGGCCAACAACATCAAGTCCGCCAAGAAGATGGTGGACAAGGGCAAGGCCGAGGTGTGGGACGCCCTGGAGTTTGTAATCAAGGATCACCCCGTCATGCTCAACCGCGCCCCCACCCTCCACCGTCTGGGCATCCAGGCCTTTGAACCGGTGCTGGTGGAGGGCCGGGCCATCAAGCTCCATCCCCTGGTTTGTACCGCCTTCAACGCCGACTTTGACGGCGATCAGATGGCCGTTCACGTTCCTCTGTCCGCCGAGGCCCAGACCGAGGCCCGGGTGCTCATGCTCTCGGCCAACAACCTGCTGCGGCCCCAGGACGGCGGCCCCGTCACCGTGCCTACCCAGGACATGGTGCTGGGCTCCTACTACCTGACCTACGAGAAGTACCCCGAGCATGCCCCTGAGGAGACCTACGGGGATGTGGCGGCGGTAAAGGCCGCCCTGGCCGAGGGCAAGCTGAACCCCGACTCCTATATCTGGGTCAAAAATTCCAACGCCCTGGACGATATCCCCACTTATGCCGGCATCTGCGCCGAGACCGAAGACGGCCAGCTGCCCCGGGAGGCCCTCCACGTCTTTGCCGGGGACATTGAGGCCCGGCTGGCCTATGACGAGGGGGAGTTGGAGCTCCACGTACCCATCCTGGTCCGCCGGGAGGCAGAGGTGGACGGGCAGCTGCGCCACAAGCTGGTGCGCACCACTGTGGGCCGGCTCATCTTCAACGAGGGCATCCCCCAGGATCTGGGCTTTGTGGACCGCAACGACCCAGAGCAGGTCTTTGAGCCCGAGGTCAACTTCATTGTGGGCAAGAAGATGCTGGGCAAGATTATCGACAAGTGCATCAACAAGCACGGCTTCACCGTGTCCGCCACCGTGCTGGACACCATCAAGGCCAAGGGCTACAAGTTCTCCACCCGGGGTTCCCTCACCGTGTCCATCTATGACATGACCATCCCGGAGAAGAAGTATGGCCTCATCGAGAATACCGAGAAAGAAATCGTCAAAATTGAGCGGCAGTACAAGCGGGGCTTCCTCACCAACGAGGAGCGCTACCGTCTGGTGGTGGAGGCCTGGGAGAAGACCACCAAGGACGTCACCGATGCCCTGATGGCCGGCCTGGACCGGTACAACCCCATCTGGATGATGGCCGACTCCGGCGCCCGTGGCTCCTCCGCTCAGATCCGTCAGCTGGCCGGCATGCGCGGCCTGATGGCCGACACCTCCGGCCGTACCATCGAGATCCCCATCAAGTCCAACTTCCGGGAAGGTCTGTCTGTGCTGGAGTACTTCATCTCCTCCCGAGGCGCCCGGAAGGGCATGGCCGATACCGCCCTGCGTACCGCCGACTCGGGCTACCTGACCCGCCGTCTGGTGGACGTGTCCCAGGAGGTCATCATCCGCGAGCACGACTGCGGCACCGACGACGGCATCACCGTCAGCGAGATCGTGGAGAACGGCCAGGTGATCGAGACCTTCGGCGAGCGGCTCAAGGGCCGCTACCCGGTGGAGGACATCTGCGATCCCCAGACCGGCGAGGTGCTCATTGATCACCACACCATGATGACCGCCGACGACGCCAAGCTGCTGGAGAGCCACGGCATTCACGCGGTAAAGATCCGCTCCGTGCTTACCTGCCGCGCCCGCAGCGGGGTATGCTCCAAGTGCTACGGCATCAACCTGGCCATCGGGGAGCCGGTGGGCGCCGGCGAGGCGGTGGGTATCATCGCCGCCCAGTCCATTGGTGAGCCCGGCACCCAGCTGACCATGCGTACCTTCCACACCGGCGGCGTGGCCGGCGGCGACATCACTCAGGGTCTTCCCCGCGTGGAGGAGCTGTTTGAGTCCCGCAAGCCCAAGAAGATGGCCCAGCTGGCCGAGGTGGGCGGCAAGGTCACCCTGGAGGAGGCCAAGCGCAACTCCATGTGCAATGTGACCATCACCGCCGATGACGGCGAGACCGTCACCTACACCCTGCCCTACTCCGCCGGCCTGCGGGTCAAGGATGGGGACACGGTGGAAAAGGGCTTTGCCCTTACCGAGGGCGCCCTCTATCCTCAGGACGTGCTCCGTGTCCGCGGCATTCACGCGGTATATGACTATCTGATCCAGGAGGTTCAGAAGCCCTACCGCCAGCAGGGCGTGGACATCAATGACAAACACATCGAGGTCATCTGCCGCCAGATGATGCGCAAGGTCCGGGTGGAGGACGCTGGCGACTCCGACCTGCTCAGCGGCTCCACCATTGAGCTGATTGAGTATGAGGACGCCAAAGCCGCCGTTCAGGCCCGCATTGATGCCGGGGAAACCAACGACGGTCTGGAGCTGCGGCTGCCCACCTGCACCCGCCTGCTCATGGGTATTACCAAGGCCTCCCTGGCCACCGATTCCTTCCTGTCCGCCGCCTCCTTCCAGGAGACCACCAAGGTGCTCACCGAGGCGGCCATCAAGGGCAAGGTGGACCATCTGCTGGGTCTGAAGGAAAACGTCATCATCGGCAAGCTCATTCCCGCCGGTTCCGGCCTGACCATATACCGCAAGTACGACAGGATGGACGAGGAGGGGACCGCCCAGAGCGGCTCCGTGGAGGAGACGGAGGCGGAAGACGCCGCCCTTCCCGTGACCGAGTCCGTCGAGATGGAATGACCTGAACAGCAAGGACCCGGAGTAACATGCTCCGGGTCCTTCTCTTTTGATCGTGAGGTGTCACTATGAAGTCCCTTTCCCCCCTCTCCCTGACCTGCGGATGCTCAGGCCTTGTCCTGCTTGGTCTGAGCCTAGTACCTGTTTTGGGCCTGAGCACGGGTTCTCTCCCGGATCGTCTGGTGGTAGGCCTGCTGCTGTTGTCCGCAGCCACCCTGGCTCTGCTTCTGATGAGCAGTCAGAGCACCCCCCGGCTTTTCACTGCCATGCTCCCCGTCGGCCTGGCTTTCTTTCTGAGGGCGCTGATGCTCTCCTACGTTTCCTCCGATTACGAGATTTTCCTGTCCCAGTGGATTTCCGCGTTCCGGGAAAACGGCGGCTTTGCCGCCCTGCGGCTGTCCATCGGCAATTATAACGTTCCCTACCTCTATTTCCTGGCCGCCATCTCCTATTTGCCCATCCCAGATCTCTACCTTATTAAGCTGTTTTCCATTTTCTTTGATGTGGTGCTGGCCTGGGGCGGGGCGCGTCTGGTGCGCCGCTTCCGGGACGGAGAGTCCCCTGCTCCCCTGCTGTGCTTCTGTATTCTGCTGCTGCTGCCCACCGTTATGCTCAACGGCGCCTTTTGGGGACAGTGCGACGCCCTGTACGGCGGGCTGACCCTCCACGCCCTGGCCTGCGCCCTGGAGCGGCGGGGGGCCGCCTCCGCCGCCCTGCTGGGGATTGCCTTCTCCTTCAAGCTCCAGACGGTCTTCATCCTGCCCCTGTGGGCGGCGTTCTGGCTGGCGGGCCGGATCAAGTTCCGCCATCTGTTCTGTTTCCCCGCCGCCTACGCCGCCACCTGCCTGCCCGCCCTGCTGCTGGGCAAGCCCCTGAGAGATATTCTGGGGGTCTACGTGGGCCAGACCACGGAGGGGAGCGGCAGCTTGAGCTACAACAGCGCCTCTGTCTTCTCCTTCCTCCCCTACGGCGCCCAGGTGGAGGAAACTCCCCTGGCTCTGGCCGGTATTTTGGCCGCCTTCCTGCTGGTGCTGGCCCTGCTGGGCCTGCTGCTGTACTTCCGCAAATCGCTCTCGGATGCCGTCCTGCTCTCCGCAGGTGTGGTTCTGGCGGCGGGTGTCCCCTTCCTGCTGCCCTATATGCACGACCGGTATTTCTTCCTGGCTGATGTCCTCACCGTGGCGGCGGCCTGCGCCCTCCCCGGCCGCATCCCGCCCGCAGTCCTGGTGCAGCTGGCCTCCCTCAGCGCCTACCTGATTTATTTCCGACAGCAGTACACCTATATTTTGTACCTGGGCGGCAAAATCTTTCCCATGCTCCTGGAGTCTCTGCTGACCCTGACCACTCTGGTCTGGTCCTGTCTTCTCCTCTGCCGGGAACTGGGACGGACACAGTCCGCCGAAAAGCGCCCTCCCTCTTCCCCCTGAGACCGGTTCAGTATATTTTCCTGAAAAAAAGCCGAAAAGCGGTTGACTCTTTGGAAACAACGTGTTACAATTTGGTTACAGTTTTTAAAAATCAGTAACAGATCCACCCTGCAAGGAGGTACTATGTCAGCTCAAGCCATTCCTTTGACGTACAAGGGCCATCCTCTGCGCCGTAAGGACAGTCTGATCTACTACGGCAGCATGGCCGAGAAATATATCATCATGCTCCAGGTTCTGGAACAGAAAAAAGAAAACGACATGGACGTGGCCACCAAGGTATCCGTTCAGCTCCAGCTCACCGACCCGGATCTGAAAAGCCGGGACCGGGTGGTAAAAAAGACCGAGAAGGACAGCCTGTATGCCGCCATTGACGTGGCTTCCGTCTGGTTGGAACGGGCTCTGGCCAGCAAGTAAGCAGAAACCCACTCTGCCCCGTCTGCGCGGCGGGGCGCTATTCTGAACGGAGGAATTCACCAATGATACTGCCTGCCAAGCTCATGCGTACCGCTCTTCTGACCGTCGCTCTTTCCGCCGTCTGTGTGGTGGGCGCCTCCGCCGCCAGCGTGGGGGCCGGCACCGTCAACACCGACGCCCTCCGCCTGCGGGAAGAGGCCAGCACCTCCTCCACCATCTTGGCCACCGCCTCCAAGGGCGACACCGTGGTGGTGCTGGAGGAGGCCAAGGACGGCTGGTACAAAGTGGACTACAAGTCCGTGGAGGGCTATATGTCCGCCGACTACCTCACTGTGGCCGCCAAGGCGGATGTGACCATCGGCTACGGCCTGGTCCAGACCGGCGGTTCCACCCTGAACGTACGCAGCGGGCCTGGCACCGGCTATGACAAGGTCACTTCCCTGAGCAGCGGCGCGGTGGTCACCATTGTGGGGATTGACAACGGCTGGTACAAGATCACCACCAGCGGCGGTATCACCGGCTATGTGAGCAGCGAGTACATGGTCACCTGCAAGGACTCCGCCGGCTCCCGGGGGGACGGCACCGTAACCCCCGCTGCCAGCAGCCTGGGCCAGCAGATTATGGACTACGCCAAGCAGTATCTGGGCGTGCCCTACGTATACGGCGGCAACGGCCCCAACAGCTTTGACTGCTCCGGCTTCACCACCTATGTGTTCCGCCACTTCGGCTACACCCTGAACCGCACCGCCACCGGCCAGCTCTCCAACGGCACCTCCGTTTCCAAGAGCGAGCTTCAGCCCGGCGACCTGGTATTCTTCAAGGACGGGGGCAGCAAGCCGGTATCCCACGTGGGCATTTACATCGGCGGCGGCCAGTTCATTCACGCCTCCACCAGTACATATGAGGTTCGGATCAACGACTTGACCAGCGGCTACTACAACAACGTGTATGTGTATGCCCGCCGTGTCCTCTGAGCATTTGCCCGGCAGGCAGATGTAACCTCTTCCATCAAGCAACAGCGTGCGCGGGAACCGCGCACGCTGTTTTCGCGAAAGGATGAACGCTTTGAAAAATCAGCTTGCGCTGGGCCACATGCTGGCCCTGGCGGTGTCGGTGGTGTGGGGTACCACCTATATCTCCACCAAGGTGCTCCTGACCGCTTTCCACCCGGTGGAAATCCTGATTTTCCGCTTTTTGCTGGCCTGGGCCGTCCTCTTCCTGTGCTCCCCCAGGCCCTTGCTTCCCAAACATCTGAAGGAGGAGCTGCCCTTTTTGTGCTGCGGCCTTACCGGCCTGACCTTCTATTCCATGCTGGAAAATTACGCCTTGCAGTTTTCCCTGGCCTCCACCGTAGGGCTGATCATCTCCTCCTCCCCCATGTTCACCGCTCTGCTGCTGTGGGTGTGCCGCAGAGCCAGACGGCCGGGCAGCGCTTTTTTTGCGGGCTTTGTCCTGGCCATGGCCGGTATCGCCCTTATCTCCCTGGCGGAGGGCGAATCCTTCGACTGCGACCCCATCGGCATTCTGCTCTCCCTGGGTTCCGCTGTCTGCTGGGGCGGCTACGGGGTGTGCCTGGAGTGGGCGCACAGCAGCTCCGGCCTCAGTGATTTGCAGATTACCCGCAAGATTTTCTTCTGGGGCCTGCTGTTCACCCTGCCCTTCGTGTGGGGCAACGGACTGAGCCTGGAGCTGTCCCGCTTTGCAGACCCCGTTCAGCTGGGCAACACCGTCTACCTGGGCATCGGCGCCTCCGCCCTGTGCTTTTTGGCCTGGAACAGGGCCTCCGTCCTCATCGGACCCATCGCCACCAACGTCTACCTCTACCTCATGCCGGTGATCACTGTGGTGGCCTCCGTGCTTATCCTGCAGGAGCCCGTCTCCCTGCTGACCCTGGCCGCTATTGTGCTGATTTTGACCGGTCTGATGCTCTCCCAGCGAAAAAGCCGGCCCAGGACCTGAGGAAGCGCCGCCTCACTCAAATTCACGCTGTATATTTTCTCCCTTTTCCGCTGATACTAGCCACGGTATCTCAAATTTGAGGAGGCAGCGTATCCTATGATTCTTGACAAGATTGCCCTGATCCTGGCCATCATCGGCGGACTCAACTGGGGCAGCATCGGCCTGTTTCGGTTTGACCTAGTGGCCGCCCTGTTCGGCGGACAGACCAGCGTGGTCAGCCGCATCATCTACGCCCTGGTGGGCCTGGCCGCCCTGTGGTGCATTTCCCTGCTCTTCCGGGACACCCACCCCAAGGGCGACTGAGTTTCCCCCGTTCAGTCAAGGCCCATGTTGGGCCTTGACTTTTTTTGTCCTCTGAGATACACTACACCCCAGGGGGGTGTTCTTCTTATGATGGCAGACAGCAAAACCATCCTGCGGCTGTTGAAAACCGCCCGGGGACAACTGGACGGCATTTTGAAAATGGTGGAGGAGGACCGGTACTGCATTGACATTTCCCAGCAGTTGATGGCCACCGAGGCCATTCTCAATCGGGCCAACAAGGAGGTTTTGGCCGCGCACCTGAAGCATTGCGTGCAGCAGGCCGCCTCCCCCCAGGAGCGGAACGAAAAAATCGAGGAATTTGTCCAAACTCTGGGACGCATTTTAAAGTGACCTGGGACTTGTTCCATTGGAAAGTCTGGTGAAACCATGAAGCAGAAATTTGACGTTACGGGCATGACCTGCTCGGCCTGCTCCGCCCATGTGGAAAAGGCGGTGTGCCAGGTGGAAGGGGTGGAACGGGTCAGCGTCAACCTGCTGGGCGGCTCCATGCTGGTGGAATATCGGGAAAATACCACCGACGCCCGGCAGATCATCCAGGCGGTGACAGAAGCGGGCTACGGCGCCGCCCTGCCCCAGGCCAAGGCGGCCGCCGTCCCGGCCGGACGGGACGGGGGAATGGCGGAGGAGGCCGCGGGGATGAAGCGGCGGTTTTTTTCCTCCCTGGTCTTTCTGGTGCCGCTGTTCTACCTGTCCATGGGCCACATGATGGGCTGGCCCCTGCCCGCCTTCTTCCATGAGCCTGGCAACGTACTGGTGACCGCTTTTTTACAGTTCCTGCTCACCCTGCCCATTCTGTACCTCAACGACAAATACTACAAGGTGGGCCTGCGGGCGCTGTGGCATCGGGCGCCCAATATGGACTCCCTCATCGCCCTGGGTTCCGCCGCCGCCATGGTCTACGGGGTGGCAGCCCTGTTTCAGATCGCCTGGGGGCTGGGCCATGGAGACCTGGAGCGGGTAACCCGCTGGTCCATGGACCTGTATTTTGAGTCGGCCGGCATGATCCTCACCCTCATCACCCTGGGTAAGTGGCTGGAAACCCGCTCCAAGGGCAAGACCAGCGAGGCTATTACCCGCCTGATGGACCTGGCTCCCAAAACCGCCACCGTCCTCCGGGACGGCGCCGAGGTAGAGCTGCCGGTGGAGGAGGTACGGGTGGACGAGCTGGTGGTGGTGCGGCCCGGCGGCCGTATCCCGGTGGATGGGGTGGTGGTCCGGGGCCGCTCGTCGGTGGATGAGTCCGCCCTCACCGGCGAATCCCTGCCGGTGGAGAAGGGACCGGGCGACAAGGTGGCCGCCGCCTCCATCAATAAATCCGGCTCCTTTACTTTCCGGGCCTCCCGGGTGGGGGAGGACACCACCCTGGCTCAGATGATCCGGCTGGTGGAGGAGGCCTCCTCCTCCAAGGCGCCCATCGCCAAGCTGGCCGACCGGGTGGCGGGAATATTCGTACCCACCGTCATCACCATCGCCCTGATTACCGCCGGGGTGTGGCTTCTCGCCACCGGAGGGGATGTGACCCGGGCGCTTACCGCCGGGGTATCGGTGTTGGTGATCTCCTGCCCCTGCGCCCTGGGGCTGGCCACTCCGGTGGCCATTATGGTGGGAACCGGCAAGGGGGCGGAAAACGGAATTTTGATCAAGTCCGCCGAGGCGCTGGAGACCCTGCATACCATCCAGACGGTGGTGTTGGACAAGACCGGCACCCTCACCCAGGGTAAGCCGGTGGTGACCGACTGCCGGATGGCGGAGGATGTCACGGAGGAGGAGCTGCTGTGCGTGGCCGCCTCCCTGGAGAAACCGTCGGAGCATCCTCTGGCCGAGGCCATCCTGGCCGAGGCCCAGCAGCGCAATATTCCCCTGGCGCCTGTAGAGGGATTCTCCGCCGCACCTGGGCTTGGGATCACCGCCACCCTCCACGGCACCCCGGTGCTGGCGGGCAACCGGGCCATGCTGGAGCAGGCCGGCCTCCCTCTGGGCGACTTCGCCGGTCAGGCCGAAGCCCTGGCTCAAGAGGGGAAAACGCCCCTTTTCTTCGCGGAGGAGGGCAGGCTGCTGGGCATTGTGGCGGTGGCCGACACCCCCAAGCCCACCAGCGCCGGGGCGGTGGCCGCCTTCCAGGCCATGGGGATTGACGTGGTCATGCTCACCGGCGACAACCGGCGCACCGCCGAGGCGGTGGGCCGGGCGCTGAAGGTAAACCGGGTGATCGCCGAGGTGCTCCCCCAGGACAAGGAAAAGGCCGTGGCGGAACTCCAGGCCCAGGGAAAACGGGTGGCCATGGTGGGCGACGGTATCAACGACGCCCCCGCCCTGGCCCGGGCGGACGTGGGCATCGCCATCGGCGCGGGGACCGACGTGGCCATTGAGTCGGCGGACATCGTGCTGATGAAAAGCGATCTGATGGACGCGGTCTCCGCCGTCCGGCTGTCCAAAAAGGTGATCCGCAACATCAGGGAAAATCTATTCTGGGCCTTTATTTACAACATCATCGGCATTCCCCTGGCGGCTGGTGTGTGGTATCCTCTGTTTCACCTCCAGCTCTCCCCCATGTTTGCCGCCGCCGCCATGAGCATGAGCTCGGTGTGTGTGGTGACCAACGCCCTGCGGCTGAAGCTGTTCCGGCCGGAGCAATCGGATCCGCCCGCCTGCGGCGCTCCCCATATGAATTCAGAGAAAGGATGCGAGTGTATGACAACAAAAACCATGGTAATCGAAGGCATGATGTGCGCCCACTGCAAGGCCCACGTGGAGAAGGCGCTCAACGCCCTGGATGGGGTATCCGCCGAAGTGGATCTGGACTCCAAAACCGCCCGGCTCACCCTTACCGCCCCGGTATCCTACCAAGTGCTGACGGACGCGGTCACGCAGGCCGGCTATCAGGTGGTGTCCGTTCAGTAACCGGCCCCGCCTTTCGACAGTGGAGAAAGGTCCCTGCGGCGTATCAGAAAAGCCAAAACCTCCGGCTAAACCGGAGGTTTTGGCTGAGGCTGTCGAAAAAGTCCAGCTTAGGCTGGGCTTTTTCGTTTATAAGCGGTAAAATAGCAGAAGGTGGTGAG
>NZ_CALXFV010000081.1 GCF_944387675.1 uncultured Flavonifractor sp. | reverse complement strand
CCGGCGGCTTTATCAACGCCACCGACTGCGCCGACTACCTGACCAAGAAGGGGATGCCCTTCCGGGAGGCCTATATGATCGTGGGCCGGCTGGTGAACATGTGCATCAAGGCGGGGGAGACTCTGGACACCCTGCCTCTGAAGGACTTCCGCTCCATCTCCAATCTCTTCGACGCCGACGTGTACCAGGCCCTGGAGCTGAAGACCTGCGTCAACGGTCGCAAGGTCTGCGGCGGCCCCGCCAAGGAGGCGGTGGAGCAGCAGATCGCCTCCATCCAGGCTTTTGTGGAGGCGCGGCGGCATGAGTAAGCCCAAGGTATTTATTGACGGGCAGGAGGGGACCACCGGCCTGCAAATTCATGAGCGGCTTTCCGGCCGGGCGGATATCGAGCTGCTGGTCATTGACCCGGACAAGCGGAAAGATCTGGCGGAGCGGAAGCGCCTCATCAACGCCGCCGATTTGGTGTTTCTCTGCCTGCCCGACGCCGCGGCGGTGGAGGCGGTGGGCCTTATTGAGAATTCCCGCACCCGGGTGATTGACGCCTCCACCGCCCACCGCACCGCCCCCGGCTGGGTGTACGGCTTCCCGGAGCTGTACAAGAAGCCGGAGGAAACCATTGGGAAGGCGCGGTTTGTGGCCAATCCCGGCTGCCACGCCACCGGCTTTCTGGCCTCGGCGGCCCCCCTGGTGTCCATGGGGGTGCTGCCCAGGGACTACCCCCTGACCTGTTGTTCCCTCACCGGCTATTCCGGCGGCGGGAAGAAGATGATCGCCCAGTACGAGGGCGGGGACAAAGGGGCGGAGCTGTACAGCCCCAGGGTGTACGGCACCACTTTGAAGCACAAGCACCTGCCGGAAATGCAGAAGCTCTCCGGGCTGGAGCAGCCGCCGGTTTTCACCCCGGTGGTGGACGACTACTACAAGGGCATGGCCACCACCATCTATCTCCACAACCGCTATCTGGTGGGCCAGCCCACCGCCCGGGAGCTGAGCCTGATCCTGATGACCTATTACGCCAGGCAGCCCCTGGTGTCGGTAACTCCCTATACAGAGGAGGGTGCCTACCTGGCGGCCAACGCCCTGGCGGGTACCGACCGGCTGGAACTCACCGTCAGCGGCCATGAGGGGCAGAGCATCATCACCGCCCGGTTTGACAACCTGGGCAAGGGAGCCTCCGGCGCGGCGGTGCAGAACATGAACCTGATGCTGGGCTTTGAAGAGACCTGCGGCCTGGCGCTGTAAGTAGGAAAATTCCAAGGACCGATGTCCCCCGTCGGTCCGCCATCCTGATTGATTGAGGAGTGAGCGATATGAAACAGATCCCCGGCGGGGTTACTGCCCCCAAAGGCTTTACCGCTTCCGGCATTCACTGCGGCGTGAAGAAGGGCAAGGGAGACGGAAACCAGCCCCCTATGAGCAAAATGCCCGAGGTGCTGGAGGACAAGAAGGACCTGGCCCTCATCGTATCTGAACAGCCCTGTGTGGCGGCGGCGGTATACACCATGAACCGGGTGAAGGCCGCCCCCCTGTATGTCACCATGGATCACCTGGAGAACGGAGAGGCCCAGGCCATCGTGGCCAACTCCGGCAACGCAAACGCATGCGCCCCCAACAGCCACGAGCACGCTGAGGAGATGTGTGCTCTGGCGGCCCAGGCCACCGGCCTGAAGGCCAGCGACTTTGTGGTGGCCTCCACCGGCGTCATCGGCCAGGAACTGAATATGGAGGCCATTGCCGCCGGCCTGCCCCAGGCGGCGGCGGCCCTGTCCAAGGACGGCTCGGACGCCGCGGCCAACGCCATTATGACCACCGACACGGTGAAAAAGGAGTTGTCCGTGAGCTGCACCATCGGGGGCAAGACGGTGACCATCGGCGCCATCGCCAAGGGCTCGGGTATGATTCACCCCAACATGGGGACCATGCTGTGCTTTGTCACCACCGACTGCGCCATCACCCACGAGATGCTCACCGACGCCCTCCACGAGATTGTTCCCCGCACCTTCAACCGGGTGACCATCGACGGAGACACCTCCACCAACGACATGTGCGTGGTGCTGGCCAACGCCATGGCGGGCAACGAGCTTATCGAGTGGAAGGATGACAATTACACCGTCTTTTACAAGACCCTTTACCATGTCTTTGAGCAGTTGGCCCGGAACATCGCCGCCGACGGCGAGGGAGCCAGCAAGCTGATCACCTGCACCGTGCGGGACGCCCGCAGCGAGGAAAGCGCCGAGCGCCTGAGCAAGGCGGTGGTGGGTTCGGCCCTGGTGAAGGCGGCCATGTTTGGCTCCGATGCCAACTGGGGCCGGGTGCTGTGCGCCATGGGCTATTCCAAGGCCCCCTTCCGGCCGGAGTTTGTGGATGTGCGTTTTGCCTCCGCGGTGGGGGAGATCCTGGTGTGTGAGCAGGGAGCCGGCGTGGACTTTGACGAGGAGGCGGCCAAGAGCATTCTCTCCCAGGACGAGGTGATCATCCAGGTAGACCTCCATGAAGGGGAGTGCGAGGCCACCTGCTGGGGCTGCGATCTGACCTACGACTATGTGAAAATCAACGGCGACTACCGGACGTAACGGAGAGGTGCGGAACATGTCCTATTCACACGTGGAGCGGGCGCAGGTCCTGGCCGAGGCCCTGCCCTATATTCAGAAGTACAGCGGCAAGACGGTAGTGGTCAAGTACGGCGGCAACGCCATGATCTCCGAAACCCTGCGTCAGGCGGTGATTTCCGACATTATTCTCCTCCACCTGGTGGGTGTGCGGGTGGTGGTGGTCCACGGCGGCGGGCCGGAGATCACCGAGATGCTGGGCAAAATCGGAAAGGAGTCCAAATTTGTGGACGGCCTGCGCTACACCGACCAGGAGACCATGGACGTGGTGCAGCAGGTGCTGTGCGGCAAGGTGAACAAAAACCTGGTGGCCACCCTGAACCGGCTGGGAGGCAGGGCGGTGGGCCTGTGCGGCATGGACGCCGGCCTTTTCCAGGCCAAAAAGCTGGATGAAAAGTATGGCCTGGTGGGGGAAATCACCGCTGTGGAGCCTCAGGCGGTGGTGGACTGCCTGGAGAAGGGATACATCCCGGTGGTGTCCACCGTGGCCCAGGGAGTGGACGGAGAGACGGCGTACAACATCAACGCCGACACCGCCGCCGCCAGCCTGGCTACGGCCCTGAGGGCGGAGAAGCTGATTCTCCTCACCGATGTGCGGGGCCTGATGCTGGACCCCAAGGATGAGAGCACGCTGCTGCCGGTGGTAAAGCTGTCCCAGGTCCCCGGCCTGGTGAAGGACGGGATCATCAAGGGCGGCATGATTCCCAAGGTGGACTGCTGTGTGGAGGCGGTGCGTTCCGGGGTGAAGGACGCGGTCATCCTGGATGGCCGCATCCAGCACTCCATCCTCATTGAGCTGCTCAGCGATGAGGGCATTGGCACCATGCTGCTGTAAGGAGGGGATACCGACCATGGATCACAACGAATTGGTGGCCCTGGACCACCAGTATACCATGCAGACCTACGGCCGCTTCGACGTGGACATCGACCACGGCAAGGGCGCCACCCTGTATGATCTGGCAGGAAAGGAGTATATCGACTTCTCCTCCGGCATCGGGGTCAATTCCATCGGCTACGGCAATGAGAAATGGGTGGAGGCCATCACCGCCCAGGCCAGGAAGCTGGGTCACATCTCCAACCTGTTCTACTCCCAGCCCTACGCCCAGCTGGCCAGGAAGCTGTGTGAGCGCACCGGCATGGCGGCGGTCTTTTTCGGCAACTCGGGGGCGGAGGCCAACGAGGGAGTCATTAAAATGGCCCGGAAATACTCCTTCGACAAGTACGGAAAGGGGAGAGGCACCATCCTCACCCTGAAAAACTCCTTCCACGGCCGCACCATCACCACCCTCACCGCCACCGGTCAGGAGGTGTTCCACAACTATTTCTTCCCCTTTACCGACGGCTTCCGGTACGCCGAGGCGGGCAGCATTGACGCCATCCAGGAGGTAGCGGGCCACGATGTGTGCGCCGTCATGCTGGAGCTGGTCCAAGGTGAGGGCGGCGTCTATCCCATGGACCCGGCCTACGTCCACGACCTGGCGGTGCTGTGTGCCGAGCGGGACTGGCTGCTGCTGGTGGATGAGGTGCAGACCGGTGTGGGCCGAACCGGCAGCCTGTTTGCTTTCCAGCAATACGGCATCATCCCGGACGGGGTGTCCTTTGCCAAGGGGATCGCCGGGGGCCTGCCCATGGGCGGCTTCCTGGTGAATGAGCGGTGCCGGAACGTGCTGGGTCCCGGCACCCACGCCGCCACGTTCGGGGGCAACCCCGTCTCCGCCGCTGCCGCCCAGGTGGTTCTGGACACTCTGGACGAGGACGCCCTGGCCGCCGTGGTGGAGAAGGGCGCGTACATCCGCGCCCGTATCGAGCGCATGGGTCTGTCCAGCCTGGGCCAGACCCGGGGCCTGGGCCTGATGATCGGCGTGGAGGTACAGGGCGAGGAGAGCAACAAGGTGCTGGCCGCCCGGCTCATTCGCCACGGCCTGCTGATTCTGACGGCGGGCTCCGCCCTGCGCCTTCTGCCGCCGCTGACCATTACCATGGCGGAAATCGACAAGGGCCTGGCCATTATGGAAGAAATTCTGGCCTAACTTTATAATCGAGGTGACTGATATGCAAAAAGACCTGCTGAAACTGCTGGACCTGTCCCAGGCGGATATCGTGAAGATCCTGGATACTGCGGACCAGATGAAGTACAACCAGAAGCACGGCCTGACCCACCACTACCTGGAGGGCAAGACCCTGGCCATGATTTTTGAGAAGAACTCCACCCGTACCCGAGTCTCCTTTGAGACCGGCATGTTCCAGCTGGGGGGCCACGCCCTCTTCCTCTCCGGCAAGGAGAGCCAGATCGGCCGGGGCGAACCCATTGAGGATACCGCCCGGGTACTCAGCCGCTACTGTGACGGCATCATGATCCGCACCTTCGGCCAGGAGGAGGTGGAGACCCTGGCCAAGTACGCTGCCATCCCCGTCATCAACGGCCTTACCGACTTTGCCCACCCCTGCCAGGTGCTGGCCGACCTGATGACCATCCGGGAGCACAAGTCCCGTCTGGAGGGGCTGAAGCTGTGCTACATCGGAGACGGCAACAACATGGCCAACTCCCTCATCGTGGGCGGCCTGAAATCCGGCATGGAGGTGGCTGTGGCCTGCCCCGAGGGTTACGACCCCGACCCCAAGGTGCTGGAGTTTGCCCGGAGCTGCGGCGGTACCTTCACCCTCTGCCGGGACCCCAAAGAAGCGGCGGTGGGCGCCGACGCTATGTTCACCGATGTGTGGGCCTCCATGGGTCAGGAGGGGGAGGCCCAGCAGCGCCGGGCCGCCTTTGAGGGCATCTACCAGGTCAACAGCCAGATTATGGCCCTGACCAACCCAGGCTGCATGGTGCAGCACTGCCTGCCCGCCCACCGGGGGGAGGAGATCACCGCCGAGGTGTTCGAGGCCCACGCCAATGAGATCTTTGACGAGGCGGAAAACCGCCTCCACGCCCAGAAGGCAGTCATGTACCTGCTGATGGGGGAGCAGTAATCAAGGCAAACGCCAAACCGGCGCACAGCAAAGGCTGTGCGCCGGTTTTTTGCCTTGACAGGAGAGGTTTGTTCTGATAAACTAGCCTCAAAGGAGAGGTTTTTCTAGACAAACCAATCGGAAGGCGGGAAGCACATGGAGGATTTCAAGCTATTTGACGCGGAGTACCGGCTGATGGATCTGGTATGGGAGCACCAGCCCATCAACTCCACCGCTCTGTCCCGGCTGTGCCAGGAGAAGCTGGGGTGGAAGAAGTCCACCACCTTCAACCTGGTGCGCAAGCTGGGGGAGCGGGGGATTGTGCGCAACGAAAATGCCACCGTCACCGCCCTGGTGGGCCGGGAGCAGGTGCTCCGGCGAGAGAGTGAGGCGGCGGTGGAGAAGAACTTCGGCGGCTCCCTGCCCGGCTTTGTGGCCGCCTTCCTCAGCGGGAAGAAGCTGTCCCACCAGGAGGCGGAGGAGCTGCGGCGGCTCATTGACGAAAGCGAGGGGCGCCATGACTGAGCTGCTGGTGCAGATCGGGGAGATGAGCCTTGCCGCCGGCCTCACCGCCCTGGCGGTCATTGCCCTGCGGTGGGTGCTGGTGCGGCTGAAAGCTCCCGCCTTTGTGCTTTTGCTGTTGTGGGCGGCGGTCCTCTTCCGCATGGTGTGTCCCGTCAGCTTTGCCAGCCCCTGGAGCGCCGCCGCCCTGGTGGAGGAGGCCCTGCCCCGGCGGTCCGGGCGGAAATCGCATCTGAGCCGGCGGAGCAGCCGGGTACGGCGGGAATCCCAGCCCTCTCCCCGGGGGAGCCCCTGCCGGAGGATTCGGCGGCGGAGGTCACCACCCTGGAGCCCGCGGAGGTGCCGGAATCCCGGCCCTCCCCCCTGCTGCCCCTGGCCCTGCTGTGGCTGGCGGGGGTGGTTCTGCTGTGGGGCTGGTGGCTGCACACCCACCTCCGGCTGAAAAAGCAGATGGAGACGGCGGTGGAGGCGGAGTCCGGGGTGTTCGAGAGTGACCGGCCCGGCCCGCCCTTTGTGCTGGGTTTCTTTCCGCCCCGCATCTACCTGCCCCAAAACCTGGCCCAGCCGGAGCGGAGCTATGTGCTGGCTCACGAGCGCTGCCACCTGCGCCGGGGAGACTTTGTGTGGAAGCCCCTCTTCTTTCTGGCGGCGGCCGTCCACTGGTTCAACCCAGTGCTGTGGCTGGCCTGGCGGCTGTTCTGCCGGGATTTGGAGGCCGCCTGTGACCAGGGGGTGCTGGGCGCGCTGCCCGAGGGGGAGCGCACCGGCTATGCCCGAGCCCTGCTGACCCTGGCCGCCCCGGAGACCAGCCGCCTGCCCGCCGCCTTCGGAGAACACGACGTGTCCCGCCGGGTGAAGGGGGTTCTGGCCTACCGCAGGCCCGCCGTCCTGGCGGCGGCGGTGCTGGTTTTTGCCGCCGGGGGCCTCGGCCTGTGGCTGGCGGCGGACTCTACCGGCGGGGCGGGCCTGCCCCCGTCGCCCCCTGTTGTCACCCTGTCCCTTGACAGCCGCCAGGTGCAGCTCACCGCCGCGGACTGGGACGGGGAGACGCCCCCAGACCCGGCGGCGCTGCTGGCGGACGCCCCCCTGTTTCCCGACGATTACCTCTGGGTTCACGACGTGAGCCTGTCCGTCGCTGACCAGTACCGCCCCGAGGAGGGGGTCTATACCGACTATCTGCTTCGGGACGGGCAGTGGGTGGAGGGAAACAAGGGCTCCATGACATACACCGTCGCCCTCCATCCCCGGGCGGATTCCGCCGGGACGGGGACGGAGGAGCGGGGCGTGGTTTTTACCTATACCTGGAAGGAGGGCTTTAACAGCCGCTCGGCCACCTACGCCTTCCGGCTGCGGGTACCCTCCGTCCGGGAGGGTCAGGTGCTGGCCGAGCCGCTGATGGCCTCCGGCGGAACCGTCCTGCCGGTCTGTGAGGGCGGAGCGTCGGTATACGCTTCCATTCTGGATCAGATGGAGCTGTGCACCCTCTCCAGGGACGCCATCCTCACCATCAATGATCCTACCCCTCGTTTCCAGTCCAGCCAGGTCTGCCTCTGTCTGCTGGAGGAGGACGGCACGGTGGTGGACAGGGTCTTTGTGGGGGGCAGCGGCGGCGGCAACGAGCTGGACCAGGTCCGCTCCGCCTTCGGTTTCTCTCTGAATCTGGAGGACAAGGGCTGGTGGACCGGCAAGCGCCTGCTGCTGGGCGTGACGGCGGAATACACCTGGCCCGACGGCTCCAAAACCCAGTGGAGCACCGCCTTTTGGGCGGCGCCGGAGGGGGCGCTATCCTGACGGGTCGGATGTGTCTCCCGGCGGCCTGATCTCCTCCGGCGGTCCCGGGGGAATGGGCCGCCGGTCTCCCCGCCGGAGGTTGGAGGCGGAGGAGATGGCCTGACGGCCGTACTTGTCCCGGATGCCGTCCATGGCCTTTTCCAGCTTCTCCAGCTTGTCCCGCCGGGGGACGGCGCCGGCGGCGAACAGATTGATCTGTTCCCCGGCGTCCCCCTCCTCCACCAGATTCTGGGCGGTGATGGTGAGCGCCCGCACCGGGGACTTCTCATTCCACGCCGTTTGCACCAGCGCCATGGCCGCCTCCGCCAGGTCTCTTGAGACGTAGGTGGGGGCGGCCAGCCGCGTCTGGCGGCAGATATCCTTGAAGTTGGGGTCCCGGATGGTGACCTGGACCGTGGTACACTTCATGGCGTGCTTGCGCAGCCGGGCGGCCACTTCGTCGGCCAGCTCGGACAGGGCGGTGCGCAGCTCCGCCCACCCCACCAGGTTCCGGGGGTAGGTGAGGCCGTTTCCCACCGACTTGGGTCCCGGCATGTCCCGGGCAGGGATCACCGGGCTGTGCTCTGCCCCGGTGGCATAGTCGTGGAGGGTGCGCCCCCCCTTGCCCAGAATTTCCCCCAGAGCCTCCCGGTCAAACCGGGCCAAATCCCCGATGGTGCGCACGCCGTAGCCCGCCAGCACCCTGGCCGCCGCCTGGCCCACAAAGAGCAGGTCGGTCACCGGCAGGGGCCACAGCAGCTGCTGAAAATTCTCCCGGGTGATGACGGTGGTGGCGTCCGGCTTTTTGTAGTCGCTGCCCATTTTGGCAAAGACCTTGTTGAAGGACACCCCCACCGACACGGTAAGCCCCAGCTCCTCCCGCACCGCCCGGCGGATCTGGTCGGCCAGCCCCCTGCCGTCGGTGTGAAAGAGGTGGAGAGTGCCGGTTACGTCCAGCCAGCTCTCGTCGATGGAGAAGGGCTCCACCAAATCGGTGTACCGCTCATAGACGGCGTTGACCCTTTTGGAGTAGGCCCGGTACTTGCTGTGGTGGGCGGGGAGAAGCACCAGATCCGGACATTTCCGGCGGGCCTGCCAGATGGTCTCGGCGGTCTGGACCTGGAAGGCCTTGGCGGACTCGTTTTTGGCCAGGATGATGCCGTGGCGGCTCTCTGGGTCGCCGCACACCGCCACCGGCCTGTCCCGCAGCTCCGGATGGTCCAGCAGCTCCACCGAGGCGTAAAAGCTGTTCAAATCGCAGTGGAGAATCACCCGCTCCATCCCATCGCCCCCTTTGTCCTTATCCTACCACGGAAGCGCCGGAAAGTCAAACAAATGTTCTAATCAGCAAAGGAGGCCAGCGCCTCCAGCAGCTCCGCTCGGCTGGTCAGGTTCTGATTGCCGGAGTAGGACAGATAGACCACCACATTGCCCTGCTGCAGAAAGAGCCGCTGGCCGGGATATTCGGTGTCGGTGGCCAGTACCGCCCGGTCAAAGCCGGGAAGGCTGACCTCCTCCACGTCGTACTCCTCGGGGAAATAGTGGTGCTGGGTGTACTGCTCCACCAGCTCCTCCAGCAGGGGAGCGGCCAGGAAAGGGAGGGAGAGCCGGTACCAGCGGGTGACGAGCCGGGGCTCATAGTCTCCGCCGTCGGTGAGCCATTGGGTGATCTCATACTGCTCCGGCGCCACCGGGGTGCAGTTGAAGGAAACATAATTGTTCCGATCCTGGCCGTCCACCCAGCGGTCGTCCGCCAGGGGCTCCAGAGCTGGATTCTGTTCCAGCTCCGCCAGGGACAGGGTGGGGACGGGCTTACCCAGCCCCTCCAGCTGGCCCTCCCAGTCCCGGGAGGCGGTAATGGCCAGAGCCCCCAGGTAAAAGACGCACAGCGCCAGGACAATCCAGCTCACCGCCCGCTGCCGGCGGACAACGTTTTTCCAGCTCCCGTCCCGCCGGGGCGGCTGCCCGCCCTCCAGCCGCCTGCGCAGCCGGAAGAAGGCCAGGTAGGCCCGGATGGTCAGGCTTGTGGACAGGATCTCCAGTACCAGGTAAAGCAGGCTGCCGCCCGCGGGGTTTCCCACCAGCTGGTAGAGGATGGGGGCGGACAGCAGGAAAAAGGGCAGGAAGAGGAGGACCAGCATCACCAGGGTCAATATGGTCAGCAGGATGCAGGTCCGCCTGGCCCGCTTTGCCACCTGCTCCAGGGCGTAGCTCTGCACCACCGCATCGGTGTGCAGCTCCGGGGC
>NZ_CALXFV010000080.1 GCF_944387675.1 uncultured Flavonifractor sp. | reverse complement strand
GTGCAGAAGCACCGCGCCCCTGTTGTTTTCTTGACACGTCCGGGAAACATACGATATTATAATAAAATACAGCACATGCTTTTGGAAAGGTGAGAAGAAGGTCCCATGGCTAAGAGCAATTCCGTCAAAGGTTACGGCAACGATTCCATCTCCTCCCTGAAGGGGGCGGACCGGGTGCGCAAGCGCCCGGCGGTGATTTTTGGCTCCGATGGGCTGGAGGGCTGCCAGCACGCGGTGTTTGAAATTCTGTCCAACGCCATCGACGAGGCCCGGGAGGGTCACGGCGCCCTCATCACCGTCACCCGGTATGAGGACAAGTCCATCGAGGTGGAGGACTTCGGGCGGGGCTGCCCGGTGGACTGGAATGAGAAGGAGCAGAAATACAACTGGGAGCTGGTGTTCTGTGAGCTGTACGCCGGCGGCAAGTACAACAACAACACAGGGGACAACTATGAGTATTCCCTGGGTCTCAACGGTCTGGGCTCCTGTGCCACCCAGTACGCCAGCGCCTGGTTTGACGCGGTGATCCACCGGGACGGCTGCGAGTACACCCTCCATTTTGAGAAGGGGGAAAATGTGGGCGGGCTGAAAAAGACGCCCTACAGCGGCAAAAAGACCGGCTCCCGGTTCCGCTGGCTCCCCGACCTGGATGTGTTTACCGACATTGACATTCCGGTGGAATTCTATCTGGACGTGCTCAAGCGGCAGGCGGTGGTCAATGCCGGGGTCACCTTCCGGTTCCGCAATCAGGCGGAAGGGAAGTTTGAGACTACCGAATTCCGCTATGAGAACGGCATCGAGGACTACGTGAAGGAGCTGGCGGGGGAGAACCCCCTCACCCTGCCGGTGTTTTGGCAGACCGAGCGGAGGGGCCGGGACCGGGCGGACAAGGACGAATACAAGGTAAAGCTGTCGGTCTCTTTCTGCTTTTCCAACACGGTGCAGGTCATTGAGCACTACCACAACTCCTCCTGGCTGGAGCACGGCGGCTCCCCGGAGAAGGCGGTAAAGTCCGCCTTTGTAGGCGGTATCGACGCTTTTTTGAAAAGTCAGGGCAAGTATCAGAAGAATGAGAGCAAGATTACCTGGGCCGATGTGGAGGACTGTCTGGTGCTGGTGAGCAGCAACTTCTCCACCCAGACCTCCTACGAAAATCAAACCAAGAAGGCCATCACAAACAAATTTGTTCAGGAGGCCATGACCGAGTTCCTCCGTGCTCAGCTGGAGGTCTATTTTATTGAGAATCCTCAGGACGCGTCCAAAATCGGAGAGCAGGTGCTCATCAACAAGCGCAGCCGGGAGAATGCCGAGCGCACCCGGCTGAACATCAAAAAGAAGCTCACCGGCACCATGGACATCTCCAACCGAGTGCAGAAGTTTGTGGACTGCCGCACCAAGGACACCACCCGCCGGGAGCTGTACATTGTGGAGGGCGATTCCGCCCTGGGCAGCGTGAAGCTGAGCCGGGACGCGGAGTTTCAGGGCATCATGCCGGTGCGGGGCAAGATCCTCAACTGTCTGAAGGCCGACTACGCCAAGATCTTCAAAAGCGAGATCATCACCGACCTTTTGAAGGTGCTGGGCTGCGGGGTGGAGGTTCACGACAAGCACGCCAAGGACATGGCCACCTTTGATCTGATGAATCTGCGCTGGAATAAAATTGTCATCTGCACCGATGCCGACTACGACGGCTTTCAGATCCGCACCCTGATCCTCACCATGCTCTACCGCCTCACCCCCACCCTGATTCAGCGGGGATACGTATATATCGCCGAGTCCCCCCTGTACGAGATCAATTATAAGGAAAAGACCTGGTTTGCCTATTCCGACGCCGAGAAAAACGACATTGTGAACGGGGAGCTTTCGGGCAAAAAGTGCTCGGTCCAGCGGTCCAAGGGCCTGGGCGAGAACGAGCCGGACATGATGTGGCTCACCACCATGAATCCCGCCACCCGGCGGCTCATCAAGGTCATGCCAGAGGACGCGGCCAACACCGCCGCCGTCTTCGACCTGCTGCTGGGAGACAATCTCCAGGGCCGGAAGGACCACATCGCGGAAAACGGCTACAAATACCTGGAACTGGCGGATATCTCGTGAGGGGCAGACTGCCGCCCCGGCGGTCAGGCCGCGCACCGCGCGCAATCCTTTGAAAAGGACGGAACCAAATGGCTAAGAAGAAGGCCCCGGAGGACGGGGCGAAAAAGCTCAGCAACCCCAACGTGATGGGCCTGCGGCCCGAGGTACTGGAGCAGCCCATCACCGAGACCCTGGAAGTCAACTACATGCCCTACGCCATGAGCGTCATCGTCTCCCGGGCCATACCGGAAATTGACGGCTTCAAACCCTCCCACCGCAAGCTGCTGTACACCATGTACCAGATGCACCTGCTGGGGGGCAGCCGCACCAAGAGCGCCAACGTGGTGGGCCAGACCATGAAGCTGAATCCCCACGGGGACGCCGCCATCTACGACACCATGGTGCGTCTGTCCCGGGGCTACGGCGCCCTGCTCCACCCCCTGGTGGATTCCAAGGGCAACTTCGGCAAGGTCTACTCCCGGGACATGGCCTGGGCGGCCAGCCGGTACACCGAGGTACGGCTGGACCCCATCTGCACCGAGCTGTTCCGGGACATCGACCAGGACACGGTGGACTTTGTGGACAACTATGACGGCTCCATGCAGGAGCCCACCCTGCTGCCCACCACCTTCCCCAACGTGCTGGTGAGCGCCAACCAGGGCATCGCCGTGGGCATGGCCTCCAACCTGTGCGGCTTCAACCTGGGGGAGGTGTGCGACGTTACGGCGGCCTATTTGAAAAATCCCCAGGTTAACCTGATGGAATACCTGAAAGCCCCCGACTTCTCCACCGGCGGAGAGCTGCTGTACGACGAGGGGGCGCTGCGGCAGATCTATGACACCGGCCGGGGTTCCTTCCAGGTGCGGGCCAGGTGGCGGTATTTCAAGGGAGAAAACCTCATTGAGGTGTATGAGATCCCCTACACCACCACGGTGGAGGCCATCATGGACAAGGTGGCAGAGCTGATCAAGGGGGGCAAGATCCGGGAAATCACCGACATGCGGGATGAAACCGACTTGAACGGCCTGAAAATCACCATCGACCTGAAGCGGGGAACCGACCCGGACAAGCTGATGGCCAAGCTCTTCAAATCCACCACCCTTCAGGACGCCTGCTCCTGCAACTTTAATATCCTCATTGCCGGCATGCCCCGGGTGATGGGGGTGCGGGAAATTCTGGAGGAGTGGAGCGCCTGGCGGATGGACGGGGTGCGCCGGCGCACCTACCATGTGATGAAGAAGAAGCAGGAGAAGCTCCACCTGCTGAAAGGCCTGAAGAAAATCCTGCTGGACATCGACCGGGCCATCCAAATCATCCGGGAGACCGACGAGGACGCCGAGGTGGTCCCCAATCTGATGATCGGCTTCGGCATCGACCAGCTCCAGGCGGAATACGTGGCGGACATCAAGCTGCGCAACATCAACAAGGAGTACATCCTCAAGCGCATTGAGGAGGTGGCCGGGCTGGAGGAGGAGATCGCCGACCTTCAGGACATTGTCAACAACCCCGGCCGGATCAAAAAGATCATCATTGGGGAACTGGGGGCGGTAAAGAAGAAGTACGCCCTTCCCCGCCGCACCGAAATTGTGTATGACTACCAGCCCGCCGGTCCTCAGGAGGAGGAGGACGAGACGCCGGACTATCCGGTGCATGTGTTCTGCTCCAGGGAGGGATACTTCAAGAAAATCACGCCCCAGTCCCTGCGGATGAGCTCGGAGCAGAAATACAAGGAGGGGGACGGCCCCTTCCTCCAGTGGGAGGGGAGCAACCGGGACGAGCTGCTGGTGTTTACCGACAGACAGCAGTGCTACAAAACCCGCCTCAGCGACTTTGAGGACGCCAAGGCCAGCGTGCTGGGAGACTTTCTGCCCACCAAGCTGGGAATGGAGCCGGGGGAGGGCTTTGTGTGGGCCTGTCTTACCGCCGACTACTCCGGCAGCCTGCTCTTCTTCTTTGAAAACGGCAAGGCCGCCCGGGTGGAGCTGTCCGCTTACCAGACCCAGACCCGGCGGAAAAAGCTGACCGGAGCCTACTCCGACAAATCTCCCCTGGCCGCCGCCCTCCACCTGGCGGAGGACTTGGAGCTGGCGGTGACCTCCACCGAGGGCCGCTGCCTGGTGTTCCACACCGCCGCCCTCACCCCCAAAACCACCCGCGCCACCCAGGGGGTCCATGTGATGACCCTCAAGCCCAAGTGGCGGGTGGCGGACGCCCGGCCCCTGGCTCAGGCCACCATTGTCAACGCCGCCCGGTACCGGGTCCGCTCCCTGCCGGTGGCCGGTATGCTCCTGAAGGAGGAGGACCGGGGCGAGCAGCAGCTCACCCTGCTGGAATAACTCTGAAGGAGAATGGATATGGACCGGTTTCTCAAGCGCTATTTCTTGCCCTACCTGTGGATCACTCTGGCCTCCGCCATCTACGCGCTGGGCTTCTGCTGGTGCTACGATCCCAATCAGATCGGCTTCGGCGGCATCACCGGCGTGGGTCAGATCCTCAACCACCTCTTCCCCGTTCTGCCCATCGGCGGGGTGGTCATTGCCCTGAACATTCCCCTGTTTCTGCTGGGGTGGCGGTTTCTGGGGGGACACCTGCTGGTATCCTCCCTGTATGCCATGTTTCTCTCCTCGGCATTTATCGATCTGATTCACCTGCTGGTGGTGTTTGAACCTATGGACCCTCTGCTGGCCTGCATCTTCGGCGGGGTATTCATGGGCGGCTCTCTGGGGATGGTGTTCCTCCAGGGGGCCACCACCGGCGGCACCGACCTGATCGCCCGGCTGCTCAAGCTGCGGCTGGCCTGGCTTCCCATGGGCAAGCTGCTGCTGGTCATAGACCTGGTGGTGATCGTGGCGGTGGCTCTGGCCTTCCGCAGCCTGTACAGCGCCCTGTACGGCGTGGTGGCCCTGTATATCTCCTCCCTGGTGATGGATGGGGTGCTCTACGGCCTGGACAACGCCAAGGTGGCCTATATTATCAGCGACGCCCACCAGCAGATTACCGACGCCATCATCCATGATATCGACCGGGGGGTAACCGTTCTCCAGGGACAGGGGGCCTATTCAGGCGCGGAAAAAAAGGTGCTGCTGGTGGCTTTCAAGCAGCGGCAGATCGTAGCCCTCAAGCGCGCCGTCAAGGAGATCGATCCCGCCGCCTTTCTCATTGTGTGCGAAGCCCACGAGGTACTGGGAGACGGGTTTCGGGAATATAAGCAAAACGACATCTGACATCATGCTGTAAGGAGGGACGCTGTATGTACGACTTTACCACTGTCAAAGCCAATCTGGAGCGGCGGGGTTTCGCGGTGAGCTGCTTCGCCACGGCGGAGGAGGCCGCGGACTACCTGGACAAAAAGCTGGACGGCCGGACCATCGGCATCGGCGGCTCGGTCACCATTCGGGACATGGGGCTGGACCGCCGGCTGGAGACTCACAACCAGATCATCTGGCACTGGAGGGACGGCTCCCTTTCCGACGCCGCCGCCGCCCAGGTTTATCTCACCTCGGTGAACGGTCTGGCCGAGACCGGGGAGCTTATCAACATCGACGGCACCGGCAACCGGCTGGCCTCCACCCTCTTCGGCCATGAGGAGGTCTACTTCCTTGTGGGAAGCAACAAGCTGGCCCCTGACTACGACGCGGCCCTGTGGCGGGCCAGAAACGTGGCCTCCCCCAAAAACGCCCAGCGGCTGGGAAAGGCCACCCCCTGCGCCGCCAAGGGGGACCGGTGCTACGACTGCAACAGTCCCCAGCGGATCTGCCGGGCGCTCACCGTGCTGTGGGAGGCGCCCAACGGCATCGGCCGCTCCGAGGTGGTGCTCATCGGCCAGGAGCTGGGCTATTAACCGGGAAAGGGGCGCTGCGGCGTGAAACGAGCCTCCCTGAGCCTGGCGCTGTGCCTCGCCCTGCTCCTGTCTGGCTGCTCCTCCCTGCTGGACCGCTCCTATGTGATGGTGGAACCTCATGTGGAGCAGCCGGCGGTGGCGGGCGACTCCTCCACCTTGCAGGTGAGCACCTACTCCGAACTGGTCAACGGCGTACTGTTTCTGGTCTCTCAGGGAATGGAGCAGGGGATGATCCAGCTGACCGACTATTTGGGCGATGTGGAGGAGGATCTGAACCGGGCCTGCCTGGAGGTGGCCAAGGACGACCCGCTGGGGGCCTATGCGGTGGACTTTATCAAAAACAGCTATACCCGGGTGCTCACCACCTATGAGGCGGTGATCTCCATCACCTACCGCCATACCAAGGAACAGGTGCAGAACCTGGTGAACGTCACCAGCACCAGCGCTATCCGCAAGGAGGTGGCGGAGGCACTCTCCGGCTACCGGCCGGAGCTGGTGCTGCGGGTGGGCTACTTCACCGGGGACGAAGGGTCGGTGGCCGATCTGGTGCGGCAGGCCTACTATGACGCCCCTGCCACCGCCATGGGTATGCCCGAGTGTACCGTGACCCTCTACCCCGACAGCGGCACCCAGCGGATTGTGGAGATCCTTCTCACCTACCCGGAGGAGGAGGGGACCATGCGGGAAAAGAGCACCCAGCTCCAGAACCAGCTGGCCTCCCTCATCTCCACCTCCCGGCCCCAGCAGCTCAGCGATGCCGAACGGCTGTCCCAGCTGTTCAGCCTGCTGCCCCGGACGGTCAGCTACGCTCCCGGCGGCGGCTCCACCCCCTGGGATGCCATCTTGGGCGCCGGGGCGAACAGCGAAGGCCTGGCCCTGGCCTTCCAGCTGCTGGCCGGAGAGCTGGGGGTGGGTTCCACCTTGATCGAGGGAACTTTGGGCGGCGTCCCCCATTTCTGGAATCAGCTGTCCGATGACGACGGCGCCCACTATGTGGATCTCTCCCGGGACCGCAGCGGTACCACCTGGTCTGCCGAGGACCTGCTGGCCCTGGGCTATCTCTGGGAGGACGCGCCGGAAATTTGAAGGAGAATTGAAAAAAACGCTTGACAGCAGCACCTGCATTGGATATAATACATTTCGTCGCTTGCAGGTGTAGCTCATCTGGTAGAGCGCCACCTTGCCAAGGTGGAGGTAGCGAGTTCGAGCCTCGTCACCTGCTCCAGAAAACGGCACTCCACACGGAGTGCCGTTTTTGCTTGCCAAAAAAGCCTCGCAGCGTTCGCGGGTATGATAGCGGCTTCCGGCCCCGCCATCCGCCCAAGAAAAGCCTTCCCCGGAAGGCCCGTCGGAAAGGGGCAAAATTTTTTCCAAATGGGGATTGACAAAAGCGGTTAGTTGTTGTAAACTCGTACCCAGTCAGATGGTTAGAGCTTGCTAACCATTGTTTTTTCCCAGGCAGTTAGCCTGACTAACCATCTCAGAAAGGAGAGCAACATGATGCCGCTGACAATGGCCGGCCAGGGAGAGCAGGTGATCATCCGCAAAATCACCGGGAAGGACGAGATCCGGCAGCACCTGGCGGAGCTGGGCTTCGTGGTGGATGAGACAGTCAGGGTGGTCAGCGATCTGGGAGGGAACCTGATTGTTCAGGTCAAGGACAGCAGGATCGCTCTGGATCGGGGCATGGCCAACCGAATTTTGGTGTGAGAGGAGCAGAGGTATGAGGACCTTAAAGGACGCCAGGGTGGGCGACACCGTTACGGTGAAGCGGCTCCATGGCGAGGGTGCGGTCAAGCGCCGGATCATGGACATGGGTATTACCAAGGGAGTGGAGATCCACGTGCGGAAGGTGGCTCCCCTGGGCGACCCCATGGAACTGAGCGTACGGGGCTACGAACTCAGCGTGCGCAAAGCCGATGCGGAAATGATTGAAATCGGATAGCCCCACCGTCGCAGGCGGTATTTTTTTGGCGCAGCAGTTAGTTGCAGCTAATGTGAGAGAAGGGAGTCAAACCATGGAGCTGAAAATCGCGCTGGCGGGCAATCCGAACTGCGGCAAGACCACGCTGTTCAATGCCCTGACCGGCTCCAGCCAATACGTGGGCAACTGGCCCGGGGTCACGGTGGAGAAGAAGGAGGGCAGGCTGAAAGGCCACAAGGAGGTGGTGATTCAGGACCTGCCCGGCATCTATTCCCTGTCCCCCTACACCCTGGAAGAAGTGGTGGCCCGGAACTTTCTGGTGAAGGAGCGGCCGGATGCCATCCTGAACATAGTGGACGGCACCAACATGGAGCGCAACCTCTACCTCACCACCCAGCTGATTGAGCTGGGTATTCCGGTGGTGGTGGCGGTGAACATGATCGACCTGGTGCGGAAAAACGGGGACGAGATTGACCTGAACCGGCTGGGAGAGGCCCTGGGCTGCCAAGTGGTGACCATGAGCGCCCTGAAGGGCGAAGGGGGAATGGAGGCCGCTCAGCAGGCGGTGGCTCTGGCCAGGAACCACAAGGCCGGAGAGCTGCCCCACGTGTTCACTGGCAGTGTGGAGCACGCCATCGCCCACATTGAGGAGTCCATTTCCGACTTGGTGGAGGAGCGCTATCTCCGCTGGTACGCCATCAAGGTCTTTGAGCGGGACGAGAGGGTGCTGGAGCAGCTGGCCCTCACCGGCGAGCTGAGGGAGCATCTGGAGGCCCACATCGCCGACTGTGAGGCCGAGCTGGACGACGACGCCGAGAGTATCATCACCAACCAGCGCTACTCCTACATCAGTTCGGTGGTAAACAGGGCGGTAAAGAAGAAGCGCGCCGCCCACGCCATGAGCACCTCCGACCGGATCGACCGGGTGGTGACCAACCGCATCCTGGCCCTGCCCATTTTCGTGGCGGTGATGATCCTGGTGTACACCATCGCCATGGGCGGCTCCTCCGCCGCCATCGGCACCAAAGGCACCGACTGGGCCAATGACGGGCTGTTTGGGGACGGCTGGTTTGTCCCCTTCACCGCCGACGCGGAAGCCTGGGAGGAGGCCTCCGGTGCTTTTGAAGAGGCCGAGGCCATGATTGCCGGCTATGAGGCCGGCGACAGCGAGGTGTACTTCTACGACGACGAGACCGGCGAGACCACCGTGGTCCCCGTCACCGAGGCGGCCTATCAGCAGGCCCTCACCGTTTCCGAGCCAGACCCCAACGATTACGGCACCTGGGTACCCGGCATCCCCGTGCTGGTGGAAAACGGCCTCACCGCCGTGGGCTGTCACGAGGTCCTCCAGGGCCTGATCCTGGACGGCATCGTGGGCGGCGTGGGCGCCGTGCTGGGCTTCGTACCCCAGCTGCTGGTGCTCTTCCTGCTGCTGGCCATTCTGGAGGACGTGGGTTATATGGCCCGAATCGCCTTCATCATGGACCGGATTTTCCGCCGTTTCGGCCTGTCCGGCAAGAGCTTTATCCCCATGCTGGTAGCCACCGGCTGCGGCGTGCCGGGCATCATGGCCTCCCGCACCATTGAGCAGGACCGGGACCGGAAGATGACCGTCATGACCACCGGCTTCATCCCCTGCGGCGCCAAGTTGCCCATCATCTCCATGTTCGCCGCCGCCCTGTTCGGCAAGTCCGCCTGGGTGGCCGTCTCCGCCTACTTCATCGGCGTGGCGGCGGTGGTGCTCTCCGGCATTATTCTGAAGAAGACCCGCATCTTTGCCGGCGATCCCGCCCCCTTCGTCATGGAACTGCCCGCCTACCACGCCCCCTCCGCCATCAACGTGCTGCGGGCCACCTGGGAGCGGGGCTGGTCCTTCATCAAGCGGGCCGGTACCGTCATCCTTCTGTCCTCCGTCATCCTGTGGTTCCTCCAGGGCTTCGGCTTTACTGAGGCCGGCTTCGGCATGGTGGCGGATAACAACGACTCCCTGCTGGCCGCCGTGGGCCACGCGGTATCCTTCCTCTTCCTCCCTCTGGGCTTCGGCACCTGGCAGGCCACGGTAGCCGTGGTCACCGGCCTTATCGCCAAGGAGGAGGTGGTCTCCACCCTCAGGATCCTCTTCCCCGGAAACACTTCTATGGAGATTGCCGCCCACTTCACCCCCATCGCCGCCTACTCCTTTATGATTTTCAACCTGCTGTGCGCCCCCTGCTTTGCCGCCATGGGCGCCATCAAGCGGGAGATGAACAGCCCCAAGTGGACCCT
>NZ_CALXFV010000079.1 GCF_944387675.1 uncultured Flavonifractor sp. | reverse complement strand
GTAGCTCTCGCACTGAGATACCGTTCCCAGGTCCATGCGCCCCACAATGCCCCCTACATAGTCCTTCTTACCGGTAACCGTGCCGCTGTTCACACAGCGCTCGGTCAGGGCGGCGGCCTGGTAGCGGAAGCTCAAGGACCGGTCGCCGGAGGTGGTCAGGTCGTCCTCCGGGTCGTAGTCGTATTCGATGGCCATGGAACCCACGATGCCTGCTATGTTCACATCTCCCTCCACAGCGCCTGTGTTTTGGGAGTGAGTGATACGTCCGGCATCCTCGTCGGTTTCCGTGGCCTGATCGGAGACATCTTCCAAAAGGTCCTCCTCATCCTCCGTTTCCGAGCGGTCAGAGTGGTTGCGGAGCACATCCACCACTTTGCCGAACTGGGTGTTGATGGCGCGCAGATCCTCCAGAAGGATGTGGGAGGAGGCCGACATGGCGTCGTTTAACCCCTGTACGGCGCTGCTGAGGCTGCCCATGGCGTCGTCCAGGGCGTCCTTCCCATCATCCAATGCGTCTCCCGCGGGAGAAAAGGAGATCTCCGGCTTTTGGGCCAGCTCCGTCATCACGTCATGAAAGGTATCGCCGGCCTGGCGCAGCTGGCCGCAGGCCTCTTCCAGGACCCCGGCGGCGTCCCGGAGCAGGCCGGCGGCGCTCTCCCCGTAGGGGGCGGCACCGTCCAGACTCTCCAGAGCGGTTTCCATGTGGCCTGCGGCCTGGTCCAGCAGATGGAAGCCGGAAGCCAGGTGCTCCGATGCGGAGGCAAGGCTGTCCAGGGTATCCCAGAACAAGTCCTCCGCCACGTCGCCCGGCTCACCCAGGGCATGCTTTAGCGCCGAGAGCGCATTTTGAATTTCGCCTGCGGCGGCGCGCAACTCTTCCAGCGCATCCAGCACTCCGTCCCAGCCGGAGCCTGCTTCATCGCCCTCTGGAGTCTCATCCACCCGCCCGCTGAGGTTCCCCAGGGCGTCCCACAGATTGCCGAAGGCGTCGGACAGCAGACCGAAGGAGGCCGTCAGGCCGTCCAGCGCCGAGCGGATATCGTCCACGGCGTCGTGCATGGCTCCGCTGTCTCCCAGCCCGTTTTGAAGCCGCTGGAAGGCATCCCGGAGCTGGGCAGCAGCGGCGATACCCTGTCCGGCGGAGCTGCTCACCCGGTCCAAGGCTAGGCGCAGCTCCTCAAAGGCGTCCTCCGAAAGATCTCCCATTTGATGGAGCTCCTCCAGGGCGTCCTCCGCAAGGGCGACGGAGTCCTGGAGGCGGTCCAAGGCGGCGTCCACCGTGTCCGCGATAGGGGACAGCCGGTCCATAGTCCAGGAAATGCGGGCGGATACGTCGTTGACGGTTTCAATGTTTCCGTCGGCCCAGTCCGTCATGGCCTCGGACAGGTCGGAGGCCGCGCTTTTCACCTGGTCGGCGCTGTGGGAGACGCCGGTTATCTCCGTGGAAATGGTGTCGGATGCGCCCTGGGCGTCGGAAATTGCCTGATCCATAAGCGCTTGCAGGGTATCCAGCTCCTGCCACAGCTCATCCAGATCGTCCGAGTCAAAAAGCAGCGTCAGCCTGGGTTCCATCTGTCCGCAAATGCCGCCCACGTCCTTCCTGCCCTTGACACTGCCTGTGTTGATGCAGCTGTCCAGCCAGCCGGACTGACGGCCGGCGATGCCGCCTACGTTGTATCCCACGTGCTCGTATCCCACATCGCCGTTGTTGGTGCAGCTCTGGAGAATAGCGGTGGAGGCGCCGGCGATGCCGCCGATGTCGGTGCAGGCGGGGACGGTCTCGGTGGACCGAATGGAGGAGAGACTCATCTCATGGATTGCCACTGTGGTCTTGACCTCGGTAAGATTGATGTCCCCCTCATTCCGGCACAGGATCACGCTGCCCTCATTGCGGCCCACGATCCCGCCCACGTAGTGCTCCCCTAGAAGGGTGCCGGAGTAGGTGCAGTTGATCAGCTGTCCGCTGGCTTGGTTGCAGCCTGCCAAACCGCCCACATTGGTGCCGGCCTTCACGATGCCCTGGAAGGAGCAATTCAGAATTCTTCCGCCGTTGACTCCCACCAGCCCACCGATGGAATCCTTGCGGTCGCTGGGGGACACCGTGCCGCTGACCGTCAGATTTTGGACCGTTGCGCCCGCCTGAATGTAGCGGAAGAACCCCCGTTCATCGCCGCTTCCTGTGAGAGAAAAGCCGGAAATGGTGTGTCCCTGGCCGTCGAAGGTGCCGCCGAAGATGGGAATGCTCTGAAAGCCGGAGCCGCCCAGGTCGATGTCGGCCTCCAGATAGACCGTCTTTCCCACCGACCAACCGTCCACAGAGCAGTTCTGGGAAAAGCTCACCAGATCCTGGGCCGTTTTGATGTGGATAATGTCGCGCTCCGCTCCCAGCGCCGGAGCCAGCAGTGTGGTGAGAACGCCCAGCGCCAGCAGGAAAGCGAGAATGCGCCGTTTATGCTTTTTCATAGTCGCCCTCCTTCTGATCCGACGCCTCTGCTTCGGGCGGCTCACTGATGTTTCCGGTATCCAGCACGGCGGAGACATCGCCCCGAATCACGCCCCGGATGGTGGCGTCCACCAGGCCATTGATCTTGCCCCGGATGCGGCCGTTGACGTAGACCGTGCCGGTAGAGGTTCGGGCTACCTCAGGTACCTTGATGTTGAACCGGGTTTTTTCCACAATCTTGTCGCCCAGCAGCAGGATCTGAGGCAGGATGAACATGACCAGGATCATGGAGATCAGCGTCCCGCGGCTCAGATTTTCCCCAATGCCTACGATGGCGGGCTCAGAGGACAGCTTGCCGATGAGATAGGCGGCGGAGGTCAGGATAGTACCGGAGGTCAATACGGTGGGGAAGGCCAGATCCAGCGCCTTGATAATGGCCTGCTTGGGAGGCATAAGTTCCTTCATCTCACTGTACCGGGAGGAGATGACGATGGCATAGTCGATGTTGGCGCCCATCTGAATGGATGTTACCACCAGGTAGCCCATAAAGAAAATGGGCTGGTCGAACAAGGTAGGGAAGGAGAAGTTGATCCAGATGCTGCCCTGGATGACGCAGATGAGCAGAATAGGCAGTCCCACCGACTGGAAGGTGAAGAGCAGTACCAGGATGACGAATACCACCGACAGTACGCTGATAAGGATGTTGTCCCGCTCAAAAGAGGTGGACAGGTCGTAGTCACTGGTGGAGTCCCCCACCAGGAAGATCTGGTCCGCCGGGTAGTACCGCTCCGCCTCCTGGTGGATGGTTTGGAGGAATTCAAAGGTCTCTTCTCCCTCCTCCGGCAGGTTCAGATTGAGCACCATGCGGCTGTACTGATCTCCCATCATCTGGGCCTGCCCGTCGGTGAGGGCGGCATAGAGGTCGTCCAGCTGAGACTGGGTCTCCTCATCCAGCGTGACAAATCCCTGCTCCACCTGGTCGTAGAGGAAGAGAAACATGTCCATCAGAGGAACGGCGTAGGTGTCCACCCCGCTCACCGCCTGGCCCAGGCTGTCATCCTTGGCGGCATAGGCGGTGTAGAGCAGCTCCACAATCTCATAGTCCATGTCGGTCATTTCGGAAAACTGACGGGGAGTGAGCTTGTCGGTGAGAGTATAGCCGTCTAACGCCTCAATATTGGACAGGCCCATGGCGTAGTCCACCTCATCATATTGCTCCAGCCGGTGGAGCAGCGCCTTCTCGCTGGCGTAATCCCCCTTGGGTACCAGCAGGGCCATGATATTCTGGGTGCCGAAGGTGTCGTTGACCCGCTGCTCCGCGATTTGGTTTTCATTCTGCTTGGTGGTGACCAATTCCGAGTAGCCGTAGACGTAGGGACAGTTCTGGGACAGCAGGAAGCCCGCCACCAGCAGCAGCCCAAACAGCGGAACCCCGACATAGCGCAGCTTTACCACAAGATTCCCCCACCGGTCGATATGGGGAACAAAGCTGCGGTGCTGTGTTTTCTGAATGGCGTTGGAGAACAGCATCAGCAGGCCGGGCATCAGGGTGAATACCGAGAGCATGCTGAAGCAGATGGCCTTGATGAGCACCAGACCCATGTCAAAGCCCAGGCCGAACTGCATGAACATCATGGCGGCAAGGCCTGAGATGGTGGTGAGGGAGCTGGAGGAGATGGCGGGGATGGAATAGGCCAGGGCGGCGATGCAGGCCGCCCGGTCCTCCCCCAGCCGTTCCCGCTCCTCCGTGAAGCGGTGGAGCAGGATAATGGCGTAGTCGATAGCCAGGGCCAGCTGCAGTACCACCGTCACCGAGTTGGAGACGAAAGAGATGGTTCCGAAGATGAAGTTGGTACCCATGTTCAGCAGAGCGGCCGAACCGAAGGTGAGCATCAGCACCGGAAGCTCCGCGTAGGACCGGGAGGTAAACAGAAGCACCAGTACAATGATGGTGAAGGCGATGACCAAAATCACCTGCATCTCCGAAGCCAGGTTTCCGGCGGTGTCGTTTCCCACTTCGCTGTTTATATAGGCGTCATAGGGCTCCAGCAGCGTCTTGATTTCCGACATGGCGTCCAGGCTGATTTGCTGGTCCGCCTCGCCGTCAAAGGTGACGTTGATGAGTACGTCGGATCCCTGGATGTAGTCGGAGCGCTCCTCTGCCTGCCCCGTTTCGCTTTCGCCGCCCACGGTACCGGAACCCACCGTGGCCGAGGTGACCCCCTCAATCTGCTCCATCCGGTAGGCCAGACTCTGGGCAAGCGCTTCGGAGGTGTGGGAGACCACGATACGGGCGGTGCCATAGGTGGTCAGCTCTTCCTCCATAATGGACAGCCCCTGCCTGGTCTCGGTGTCTGCGGGCAGGTAAGCGGTGATGTCGTTTTCCACATGGACCCACCCCTGTGAAAACACAGAGAAGATCATGGCGGTGATATAAAAGAAGAAAATCAGGTTTCGTTTGTCAACAATAAAAGCTGCCAGGGCTTCTATGGGCGATTTGCGTTCCTTTTCCGGATTCAAATACGATCACGCTCCCTTTCTTCCGGCATTCCCCGGCGCGGGGTATGGCCGCCTCCTATCGCCGCATCCCCATGCGGCTGATTGCCATCACCACTCCGTCGATACCCAGCAGAATCAGGTAGGCACAGGCAAAGCAGCGCAGAGCGGCCAGGGTGAACAGGGGACTGAGCACCATCAAAAGGCCCAGCACCAGCCCCGCGATGTTGATAACCAGGGTAAAGGCGTACATGCCTCTGCCTGCCACAAAGCGGATGTGGTGCAGGTGGGAGAGCCGGGAGATGCAGTGGGCGATAAACCAGATGGGGAACAGCAGAGTCAGTGCCAGCACCCCCGCTTTGGGATAGGCCAGCAGCATCATTCCGGACATGACGCTCATTATTCCGGCCACCAGGGACAGTACGGGTCCCAACCCGGTAAAGCGCTCCACCTGGATATACAGCAGGATGTCCGCCACGCCCATGACCACCGCGGCCAGTCCAAAGGCGATGGCCATGCCGGTCAGGGCGCGGTCAGGCTCCAGAAAGGCCCAGATTCCCAGCGCAATGAGCAAAATACCAAGGACCAGCTCCAGCCAGCCAAATCCAGAACGCCGCCTCATTGCTTGCTCCCTCCATTCAGGATCTCCATAAACTCCTCGCCGGTGATGGTCTCCCGCTCATAGAGGAATCCGGCCAGCCGGTCCAGCTGCTCCCGGTTATCCTCCAGGAGCTTTCTGGCCTTTTCATGCTGCCGCTTCACCAGCTCCACCACCTTGCGGTCAATCTCCTTCTGCGTGTCCGCCGAGCAGGCCAGGGAGGTATCGCCCCCCAGGTACTGGTTCTGCACCGTCTCCATGGCCACCATGTCAAACTCCTCGCTCATGCCATAGCGGGTGATCATGGCCCGGGCCAGCTTGGTGGCCTGCTCGATGTCGTTGGAGGCGCCGGTGGTAATCTGCCCGAACGCCACTTCCTCCGCTGCCCGGCCTCCGGTGAAGGTGGCGATCTTGTTCTCAATCTCCTCTTTGGTCATCAGATATTTGTCGCCGGTTTCCACCTGCATGGTGTAGCCCAGGGCGCCGGAGGTACGGGGGATGATAGTAATTTTCTGTACCGGGGCGGAGTTTGTCTGTTTGGCGGCCACCAGAGCGTGGCCGATCTCGTGGTAGGCCACCACCCGCTTTTCCTGATCGGAGAGAACGGCGTTTTTCTTCTGGTAGCCGGCGATGACCACCTCGATGCTCTCCTCCAGATCAGACTGATTTACAATGGTCCGGCCGCTGCGCACCGCCCGGAGCGCGGCCTCGTTGATGATGTTGGCCAGCTCCGCGCCGGAGGCGCCTGCGGCCATGCGGGCCACGGTGTGGAAGTTCACGTCCTCTGCCGTCCGGATCTTTTTGGCGTGAACTTTCAAAATGGCCTCCCGGCCCTTCAGGTCGGGCAGCTCCACCGGTACGCGCCGGTCGAAGCGGCCGGGGCGGGTAAGGGCCGGGTCCAGGCTCTCCGGCCGGTTGGTGGCCGCCAGAATGATGACACCGGTATTTCCCTCGAAGCCGTCCATCTCCGTGAGCAGCTGATTGAGTGTCTGCTCCCGCTCATCGTTGCCGCCGTAGACGCCGCCTGAGCTGCGCTTTTGACCAATGGCGTCAATCTCGTCGATAAAGACAATACAGGGGGCTTTTTCCTTGGCCTGCCGGAACAAGTCCCGCACCTTGGAGGCGCCCATGCCCACAAACATCTCCACAAACTCCGAGCCGGAGATGGAGAAAAAGGGAACGCTGGCTTCTCCGGCCACCGCCTTGGCCAGCATGGTCTTGCCGGTACCAGGAGGCCCCACCAGCAGAATGCCCTTGGGCATGGAGGCCCCGGCCTGGGTATATTTTTCGGGGTTGTGGAGGTAATCCACAATCTCCTGGAGGCTCTCCTTGGCTTCATCCTCTCCAGCTACGTCGGAAAAGCGGATGCCCTGGGTGGAGGGAACGTAAACCTTGGCACTGCTTTTGCCCATACCAAAGCTCATGGCATTTTTGCCCCCCGCCTGGTTCATCAGTTTCCGGCTCATGTACTGGCCCAGACCGATAAAAATGAGAATGGGCAGGATAATGGTCAGAAACCAGGTCAGCAGGGGGGAGGCGGGTTCCTCAATGACCCGCTCGAACCTGGCGCCGGCGTCGTGAAGACGTTCCGTCAGAGTGGGGTCCTCCATGGGGCCGGTCTGATAGACCTGGGTTTCCGCTTTATCGGTAAACAGAATCCGGCTGTCCTCCACCTGCACCAGGCCGATGTCTTCCGCCTCGATCATGTCCATAAAGGTGCCGTAATCCACCTCTGTCACCTGGTTGCGGGTGAGCAGGGGGGTGACCAAAATATTGAAGAGGAAAATGATCAGCAGCACGATGCAGTAATAGTAGAGCAGCGGCTTCTTGGGTGATTTGACTTCTTTCATAGTGATTCTCCTTTTTCCTGCTGGGTCAGCTGGGCGTCGATGGCTTTCATGGAAAACAGCAGAGCCCGGTCTGCGGCCCGGTGTGCAAAATCCAGCAGATACTCCGCCAGAAGGAGCCGCTCTTCCACGGCCTCCGAATCCGGTCCGGTTCCAACCAGCTGCTGAAGCTGCGTTTTCGATTGCTCGATGTCATGCTCTACCTGGCCGTAGCCCCGCGCCAGAACAGAGACAAGGCTCGATTTGGAGCGCCGCAGGTTTTCCCGCAGGGCTGCCTCGGCGTCCATGCACTCCTGCTCCAAAACCGCGATCTCCTGCTGTAGGTGCTGGTGGTTTGACGTTTCACTCATGTGAATCCGGCTGTGCAGTCTGCCCACGCTGTCGTCCAGCTGGCACAGCTTTACCGAGAGGATTTCGTGCGCCATATCCACGCCTCCTTATCGCTTGCAATTATAAAAGACCCTGTATTTCGGTTCAATTATCACAAAGAGATCCATGTATAGACAAAATATCCGGAGTGTAAAGTTCTTTTACACTCCGGATATTTTGTCCAGCGGCGTATTCAGTTTTTTCTCATGGGAGGGATCCCCTCCGTCATGAGACGAAAGACGATGTGGACGATCTGATCCAGATTTTTGGTGTCGCTCTCACTCCAGTTGCGGAGGACGCCCAAGATCGCCTGGCTGTGATAGCGTAAGATCAGGCTGGACTCAAACCGGGTGCAGTCCCGGTAAAGGCCCTCCTCGTCACAGACACGCTCAAAAAGAGCTTGAATATACTGGTCCAGGAACCGCTCCAGCTCGTCGCGAAAGTTGCTTTCCATACCCTTTTTCATATAGGGCAGGATGTTGACGGCCATCACAAACAGATAGTGCAGCCTGCTTTCCCAATCCCCCAGTGCCTGCGCCTCCAGAATGGTGCGGGAGGTATCCCGTTGGAGGATCCATCGAAACAGGGCGGGAATATCCTCGAAGTGGTAGTAAAAGGCCTGGCGGGTGATGTGGCATTCCTCCACAATATCCTTTACGGTCAATCGCTTGACACCCTTCTCCATTATGAGAACCTTTGCCGCCTGGGCAATGAGCTCTTTCATGTCGGCTGCCATAAGTGGTGTCACCCCCAAGATTCCGATTGCGTCCGTTGTAGCTAATATTATAGGGCCGCCGGAACCCAATTTCAAGAACAAGTCTGCCAACGGCAAACGGTCTGGTCCGCAAAGGGGGCTTACCCGCTGCTCAGATGTCCTTTGTTTCCGTACATTTGTCCGAGCATTTCAACCAAAAAGGGGGGAAGACGGCTTTCAGCCGCCGGAACTCAAAAAGAAGGATATCCTTTCGGACGCCTCTCTTTCGGGCAATGCAGAAAATCGCGATCAAAGAAGCGCCGAATTTATTCCAGAATATCTGATTCTTGCTACATGGAAAAATCAATCGAGTGGTAGCAAATGGAGTTGAGAAGAGGTTTACCTGAAGCCGGATACCATAGGGCGCATCTCTGAATTGCTTATCCGTACTTGGAGATACTTGAGCGGTTGACTATCCTTATTGCATTTAGTACAATAATTCCAATTTATTGATGGTATTGACACAGTCCATGTGCGGCTGAAAGCTGTCCACAAAGAAATACCAGTGGGGTAAAAATTGAAACTATCTGCTGACAAAGAGAAGAAGATGCAGGCTATAAAAGGAATGACCAGCTTTTTGCTGCACAAGCACTATTGCGAAAATGATGTAGAAGCAATTATCGAACTTTTTGATGACAAATTGAGTTGGGTTGGCGCGGCTGAACATGAATATGATGTGGGGACCGAAAAAATTTCCGGCATCTTCCGGCAGTTTGCGGGCATGGTGCCACCGTGCAATATCCGGGACGAAGAATACCATGTGATTGACCTTTCGCCGGACATATACATTTGTACCGGCAGGGCGTGGATCTCCACCGATCCCTCCACCGGAATTTATTTGCGCGTGCATCAGCGTATTACGGCTGTCTTTCGGTGGAAAGACGGCACACCCCGGTGCTGCCATATCCATATTTCCAATCCGTACTCTGAAATGACGCAGGAGGATATAGGCTTTCCGACGCAAATGGGGCGGTATACAAACGAATATTTGCATCAATGTATTGATGAATACAAGAAAAAGATTAAAGAGCAGACGGAAATCCTGGAAAGATTGAGCTTTGAAGATTCCCTGACCGGACTGTTTAACCGAAACAAATTCAACCAAACCATGCAAAGCTTTGCAACAGCATCGTTTTCCCGACTGGGTCTGGCCTCTATTGACGTAAACGGATTGAAAAAAATCAATGACCAGATGGGACATAGTGCCGGAGATAGCCTGATCTGCTGTACAGCGAAACATATCGCGCGTGTATTTCCGGGAAGGTCTTACCGCATAGGCGGTGATGAATTTCTGGTGATTGATACGGAATTAGATGAAAGTGCCTTTCGGAAGGCCCTCTCCATTATGCGAGCAAATATGGCGCAAGATGGCATCAGCGTTTCTGTGGGTATATCGTGGAGATGCGGTTGCTGCAACATAAAAGAGCAGTTTGACGAAGCGGATAGGCTAATGTACCGGGCGAAAGCCGAATTTTACAGTTCATATGACAATGACCGTCGGCGAAGCTGATCAGGATCGGCGGCGCACCCTGCATGTATTTTTGCTTAGGAATAGGTGAGAGGCGGTTTAGCTGCCGAGAAGCAAAAAGAAGGACACGCTGATGCGTGTCCTTCTTTTTGG
>NZ_CALXFV010000078.1 GCF_944387675.1 uncultured Flavonifractor sp. | reverse complement strand
TGCTTGTAGAGCAGGAAGTGATTTCCGCTGCCGGACACAGCTACAAGGAGGTTGTCACTTTACCCACCTGTACCGAGCCGGGCTATACCACCCACCTCTGCCTGGCCTGCGGGGACAGTTATGTGGATGGAGAGACCCCGGCAACCGGACACCATCCAGGTGAATTCACTGTGGTGACGCCTCCCACGGAGACGAACGAGGGCCTGGAGAAGGCGGTGTGTATGCTGTGCGGCGAGGAGATCAGCCGGCCGATTCCGGCCCTTGGTGGTTCCTCCGTGCCTGCTGGCGGTGGAGGCGGCGGCTTTGTGCTTCAGAAGTACCAGATATCCATCGCCCAAGATATTCTGAATGGAGTGGTGTCTTCCGACCGAAAGGAGGCGGAGGCAGGACAGACAGTCACCCTTACCGTCAGCCCCGCCAGGGGGTACCGGCTGGATAGCCTGTCTGTTTTCAACTCCGGGGGCATTCCGCTGACAGTGACAACCATGGGGGAGGATATCTATTGCTTTTCCATGCCGGGATGTGCGGTGACTGTTACGGCGAAGTTTGACTCCCTACCGCCGGCGGAGCTGCCCTTCACCGATGTGGCGGCGGAGGACTGGTATTATGAGGCGGTATCCTATGTCTATAGCCAGAAGCTGATGGATGGGGTGAGCGCCAGCCAGTTTGCCCCGGAGATGAGCCTGACCCGAGCTATGCTCACCACAGTGCTTTGGAGGATGGAGGGCGCCCCCGCCGGCGGCGGGACCGTCTTTTTGGATGTGGCGGAGGAGGCTTGGTATGCCCAGGCGGTAAGCTGGGCGGCGGAGCACGGATTGGTGGAGGGATATGGCGGCGGCAGATTCGGCCCGGAGGACCCCATCACCCGGGAGCAGCTGGCGGTGCTGCTGTACCGCTACGCGCACGGCCAGGGAGACACCGGGGAGGCTGCTGGGACCCTGGACAATTATTCCGACGGCGGGCAGGTTTCCCCCTGGGCGCTGGAGGGCATGACCTGGGCAGTGAATGCCGGCCTGATCTCCGGTAAGGGGGGAGGACGGCTGGACCCAGGCGGTACAGCTCTCCGCGGAGAGATAGCCGCGCTTCTTCAGCGATTCCGCCAGAGAGAGCCGTACTGACAAGAGCTGTCGGAAAAGGCTGCAGGACGGATCGGCCTCAATTTCTTGGGAAGAAATCGTCGCCCGATCCGTCCTGAGAAGGGTCCTTCCCGAGGCATATGTCCCCGGGAAGGACGGATTTCCATTTGATTCTGTCGCCTGCGGGCGGCAGAACGCTGCGAGGCTCCCTGCGGGGGAGGTTTTTCGACAAGCTGAAGCATCCCGGGCGCGCCGGAAGGCGCGCCCGGGATGCTTTTTGTGCAGCTAGGTCAGCCCCAGAATATACCGGCACCATAGCCGCTTATACCAGGGCAGGGACTTGTCCACCTGGACGGTGGCGGCGCGGGCGGAGGAGACCGCCGTTTCCCGCTCGACCTCTGTCAAAGTGTGGGGACTGAATTTGGCTTTTTTAGCCAGGGCAAAGGTCTCCTCCGGTGTCTCGCCGCCCCACCGCTCCAACCTCTTGAGATAGAGATAGGCGGCGATGACCGCCTGATTGGTACTCTCCTGCCGGAAGCGCCTCTCCCGCCGGGACCGGCCCAAGGCCCGATTAGCTGGGAAGGCCAGGACGGCCAGCACCGCAAGCAGGGGGATGAGAAAGACGCGGGGGTTCAGGGGTTCCTCTTCCTCCGCCGCTGTGCCGGGGGCCTGACTAGGCGTAGGGGTGGGGGCCGCGGTGGCCGAGGGTGCGGCGGTGGCCGAGGGTCTGGGGGTGGCGGTGGGGGTAGGAGTGGCCTCCGCCGTGGAGCTGCGGCCGGGATTGCCCCCGGCGTAGGCGGGGGTGACCTCCACCGGCTCCCAGCCGTAGCCGTTCAGGTAGATTTCCACCCAGGCGTGGGCGGCGGAATCGGGGACGCTGACCTTGCCGGAGGACGGCACGTCGGCCACGTAGCCCGCCACATACCGGGCGGGTACCCCCAGATACCGCAGCATAAGGGCGGCGGCGGAGGCAAAGTGCATGCAGTAGCCCTCATGGCTCTCGGTGAGGAAGTAAGATACAAAATCCTCCCCCTCTGGGGTGACGGCGGCATCGGGATTGTACTCCGCCGTCTCCTCCAGATAGGCGGTCACCACGTCGGCCATGAGGAGCTGCACCGCCTGCCAGCTGGGCGCCGAGCTGGTGGTCAGCAGCTCCATGTACCGCTGATAGGCAGGTACGTCGGCGCCGGACAGCATCTGCTCCGAGATCTCCGCTATGGCCCCCTCCAGAGCGGGCAGGCACTCCTCCGGGATATCCAGATAGCTGCTGTATACAAAGTTTTCATAGTTCCTGGAGGCGTCCTGCACCTCTGCCGGCAGCTCCGCCCCGCTGAGGGGGTTGCAGCCGGGCTGGATGTACACCGTGTGGGTCCACACGTCCTCCATGCGGGCCAGGCAGACATCATTGACAAAGGCGGTACCCCCCAGCTCCTCGGGCTGGGACAGGATGTGGTAGGGGACGTAGACATACCCCGGGTCGGCTCCCACGTTGCGGACGGTAAATTTGGCGTAGTCCTTGTCGGGGAAGGCCTCCCGGTTGGCCAGGGCGGGGAAGTTCAGGGGCTGCCACCCATCCAGGGAGGGGAAGTAGTAGACGCTGCTGTAATCGGGAAGAGTGAGCTCCTCCTCCTCCTCCAGAAACATGGCGCCGTATTCCTCGTCGTCCAAAGGCCCCCAGCTGCCGCCGTCATACACGGCGCTGGAAAAGCCCCGCAGGTAGATGCGCCCCCGCAGCTCGGTCTCCACCTCCAGCACCGTCCGGCCGGAGAAGCCCAGGGGGCCGGCGTGGGACAGGTCCACCTCCCCATCGGCATTGGACAGCCCGCCGCCGCCCCCGAACAGGCCGAAGGGGCCGCTGCCCTGGAACAGGGCAATATCCAGGTGGGTGGCCCAGTTGTTGAAGCCGTCCAGGGCGTCGTCCGCCCACTGGGGGCGCTGGTAATTCTCCTGGGGCAGGGCGGTGGTGAGCAGAGCCAGCAGCAGGGCGGCTGAGGGAAGAGCAGCCAGGGTGAGCCGGGCAGCCCCCCGAGGGTCCTGACGTCCCACCAGGGCGGTGAGGCCCATGGTACACCACACCAGCAGCAGGGCGCACAGGGGAACCCAGGCGGGGGTGACGGAGATACAGATGGGAACCAGCGGGAAGGGAAAGGTCACCCAAAAGGTGAGCCAGAAGGAGCGGAAGCGGAGGATGGCCAACCCCAGCAACAGGCTGAGAGGGAGCATGGCCGCCAGCAGCAGCAGAGTGGCGCTCATGGCCCAGACAGAGGGGGAAAACTGGGCGACGGGCTCAATGTAGCCGTCCAGCCCCAGGCTGGCGCAGAAGGTGTTTACCACCGCGCACCGCAGGGAGATCTCCCCCAGTACCAGCCAGTCCCACAGCTTCCACAGCCCCCAGCTCCACAGACCGGAGACCAGGAAGAGTGGGAGGGTCCACCACCTGCGGGGAAGGGACCAGGTAAGCAGGCTTACCGCCGTACACACTACAAAGCCCCCCGCCAGCAAGAGCGGATAGGTACGGGCGGAGAAAGCGGAGACAAAAGAGAGCACCGCCCCGTACAGGCAGAGGAAGAGCAGCACGCCGCCCCCCGCCACCGAGGCGGGGGTGGGACGGAAAGGCGGCCGCTTGGGCCGGACTGCGCGGCGCTTCATTTCCGGCCTCCTTTCACGTCCCGGGCGGTGACATGGAAATGGAGGGGAAGCCCGGCGGAGGGGGACATTTTCAGCGCCCCGTCCAGGATGGAACGGCCCGATGGGGGTGCGGCCAGGGAAAAGGCCAGCTCCAGACAGGCCATCAGGCTCCGCTCCGAGTCCACCTCCCGGTCGGTTATCTCCCCGCTCACCGGGGCGGCCCACTGGATGCGATGGGAGCGGCCTTTGGCCAGCAGCAGGCGGGAGAGGGTACACAGCCGGTCAAAGACCTGATCCAGCTCCTCCGGAGAACCGAAGTGGTCGTAGGTGAGGATAAGCTCTGCCTGCCGGGGTTCCAGAGTCTCCCGTACCACCAGATCCCCCTTTTTGGAGGAGAGCTTCCAGTGGATGGACCGCAGGGGGTCCCCCGCCCGGTACTCCCGCAGGTCGTAATCCTCCCCGGGGCCGCCGCCGGGCCGGGGACGCAGCACCGCCCCGCCGGTGCGGGGAGCGTCCAGCTCGGCAGGGAGGGTCACCTCCGCCGGGAGGGGAAGAAGGAGCAGGGCGGCGCCCGCCCTGCCGGGAAGGGGCAGAGGGAACAGTCCCAGCAGGTCACAGGCCGCGGCCCGCTCCACAGCGCACACCAGCTGGCCGCAGTGGGGGGCGGGAAGGGACAGGGAGAGCTGGTCGGTCCCGTCGCCAGAGCGGAGCAGACACGCCAGGGTCCCCCGCTCTCCGGTGAGCTGGTTGGACCAGGTGAGACGCACCCTCACCGGCGGCAGGGGCAGGGTGTTCTTCCGCTCCAGCCGGAGGGTAAAGTGTCCTTCTCCGCCCCGGGAGATCTGTCCCTCCGAGGTCAGGCGGAGGGTGCTGCCCAGCAGGGCGGGGAGGGTGAGGAGCACCGAGAGCACCGGCAGCGCCGCCACCAGCACCAGGGTAAAGGTGGACAGGTAGAACCGGAAGAAAATCTGAAAGACAATGGCCGCTGCGATAAGGGCGGCGTATGAGATCTGACGGTGAAGCATGGCCTTACTTGACAACGGGGGCGGGGACCTGCCGCAGGAGCTCCTTCGCCGGGTCAAATCCACCCTCCGCCTGGGCTCTGGGGGAGAGAATGAGCCGGTGGCTCACCACGTCTTCAAACACCATGGACACGTCCTCGGGGTTCACGTAGTCCCGACCCAGGGTAAGCGCGGCGGCCTTCGCCATGGCGGTCAGAGCCAGGGAGGCCCGGGGACTTGCCCCCTGGACGATCATGGGATGGGTGCGGGTGGCGCTGACCAGACGCACCACGTAGTCCAAAATCTCATCGGATACGTATACCTGATCGGCCTGGCTCCGCAGCGCCCGCAGCCCGTCCAGGTCCAGCACCTGCTCCACCCGGTCCAGGGGATTGCCCTGCTGCTTGCGGCGCACCATGTCCATCTCGTCCGCCGGTGCGGGGTAGCCGATGGACAGGCGCACCATGAACCGGTCCATCTGGGAGTCGGGCAGCAGCTGGGTGCCGGAGGCCCCCGCCGGGTTCTGGGTGGCGATGACCAGGAAGGGCTGGGGGACCGGGTGGCTTACCCCGTCCACCGTCACCTGGCCCTCCTCCATGGCCTCCAGCAGGGCGGACTGGGTGCGGCTGGTGGCCCGGTTGAGCTCGTCGGCCAGAAACAGGTTGCACAGCACCGCCCCCGGCTGATACTCCATCTTCCCCGTCTCCTGATTCAAAATGGAGAAGCCCGTGATGTCAGAGGGCATGACATCGGGGGTGAACTGCACCCGGTTATAGTTTAAGCTCAGAGCCTTGGAGAAGGCCAGGGCCATAGTGGTCTTGCCCACGCCGGGGATATCCTCCAGCAGAATATGCCCCCGGGCCAGAATGGCCAGCAGTACCTTGGCCAGCACCTCATCCTTTCCCACCACCGCTTTTTTCACCTGGGCGAGAATCTCCAGAATCACCTTGCTCGCGCTCATGGGCCGTCCTCCTTTTCGGGTATGGTACTATTGTACCAAAGTGCATCGTTATGTCAACAAAAACCGCACACAGAGCCGTTTGACAGAAAAAATCCCGGCAAACCCTTGCAAGGGGAACGGTTTTGTGGTATAGTACGTACGATAGTAGTAGGTGTATGGTGAGAGTGGGGTTGCGGCTCCGCTCTTTCTTATTGAAAAAACAGGGGAAGCAAATTTTTGGAAGTCCCCGGCAAGGAGGCCGAAGATGGCGAAGATCACAGAGCTTGTGGCGTCCATGGCCGCCCCCATTGTGGAGGACGCGGGCTGCTCCCTGTGGGATGTGGAGTATGTCCGGGAGGCGGGGGAGTGGTTCCTCCGGATCTACATTGACAAGGAGGGCGGCGTGTCCATTGACGACTGCGAGGCGGTAAGCCGCCCCCTGTCCGACGCCCTGGACGAGGCCGACCCCATCGCGGGCAGCTACGTGCTGGAAGTCTCCTCCGCCGGCGCTGACCGGCCCCTGAAAAAGCCGGAGCATTTTGAGCGGTTTCTGGGCGCCGAGGTGGAGGTGCGGCTCTACCGGGCGGTAGAGGGCCGGAAGGATCACGTGGGGGTCCTGAAGGACTATGACAACGGGGACGTGAGCATTGAAACTGCCGCCGGAACGGAGACCTTTGCAAAGAAGGATGTGGCCCAGGTGCGGCTGTACGTGCGGTTTTAAGAGGCAGGGGCGGGTGCCGCCCGCCTGTATGGGAATCATGTAGGGGCGGGGACTGTCCGCCTGGGTTGAGATAAGGAGAAGGATTATGCCGAAGAAAAATGCCAAAGCGCAGAAAAGCAATGAGCTGGACGGGGCGGAATTTTTTGCCGCCATCAACCTGATTGAAAAGGAAAAGGGCATTCCCAAGTCCTATATGCTGGAGAAGATCACCCAGGCTCTGGTGTCCGCCTACAAGCGGGACCATGAGAGTGTGGGGGACAATGTCACCGTGGAGGCCGACGAGGAAAAGGGTACCGTCCGCATGTTCGTCAAGAAGGACGTGGTGGAAGAGGTGGACAACCCCTGCACCGAGATGAGCCTGGAGATGGCCCGCAGCAAGCTGCCCCAGGCCCAGCTGGGGGATGTGATCCGTATCGAGATCAAGACCCGCGATTTTGGCCGTATCGCCGCCCAGACCGCCCGCCAGGTGATTATCCAGGGTATGCGGGAGGCCGAGCGGGGCATGATTTATGATGAGTTCTCCTCCAAGGAGCACGAGATTCTCACCGGTGTAGTCACCCGCATTGACCCCCGCTCCGGCGCCGCCAGCCTGCGCATCGGCTCCGGCAGCGAGGCCACCGAGGCATTCCTGGCCCCCGGCGAGCAGGTGAAGGGAGAGAGCTACACCGAGGGGATGCGCCTGCGGGTGTATGTGGTGGAGGTGCGCCGTTCCACCAAGGGTCCCCAGGTACTCATCTCCCGTACCCACCCCGGCCTGGTGAAGCGGCTGTTCGAGCTGGAGGTACCTGAGATCTACGACGGCACGGTGGAGGTCAAATCTATCGCCCGGGAGGCAGGCAGCCGCACCAAACTGGCGGTGTGGTCCGCCGACCCCAACGTGGACCCCATCGGCGCCTGTGTGGGTCCCCGGGGCCAGCGGGTGAACAACATTGTAGAGGAACTCAAGGGGGAGAAGGTGGACATCGTCAAGTGGTCGGAGAACCCGGCGGAGTACATCGCCGCCGCCCTGTCTCCCGCCGACGTGGTGAGCGTGGAGGTCCACGAGGAGGGCAAGAGCTGCCGGGTGGTGGTGCCTGACGACCAACTTTCCCTGGCTATCGGCAAAGAGGGGCAAAATGCCCGGCTGGCCGCCAAGCTGACGGGTTGGAAGATCGATATCAAGCCGGAATCCGCCCCCGCCGACGAGGACGTGGCGGGCGAAGACGATGTGATCATTGAAGAAGATGAGGCTGAGAGCGAGGAGTAAGCCCGGCGGGGGCGGCCTCCAAGGTTGAGGCTGGCCCTCTTTGGGACCCGCCGCAGGCGGGACGGCGCTTGCACCGCACAAGTGTTTTGCCCCAAACAGGATGAATCGGAGACCCCGCAAAAGACGCTGCCTTTTGTGGGGCAGGGAGGCGAGAGAAGATGCCCAAGAAAATACCCCTGCGCCAGTGCGTGGGCTGCCGGGAGATGAAACCCAAACCGGAGCTGATCCGGGTGGTGAAGAGTCCGGAGGGGGAGGTCTCTCTGGATTTTCGGGGGAAGAAGCCGGGCCGGGGGGCCTATGTATGCCCGCAGGAAGAGTGTCTGAAGCGCGCCCGGAAGTCTCGGGCGCTGGAGCGGGCCTTTTCCGCCCCCCTGCCGGATGAGGTGTACGCGGCGCTGGAGGAGCAGATGAGAGCGGGTGATCGGGATGGATAGTATCCTGCACCTGCTGGGCATTGCCCGAAAGGCGGGGCGGCTGGAGGTGGGCGAGGAGCCGGTGGCCGCCGCCGCCCGGGCGCACCAGGCCAGGCTGATTCTCACCGCCGCCGACGGGGCGGAAAACAGCATCCGCCGGGCGGCCCACTTTGCCCAGGCCGGCAAGGTGCCTGTGCTGTCCACCCCCTATACCAAGGGGGAGCTGGGCGGCACGGTGGGACGCAGCGTCTGCACCATGCTGGCCCTCACCGATGTGGGGCTGGCCGCTGCCATTGCGGGCAAACTGGCCCAGGACGACCCGGAGGGGTGCGGCGGAGCCGCGGCGGAGTTGAAGATTCAGGCGGAGAAGGCGCTCCAGCGGCAGAAGGAGCGGCGCGCCCACGAGAAGAATCTGCAGCGGAACCGCCGGAAGCCCTGGGCGCCCCCGCCCCCGGAGCAAAAGCGGGCGGAGCTGGCGGGGTCGGAGAAGGGGGCCAAACCCTTCGTGCCCAAGGGCAGACTGACCATCAAGAAGCAGCCATGAACAGAAATGGAGAAAGGTATTGGAAGAAGCGGGCTTGTTCCAATAAGAAAGCGCAGCGTCCCCGCCGCGTTTTCCTATTGGCGCAAGCCGGCCCAGTTGGAGGTGGCTTATTTGCTGAACAACAAGTATCGTGTCCATGAGGTGGCCAAGGATTTCAATAAGAATTCCAAGGAGATCACCGACATTCTGACCAAGTACGCGACGGCCCCGAAGAATCACATGCAGCCCCTGAACGACAGGGAGCTGTCCCTGATTTTTGAATACCTGACCCAGAACAATCAGGTGGAGAGCATCGAGAGCATCTACGCCGACGTGTACCGGGAGCCCAAGCCCGCCGCCGCGCCCCAGGGGGCGCCGGCGGGGGAGAAGGCGGGAAAGACGGAAAAGCCGGACGCCCCCGTCAAGGCCCAGCCCGCCCGGCCCGCCCAGAACGGCGGCCCGTCCGGCGCCCGTCCGGCGCCCCAGGCTGAACAGCCCAAGGCCCAGCAGCCCCAGCAGCAGAGCCGTCCCGCCACCCGGGTGCCTGAGAAAAAGGTGGTGGACACCCGCAAGGGCGGTCAGGTGAACCTGGAGAAGTATGACGAGCGGCTGGAGAACCTGGCCGCCGGCAAGACCAAGCAGATGCAGGGCGGCAAGCAGAAGTTCCAGGGCCGCAACCAGCGCAAGGGGAATTTCCAGGGCGGCAGCAAGCGCCGCCAGGAGGAGCAGGAGAAGATGCGCCGGCTCCAGCTGGAGATTGCCAAGAAGACCCCCCTCACCGTGAAAATTCCCGACGAGATTGGCGTGGGTGAGCTGGCCAGCCGGATGAAAAAGACTGGGGCCGAGGTGGTGAAGACCCTGATGAAGAACGGGGTCATGGCCTCCCTCAGCGACGTGATCGACTTCGACACCGCCGCCATCATCGCCGAGGAGCTGGGCTGCAAGGTGGAACACGAGGTGATCGTGACCATCGAGGAGAAGCTCATCGATACCGCCGAGGACAAGGAGGAGGATCTGCTTCCCCGGGCTCCCGTGGTGGTGGTCATGGGCCACGTGGACCACGGCAAGACCTCTCTGCTGGACTATATCCGCAACGCACACGTGGCGGCTGGAGAGGCCGGCGGCATCACCCAGCATATCGGCGCCTACCAGGTAGAGGTGCAGGGCAAGCTCATTACCTTCCTGGATACCCCCGGCCACGAGGCCTTTACCGCCATGCGGGCCAGAGGCGCCATGATTACCGACGTGGCCATCCTGGTGGTGGCCGCCGACGACGGCATTATGCCCCAGACCATTGAATCCATCAACCACGCCAAGGCGGCCAACATCCCCATCATCGTGGCCATCAACAAGATGGATAAGCCGGAGGCCAACCCCGAGCGGATCAAGGAGCAGCTCACCAAGTACGAGCTGGTGCCGGAGGAGTGGGGAGGCGAGACTATCATTTGCCCCATCTCCGCCAAAACCGGGGAGGGAATTGACAACCTGCTGGAGATGGTCAATTTGACCGCCGAGATGCAGGAGCTGAAGGCCAACCCCAACCGCTCCGCCCACGGAGCCGTCATCGAGGCCCGGCTGGAC
>NZ_CALXFV010000077.1 GCF_944387675.1 uncultured Flavonifractor sp. | reverse complement strand
TCCCCCACGTCGATGGTCTTGGCGGCCTCATCCGCCCCCAGCCACTTGTCCGCCAGGGCGTCCAGGGTGCCGTCGGCCTGATAGCCCTCAATAATGGCGCTGACCTGAGGGGTAAGGGGGCTGCCCTTGGGCAGACCCAGGCCGTAGCTGTCGGGGGCAAGGGTCTCGGGGAAAATGGCCAGCGACCGCTGACGGGCCACCGCCAGGGTGGCCAGAGGCATATCAAGGAGAGCACCATCCACATAGCCGTTCTGCACCGCCAGCAGCATGGACGCTATGTCGTCATAATACTGGATGGTGACGCCGGGAATGGCCTGCTGGGCCAGCTGGTCCAGGTAGGAGCCCGTCAGGGCGCCCAGAGGGGCCCCCTCAAAGTCGGCCAGGCTCTCAAACCGGGCAGTGTCCTGGCCCTGGTTGGCCACCACCACCACGATGCCGCCGGAGTAGTCGGGTTGGGAGAAGTACACCCGCTCCTTGCGCTCCTCGGTGACGGTGAAGCCGGCGGCGCCCAGGTCGTACTTGCCCGCCTCGATGCCGGCGATGAAGGAGGTGAGCTCCACATTGTGGAGGTTGAGGCCATAGCCGTAGGCCTTGCAGAAGCGGACCACGATATCCACGTCGTAGCCCACCGTTTTGTTGTCCTTCACATAGGCGAAGGGGGCGCTGCTGGCCTTGGCGGCAAATTCCAGGGTGCCGTTGGGGGCGGGCAGGGCGGTCCAGTCCTCCACCACCTGGACGCTCTCATCCGTGCCGAACCAGATCTCTTCGATTTCCTCCAGGGTGCCGTCGGCCTGGATCTGGGTCAGAAACTCGTTCATCTGGTCCCGGAGGAGGGCGCCCTTCTCCGTCTTGGGAAAGGCAAAGGCGTAGCCGTCCTCCGTCAGGTAGTCCTCCAGGTAGGTCACCCCCGGGTTCTCGGCGCACAGCACCCGGGCCATGGGCTCGTCCATGAGAAAACCGGCGATCTTGCCCTGCTCCGCCGCCAGGGCCATGTCGGCGTAGGAGGCGTAGTACTCCTTTTTCGCGTCGTTGATGTAGGTATCGGTGTGCTGGTCAAAGGTGGAGCCGGTCATAACCCCGATGGTCTGGCCGTCCAGCTGACGAATGTCGGTGATGGGGGCCTTTTCCCCGGATTGGGCGGCGCAGCCCGCCAGCAGAACGGCCAGGAGGGCGGCCAGTGCCAGGGGAATCGGGCGCTTTCTCATCTGCATTCACTCCTTTTTAGGCACTCCCGGTCCAGCATGCCCAGCTTGTTGGCCGAGAGCATCAGCTCCGACTGCAAGCAGGAAATGCCGCAGGAGGTCATAAAGAAATCCAAAATCACGTTGCCTGCCACCGCCAGGCCGATGGCCTCCGCCGGAATGCCCAGCTGGGTGAGCAGCACGGTGTAGCAGGTCAGGCTGCCGCCGGGGACCGGCGGCGCGGCAATGGCCAGCAGCCCCGCTGTCAGCACGCCGGTGACCACCCAGGGCAGGGGCATGGCCACCCCGTAAAACTCCGCCAGCCCCAGGGCCAGTACAAAGAAGCCCACCGCGCCGCCGGTCTTGAACATCACCTGACCCAGCGGCACGGCAAAGTGGACGATGCGCCCGGAAATCCCCAGCCGCCGCTCACAGGTCTCCAGGTTGATGGACAGAGCGGCGGAGGAGGAGGCGGTGGACAGGGCGATCAGATAGGTGGGCAGCAGCTTGCCCAGCACCAGAGGGAAGGACACCTTCAGCCGCAGGCTGGCCCACAGAGCGTAGAGCAGCGGCCAGACCAGGCAGGCCGCGATGCCCAGCGCCAGCCCCTTTACCACGCCGCCCAGGCTGCTCAGGGCGTCGGACAGCATGAGGGAGAGCAGGCTCACAAAGACAAGGAGGGGGATATACCGGCTCACCACCTCCATCATGAACTGCACCACCGCATTGAATTGGCCCAGCAGGACCCGCAGGGCGGAGGCCTTTTCCCCTGATATCAGCAGCACCAGCCCCACACAGATGGCCATAAAGATAATCTGCAGGGAGTTGCCGTCCAGGAAGGGAGTGACAATATTGCTGGGAATAATTCCCAGAAGCATGCTGTAAATCTGCGCAGCGGCATTTTCTCCCATGGCGGCCACCCCCTGCTCCGGCAGAAAACACCATACCAGGCAGGCCGCCGTCGCCGCCGTCAGCAGAAAGACGAATCCCAGAAAGCGCAGCAGCACCGTCTTGCCAATGCGTCCCAGGGTATGTACGTCCCCAATGTTTAAAATACCCCAGCACACGCTGAGGAAAATCATGGGGCTGGCCAGGGCCTGCAACACGCCCATCAGGGCGGTAAACAGGGGGTCCACCACGCTGCCCGCTGCCGCGCCGGCCTGGGCGGGCAGGGCCAGAAAGACCACCCCCAGACCCACCGCGCCTGAAATGGCCAGCAGCAGCTGGAGCAGCGGGCTGAGCCGCTGAGGTCTGGCGGGGTAGAGGCCCAGCCGGTTGATTCCATCCAGATAGACGTACACCGGAGCAAGCCCCGCCTGGGCCAGCAGGTTGGAGCACAGCATTCGCCCGGCCTGGTCGGAGGCGGTTTCGTCCAGATCGATCCGCCCGCCGGGGGCGGTGATCTCCAGGTACATCCGGCCCAGACGGGTACCGCTGCGGAAGGTGCATACCGTCTCTTCCCCCAGCTTGCTCTGCCACAGGCTCAGGATCTCCTCCACCGCCAGCCGCAGGCGGATCACGTCCTTTCGGGTTACCGCCGCCTGCTCCAGCGCCTGGGTCAACAGGGCGGAGAGCCGGTCGATTCCCGCCCCGTCCAGCTTTATGGCTTCTCTCTTCCTTTGCAGTGTACGTGTTTTCTTATCCATGGGTACAGACTTCTTTCCTATTTGAGTATGCCGTGGTCCCGGGCCAGCGCCTCTATGCTCCGGTCATAGGTGGCCTCCGCCTCCCGGGAAAAAAAGCAACCGGGTACCCCTTCGTTATGGTCCCGGTGGTGGGCCACACAGGCGCAGCATTTGCCGTGCCGCGGGCAGTCGTAGGTGCAGGGGCAGGGGCGCTCGTTGGAGCAGGGCTGTTCTATATTATTCGCTGTATTCATTTTGTGCTTCCCTCGCTTGACTTGGTGCTCAGGGCCGCCAGACCGGCCCTTTCATACTGCTGCAGCCATAAAGTTATTTTATTTGTGATTCTGCCGTTGTGAATGCGCTGCGAAGAATTTGCATCTTTTTGCACAAGATCTGCGTGATTTGGACAAGCTGTCCGGCCCGCGTCGTTCTGTGCTTGACGAATTTACTTAGAAAACATATAATAAGAATACTTATAGAATGGAGGGGCCAGCTTGGAATCGTTGCACTATCTGTTAATGAAGGCCCATAGCCGGATGCAGCGGCAGATTTGCGCGCGGGCGGCGGAATTCGGCCTGACCTCGGGACAGCCCAAAATATTGGAGTATCTTTCCCAGTACGGGGAGAACAACCAGAAAGCCATTTCGGACTATTGCGAAATTGAGCAGGCCACCGTGGGGAGCATTCTGCTGCGCATGGAGGCATCCGGCCTGGTGGTTCGTGCGCAGCATGAGGGGAACCGGCGCTCCCTGTATGTGGCGTTAACGCCCAAGGGGCGGGCGGCGGCAGAGAAAATGGCGGGCGCGTTTGCCGACGCGGAGGGGGAGGTGGGCGGCATGCTTACCCCGGCGGAAAAGCTGCAGTTGCGCCGCCTGCTGGAAAAATTGTGCGGCGGTACATGGGAAGAAGGTGGGGAAACATGAAACGGGAAAATTTAGTGAAACGATCTTTCCTTCTGGTGTTCGGACTGATCATTATGGCGTATGGCGTCTCGCTGTCCATTCAGGCCGGATTGGGAACCACACCGATTTCCAGCCTTCCATACACCCTGAGCCAGTTGACGCCCCTTTCCGTGGGCGCCGCCACGGCCGCCATGCATGGCACCCTGATTTTGCTCCAGATTGTGCTGCTGCGGTGCGGATACCAGCCGCTCCAGCTTTTGCAGCTGCCGGTGGCCCTGCTTTTCGGGTGTATGACGGATCTGACGCTGTACAGCATCCAAAATTTGGTGCCGCATTCCTACCCGGAACAGTGGATATACTGCCTATTGGGAATCTTACTGGTGGGAATCGGGGTCAGCTGTGAGGTAACGGCTGATGTCATCCCTCTGGCCGGAGAGGGTTTTATTCTGGCGGTATGCAAGGTGTGCGCACTCCCCTTTTCCCCGATCAAGGTCTGCTTTGACTGCACCCTGGTGGCGCTCTCCTGCATCATAGGCCTTGCGTGCCGGGGGGAGCTGATAGGAGTGCGGGAGGGAACGATTGCGGCGGCAATCTGTGTGGGCCTGGTGTCAAAGCAGATTACCAAACGGGTAATCAATCCGCTGATCCAAAAGCGGTAGCCGGGCGATTTCTTGCATCTTTCCTGTTGCCTGGGAATGGTCCGCCCGGGACGGCCAGCCGGGGGAAAAATTTTTCCTAAAATTTCCCGGAAGGACTGTCCAAACAGAGCGCGATGCGGTATACTTTTGCCAACACCAGAGATCCGCGCCACGCTGACAACAATGGGAAAGGAAGGGTTACAATGGCACAAAAGAAGGCAGATTCCCTGAAGAAGAAGGCGGCCGCGCAGGAAACCGCGGCCCCGGCTGTGGAAAAGGAGCCGCCCGCTGCGGCGGCTGCCGCCCCCGCGGAAGAGGCCGCCCCCGTTCTGGCCGGGCAGGCGGAGCCTGCCCCCAAGAAGGCGGCAGCAAAAAAGAAGGCGGCATCTGCGGCGAAAAAGCCGGCCGCCCCCAAGAAGGCCGCCGCCCCTAAGAAGGCCGTGTCCCCAAAGAAAAAGGCCCCTGCGGCGGAGGAACCCGTCCCCGTGGCGGAGGAACCCGTCCCCGTGGCGGAGGAACCCGTCCCCGTGGCGGAGGAACCCGTCCCCGTGGCGGAGGAGCCCGTCCCTGCGGCGGAGGAACCCGTCCCTGCGGCGGAGACGTGGTCTAATCTGCCCCGCAGAAGCATTGCCTTTATCGGTTCGGAGTGTCATCCGTTTGTGAAGACGGGCGGTCTGGGGGATGTGATGTATGCCCTGCCCAGAGAGCTGGTGCGCCTGAACTGCGATGTGCGGGTGATTTTGCCCCGCTATGCCTGCATTCCCTGGGAATATCAGGAGCGGATGGTCTACCGGGGCGAGTTCTATATGGACCTTGGCAAGACCGGGCGCAGCTATTATGTGGGGATTATGGAGTATATCTGCGACGGCGTGGTATATGACTTCATCGACAACCAGGAGTTTTTCTCCGTCGGGAATCCCTACACCAACCTGGTAGACGACATTCCCAAGTACTGCTTTTTCAGCAAGGCGGCCCTGGCCGCGCTGAACTATATGAACTGGATTCCCGACATCGTCCACTGCCATGACTGGCAGGCGGCTCTTGTGCCGGTGTATCTGCGCACCCTGTTTAAGGACTCCCCGGTGGGGCGGGCCAAATCCATTCTCACCATTCACAATCTGCGCTTCCAGGGGGTGTACAACATCCCCACCATCCAGTACTGGTCCGGCCTGCCCAGCGAGGTCTTTGAGATGGGCGCCCTGAAGCAGAACTGGGTGGACGCCAACATGCTCAAGGGCGGCCTGGCCTATGCCGACCGGATTACCACCGTCAGCGGCACCTACGCCTGGGAGATTCAGACCGGCGAATACGGCGAGGGACTGGAGGACCACCTGCGCTATCACAGCGGCAAGCTCAGAGGCATTGTCAACGGTATTGACTACGGTATGTGGAACCCGGAGACCGACCCGGCGCTGGCGGAGAACTACGGTCTGGGCAATGTGCTGGAGCACAAGATGGCCAACAAGCTGGCCCTTCAGCGGGAGCTGGGGCTGGAGGAGGACGCGGGCAAGTTTGTCATCGGCCTGATTTCCCGCCTCACCAACCAGAAGGGCCTGGACCTGGTCAACGCCATCATTCCCCAGGTGCTGGACGGCAACACCCAGGTGGTGGTGCTGGGAACGGGCGACAAACAGTATGAGGACGCCTTCCGAAGCTATGAGCATGCTTACCACGGCACCTTCAGCGCCTGCATCCAGTATGACGAGGCCAGAGCCCACCGCATCTATGCCGGTGCCGACGCCCTGCTGGTACCCTCCCGGTTTGAGCCCTGCGGCCTGACCCAGCTCAACGCCATGCACTACGGTACCCTGCCCATCGTCCGGGAGACCGGCGGCCTGAAGGATACCGTGGAGCCCTACAACACCTTTACCGGTGACGGCAACGGCTTCACCTTTGACCGCTATGACGCCGGTCTGCTGCTGGACGCCATCAACCGGGCCAAGACCCTTTACTTTAACAACCGCTATCACTGGGATGAGGTGCTTCAGCGGGACATGGCCAAGGACGTCTCCTGGGAGAATTCGGCCAAGCAGTACAAGGACCTCTATCTGGAGCTGACCCAGTGGTAATGCTCCCGCTCCAAAACTGCAAAAAGGGCGGTTGAAAAAGTGGCGGAGCCACTTTTTCAACCGCCTCGGCGCATCACTCCCCCGCCTTGGACGGGGGAGTGATGCGTTTATATGGAACTGGGGGAACAGGACGCGCTGGAGCAGTGTTCCCGACCGTGGGGCGGGAGAGGACATTACCGCCTGCCCCGGGAGCGGCCCGGCGCTGGGAGACCGCGGAAACGGTACGTAGCGCCCTGCTAGGCCAGCGCCTCCAGGGTGCCGGCCAGCAAAAGCACATAGTCCGGCAGCCGGTCCAGAGGCGCCCGCTCGTCCACCGAGTGGGCGTCCACAATGTCCGGTCCGGTGCTGGCCATTACCAGGCCCGGAGCCTTGGCCTGGAACACCGAGGGCTCCAGCCCCACGTGGACCGTCCCGATCTCCAGCCCCCGGCCGGTCTGGCTCCGCCACACCCGGTCCAGCACCTCCGCCAGGGGATTGGCCCGATCCCCCGGCCAGCCGGGGTAGCCGGTGACAGTGCCGGTAAAGCCGTGGGCGCCGGCCAGGGCCTGGTGCCGGGCGGCCAGCTCCCCCTCCTCCTGCGCCCGGGCGGCCCGGAGAAAGGTACACACCTGATAGTCCGGCCCCACCGGTCCCGCCAGCCCCAGGTTGGCGGAGGCGCCCACCACTCCGGGGAAGGCGGGGTCCATAGCGTATACCCCATGGTACAGCCCGCTGAGAAAGGCCAGGGTATGGCTCTGAAATTCCGCCGTCCACATCTGCTCCGGACGGTCCGCCGGAACGCAGGACGCCGTCAGGCCGGGGTCGGTCTGGCGGTAGCGCTCCAGGGCGGCCCGGAGCGGCGCCAGGTCAGGCTCCCCCGGTGTGAGCACCAGGGCCTGGGCCTGGGCCGGGATGGCGTTGTGGGCCAGTCCGCCGGACAGGCCGGCCACCCGTCCGCCGGACAGTCCGGCCAGAAAACCGGCCAGCAGCCGGATGGGATTGGCCCGGCCCCGATGTATGTCGTCCCCCGAGTGGCCGCCCAGCCCGCCGGTGAGGGTGATCCGCCAGGCGGGCAGCGGCGGGGAGGATTGGGTGGAAAGGGGCCTGCTCCAGGTCTCCCGCCGGCCGCCGGCGGAGCCCACAATGGCCCGGCCCAGGTGGAAGCCGTCGGTGTTGAGCAGATAGTCCCCGTCGGCCAGCCAATCCGCCGCAACTTCTCTGGCACCCGCCAGCCCCACCTCCTCCGCGGTGGTGAACAGCAGACTCAGCGGCCCGTGGGCCACCCGGCCGGTGGATAGCAGCCACAGCACCGCCGCGTTGCCCAGGCCGTTGTCCGCCCCCAGGGAGGAGCGGCCGTCGCTGCGCAGCCAGCCGTTTCGCACCACGATGGTCACCGGGTCGGCCTCCGGCCGGAAGCCGCCGGCGGCGGCGCACACCATATCCATATGCCCCTGGAGGATGAGCCGGGGCCGCCCCTCCCGGCCCGGCGCGGCGGGCAGGCGGCACAGCAGGTTGTTGGCCCGGTCCCGCAGCGGCGCACCCCCCAGCACCTCCCGGAGATAGGCGGCGTAATCTTCACAAGTGGCCGCTTCTCCGTGGGAGGGGTGGGGATGGCGGGAGAGCAGACGGAAGGTGTCCTCCACCCCCCGGATGATGGCCTGCCTGCCGCCAAGGCGCTCCAATAAGGTCAGTGACATTCCCGGCACCTCCTTTTATACAGGAACATTGTAACACAAATTTTCCCCTTCCGCACCCAGAAGTCCCCCTTTCCCAGAGAAATCCGTTTTCTTTTTTCCAATCAGGTGTTAGAATAATGTCTGCTGAATAAACCGTAAAGCGGTTTATTCTCGCGGCGGCAGCCGCGCAATTCCATCAAAGCGGCGCAGAAGAGCCGCTTTGATGGAATTCAGCCATTGTTACAATGCGTATTTCCACTGGTGCGTGAAGACGCACCAGTGGAAGGTGCAAGGGTTTTGGGCGAAATGCTCCAAAACCCTTGCACGAGAACAAAGCTACTTGGCCTTGAAAACCTTGGCTTTCAAGGCGTTCGGCTTTGTTCAGTACGCATTAGAATAACAGGGTAACGGGAGGTGAGGTCCATGGCCAGAAAGGCCCGGGTGAAGTACGCCCAGTTCCCCGCCGGACGGCGGGTGCTAGCCATCAGCGACATCCATGGCAGCCTACCCTTTTTCCAGGGCGTGCTGGCGGCGGCCCACTATACGCCGGAGGATGTGCTGGTGCTGGTGGGGGACCTGGTGGAAAAGGGGCCGGACAGCCTGGGGCTGCTGCGGGCGGTGATGGAGCTGGCCGGACGGAACCGTGTGTACTGCCTGCGGGGAAACTGCGACAACCTGGTGTGGGAGTTTGCCCAGGGGGAGGGCGATCCCCAGGCCCCCTTCTTTCAGAACTACCTGAAGGTGTGGTGGGAGCGGAGCCTGCTCATTCAGATGGGTCGGGCCGCAGGGCTGGACCCCGGAGGGCCGGAGGACCTGCCTGCCCTGCGCCGGGCAATCCGGGCGCACTTTGCCCCCGAGCTGGAGTTTCTCGCGGCCATGCCGGAGATTCTGGTCACCCCCCACTATCTGTTTGTCCACGGCGGGGTGGATGACGAGGAGCGGCTGGAGGAGATGGACGCCTGGCGGTGTATGAAAAACGACGACTTCCTCTCCCAAAACCGCACCTTCCGCCGCTGGTGCGTGGTGGGCCACTGGCCGGTGACCTTGTACCGGCCCCATATCCCCTCCGCCGCCCCCCTGCTGCTGGAGGAGCGGCACATCGCCAGCATCGACGGCGGCTGTTCCCTGAAGGTGGACGGCCAGCTCAACGCCCTGGAGCTGCCCATGACGCCCGGCGGGGCCTTTGCCTGGTATGCCTACGACGGTCTGCCCACCGCTGTGGCCCTGGACCGGCAGGAGCCGTCTGCGGATTCGGTGAATGTGCGCTGGGGCCGCAATGTGCTGGAGGTGCTGGAGCGGGGGGAGCGCCTCTCCCTCTGCCGTCACCTGGAGACCGGCCGGGAGCTGGAGGTGCTCAACGAGTACCTCTACGTTCGGGATGGGGTCACCCGGTGCGAGGACTCCACCGACTACCGCCTGGAAATCGCTCCGGGCGACACGGTGTCGGTGGTGCGTGCTTTGCCAGACCGGGCGCTGGTAAAGAAAAAGGGCGTCACCGGCTGGTATTTTGGCCGATTGGATGAAAAAAGATAGAAAAACCCTTGACTTTCCTTAGCCCTGCGGATATACTATTAAAGCCGCTTTGAATGGGTAAGAAGCGCGGAGGCGCCCGGGAGCAGGGCAACAGCGAGACACGCAGACCAAAAAACAGGTCGGCCGCAGGCCGGCGGCATTTTTGGCGGAGTGTTGAGCAGTTGACCGTCGCGGAGGGTGCGCAGCGTGACAAGCAAGTGGAACCTTGGTTCCCGCCCCCGACAGCGAGCCCGTAATGAAGGAGTTGAAACTACATGCATGCGATCATCGAGACCGGCGGCAAGCAGTACAAGGTGGCGGAGGGCGACACTCTGTTCATCGAGAAGCTGCCCAACGAGGCCGGCGACAACGTGACCTTTGACAAGGTCCTGGCTGTCATCGACGGGGACAAGATCACCGTTGGCACTCCCGTGGTGGAGGGCGCCAGGGTGGACGCCTCCGTGGTGAAGAACGGCAAGGGCAAGAAGATCCTGGTGTTCAAGTACAAGCCGAAGAAGGGCTACCGGAAGCGTCAGGGCCATCGTCAGCCCTACACCAAGGTGACCATCGGCGCCATCTCCGT
>NZ_CALXFV010000076.1 GCF_944387675.1 uncultured Flavonifractor sp. | reverse complement strand
ACGGTGGATTTCGAGGGCCGGCAGGTGGAATATACCCCGGATATGCTGGGAGAGCTGGAGCCGGCCTATGCCATTACCGTCCACAAGGCCCAGGGCAGTGAGTACCGGGCGGTGATTTTGGCGGTGAGCGGCGGGCCGCCCATCCTGCTCACCCGGGGGGTGCTGTATACCGCCATCACCCGGGCCAGGGAGCTGCTTATCCTAGTGGGGGATGAGGAAGTGGTGGCAGCCATGACCGCCAATGACCGCCAGCAGCGGCGCTATTCCGGCCTGCGGTGGCGTTTGGTGCAGATGGCGGAGTAAGATAAATTTTATGCCGTAAAAATGCACTAAGAATAAACTCAATTTGCAGTACGCAGGATATGCTTTGCTTACCAAAGAGCAGGAGGCAAAGCATATGGGCAAGACCAATCATCTCAGCATCCGCACGGACAAGGAACTCCACGATAAGCTGCAATATGTGGCGGCTTATGAGGGGCGTTCCATGAGCGGGCAGATCCTGTATTTGATCCAGAGCTGCATCCGGAGCTTTGAACAGGAGAACGGCCCCATTCCAGTGGGGGACGAAAAATGAGCGGGGCGGCGGCAAAGCTACTGGACCTGCTGTTCCCGCCCAAGTGTGTGTTCTGCGGCAAGATTTTGCCCGCGGGGGCAAAGCATCTGTGTCCCGTCTGCCAGAGGCAGCTGCCCTGGCTGGAAGGGGCGGCGGCGGAGCAGAAGGGGGAGTTCTTCTCCCTGTGCGTCTCTCCCCTGCGGTACCAGGACAAGGTGCGGGATTCCATCCGGCGGTACAAGTTTCAGGGGCGGAGGGGCTACCACAAGGCCTATGGGATGCTGGTGGCCCAGTGTGTCAAGGATCATCTGGCGGGGAAATATGATCTGATTACCTGGGTTCCCCTCTCCGACAAGCGGAAGAAGGAGCGGGGGTATGACCAGGCCTTTCTGCTGGCCAGCGCCGCGGCGCTGGAGCTGGGGGATGTGGCGGTGGAGAGCCTGCGGAAGGGACGGGACACTGCGGCTCAGTCCGGGCTGGAAGGGGAGGCGGAGCGCCGGGCTAACGTACTGGGCGCCTACACTCCTGTGGATCCGGAGCTGGTGGCGGGCAAACGGGTGCTGCTCATTGACGATGTGGTGACCACCGGCTCCACCCTGTCCGAGTGCGCCCGAACCCTGCGCTCCATGGGCGCGGCGGAGGTGCTATGTGCCACCCTTGCCCGAGCCAGGTGAGAAACTTTCCGAAAATTCAGGGAAAATGACGTTGAAAAGGGAAGCGTACTTTTGTATAATGTAGGAGATTATCCATGAAATTTTGGGATAAACTAAAAAGAAAGTTATCAAGACTTCGAGGTGCTGGTATGTTCAGTAAAGATATCGGTATCGACCTGGGTACGGCTTCTATCCTGGTCTATGTAAAGGGCAAGGGCGTGGTGCTGCGGGAGCCCTCCGTGGTGGCCATTGACAAAAATACAGGCAAGCTGCTCAAGGTGGGGACGGAGGCCCAGCAGATGCTGGGGCGTACCCCTGGAAACATTGTGGCCATCCGCCCCCTGAGGGAGGGCGTCATCTCCGACTACGACATGACCGAGCGGATGCTGAAGGAGTTTATCCGCAAGGTCACCTCTTTCCGGCTGTTCAAACCCCGGATTGTGATCTGCGTCCCCTCCGGTATTACCGAGGTGGAGGAGCGCGCGGTCATCGACGCGGGCATCCAGGCCGGTGCCCGGCGGGTATACCTCATTGAGGAGCCGGTGGCCGCCGCCATCGGCGCGGGCATCGACATCGCCAAGCCCGACGGCCACATGATTGTGGACATCGGCGGCGGCACTACCGACATCGCCGTTATCTCCCTGTCCGGCATTGTGGAGTCCACTTCCATCAAGATCGCCGGCGACCAGTTTGACGAGGCTATTGTGAAGTACATCCGCCGCAAGCACAACGTGCTCATCGGCGAGCGCACGGCGGAGGAGCTGAAGATGCAGATCGGCTGCGTCTTCCCCCGTCCCGAGGAGCAGACGGTGGAGATCAAGGGCCGCTGCCTGATGACCGGTCTGCCCCGGGTATTCTCCGTGTCCTCCAGCGAGATGATTGAGGCCTTTGAGGAGGTTTCCACCCGGATTCTGGAGGCCATCCACGGCGTGCTGGAGCGCACGCCTCCCGAACTGGTGGCGGACATCTCCACCAACGGCATCTGCATGACCGGCGGCGGCAGTCTGGTTTGGGGCTTTGACAAACTCATCGAGTCCCACACCGGCATTGAGACTCATGTGGCCGACGACGCCATCTCCTGCGTGGCCTACGGCACCGGCAAGAGCCTGGACGATGTGGACAGCATGCAGGACGGCACCATTAATCTGTCCCGGCGCAAGCAAATGAACTGAATGCCCAAAGTCCCCGACATCCGCCGGGGACTTTTTTTCTCTTTAAGATAGTTGAAACGGGGAGTTTGGTACGGTATACTGGAGTTAAAGAAAGCAGGCCCAAGGGCCGATGCTGAAATGGAAAGGTGAATCGGATGGAACAGACAAAGGTCCAGACCATGGCCGTCACGGCGGCCCGGGGACGGCTGCTGGCCATGGATATGGTGCATGCCGCGGCTTCCGGGCATATCGGTGGCTCCCTGTCCGCCATGGACATGATTACCATGCTCTACTTCCACGTGATGCGGGTGGACCCCGCCAACCCCAGGGACCCGGACCGGGACCGCTTTGTACTCTCCAAGGGCCACTGTACCCCCGCTCTCTACCCCATACTGGCCATGCGCGGCTTTTTCCCCGTGGAAGAGCTGTCCATGTTCCGCCGCATTGACGGGAATATGTCCGGTCACGCCGAGATGAATCTGGTAAAGGGCGTGGATATGTCCACCGGCTCCCTGGGGCAGGGCATCTCCGCCGCTGTGGGCATGGCCCTGGCAGGCAAGGGAGACGGGAAGGACTACCGGGTGTACGCCATGCTGGGAGACGGTGAGATTGAGGAGGGCCAGGTGTGGGAGGCGGCCATGGCCGCCGCCAAGTACCATCTGGACAACCTGTGCGCCATTGTGGATGTGAATGGGCTGCAAATTGACGGCGCTACTGCCGACGTAATGCCCTCCGAGCCCCTGGACAAGAAGTTTGAGTCCTTCAACTGGAACGTGATCCGCGTGGACGGCCACGACTTCAACGCCCTGGAGGCCGCCTTTGCCGCGGCCGCCGCCTGCAAGGACAAGCCCACCGTCCTGCTGGCAAAGACCGTCAAGGGCAAGGGTGTCTCCTTCATGGAGAATGACTACGGCTGGCACGGCAAGGCCCCCAACGACGAGCAGTACGCCGTGGCCCATGGGGAATTGCTCCGGGGCCTGATGGGGCGGATGGAGCAGGCCGGCCTGCCGGTGTCTGAGCAGACCGCCCTTGCCTACGGCGTGCTCAGCGACAAGGAGGGAGTGTAAGCCATGAGTGAGAAAATCGCCACCCGGGTGGCTTACGGAAAGATGCTGGCGGAATTGGGGGCGCAGTATCCCAACCTGGTGGTGCTGGACGCCGACCTGTCCGGTTCCACCCAGAGCCAGTATTTTGCCAAGGCCTTCCCCGACCGCTTTTACAACATGGGCATTGCCGAGGCCAATATGACCGGCGTGGCCGCCGGCCTGGCCGCCTGCGGCAAGCAGGCCTTTACCAACACCTTTGCCATGTTCGCCACCGGCCGCGCCTATGAGCAGGTGCGCAATTCAGTGGCCTATCCCCGGCTCAACGTGAAGATTGTGGGTTCCCACGGCGGCCTGTCGGTGGGGGAGGACGGGGCCACCCATCAGTGCATTGAGGACTATGCCCTTATGCGGGCGATCCCCAATATGATGGTGGTCTCCCCCTGCGATGGGCCGGAGATGCGTCTGGCGGTACGCGCCCTGCTGGACTATGACGGTCCCGCCTATATGCGTTTGGGCCGCCTGGCAGTGGACAGCGTCACCGATGAAATCCCCGGTTACACCTTCCAACTGGGCAAGGGGACCGTACTCCGGGACGGCGGCGACGTGACGGTAATTGCCACCGGCATGATGGTGCAGATGGCCTACGCCGCCGCCCAGACCTTGGGGGAGGAGGGCATCTCGGTCCGGGTGATTGACATGCACACCATCAAGCCCCTGGACCATGAGCTGGTGCTCAAGGCCGCTCTGGAGACCCGGTGCATCGTCACCAGTGAGGAACACACCGTCATCGGCGGCCTGGGCTCGGCTGTGGCGGAGTTTTTGTCTGAGCACTGTCCGGTGCCGGTGGTGCGCCACGGGGTCTATGACGAGTTTGGCCGCTCCGGCGAGGCAAAGGCGGTGCTCAAGGCCTTCGGCCTCACCCCAGAGGGCATTGCCGACAAGGTGCGCCAGGCCCTGAAGCTGAAACGATGAGTGATATCCGGCTTATCTGTCTGGATATGGACGGTACCCTGCTGGACGACGACCACGCCACCGTACCTGTCCGCAATGCCTCCGCCCTCCGGGCGGCGGCGGAGCGGGGGGCGGCCACTGTAATCTCCAGCGGTCGGGCCTGGGACCTACTGCGGGAGGTGGACGCCCAGTTGGGAGTGACGAGGTATGCCGTCCTCTCCAACGGAGCGTCGGTGCTGGATGTGACTGGCCGGGAGTGGATCTACCGCAATTGCCTGCCGGACACGGTGCGCGTCCCCCTGATTGAATTGCTGCTGGACTGGGGCGTACCCTTTGAGGTGTACTGCCAGGGCAAGAATTTCATCCCTCTGGCCCGGAAGGAACAGGTGCTGGCCAGCGCCTTTACCAGCCAGTTCCGGCGGATTTTGGCCACCTATTCCCAGTTCCCGGCGGAACTTAACCAGGCGCTGCCGGCGGAAACGGTGGAAAAAATCCACGTTTTCTCCGTCCCGCCCCAGCGGCGGGAGGAACTGATGGAGCGGGCGCTGGCCTGGGGTCCCCTGTCCATCACCAGCTCCTTTCAGAACAACATGGAGTTTACCGCTCCCGGGGTGAATAAAGGAACCGCGGTGCAGGCCCTGTGTACCAGGCTGGGCCTGGGACCGGAGCAGGTAATGGCCTTCGGGGATGCGGGCAACGATCTGGAGCTGCTCCGTTGGGCGGAGTGGTCCTTTGCCATGGCCAACGCCACGGCGGAGGCCAAGGCCGCTGCCCGCTATCTCACCGGGAGTAACCGGGAGGCCGGCGTGGCCATGGCGGTGGAGCGATATCTGCTGAACAGGTAGCAAAAGCGGCGCATGATCCGGTCATGCGCCGCTTTCTTCACAGGCCGTTTCCGGTTCCTTTACTTTACGGAAATACCACAGCAGGAAGATGACAGTAAAGATCAGGCACAGACCCTCCGAGACCAGAGGGGAGAGCCAAATGCCTGTTTCCCCGAACAGGGAGGACAGGGCCACCAGGCACCCGGAGATGAGCACCAGGCTCCGCCCGAAGGAGATGGTGAGGGCGGGAACCGGATGCTCCATGGCGGTGAAGAAGCCGGAGACCACCACGTTGAAGCCCATCACCAGGAAGGACAGGGAGTAGAGCCGCAGGGCGCTGGCGGTGTAGCCGAACAGCGGGTCTCCCGCATCCAGGAACAGCCCCACGATGGGCCCGGCAAACAGCTGGCAGATCAGGAAGAAGCCCAGGCCGGCAACCGCCACCAGCCGCACGCCGTAGGTGAGGAACCGGTGGCACATGGGCCGCTCGCCTGCCCCCAGGTGGAAGCTGGAGAGAGGCTGGATGCCGTGGGCGGTGCCGATCATGGTCATGAGCACCAGGGTGTTCACGTAGCTGATGATCGTATAGGAGGTAAGGGCTGCATCTCCGATGACAGACAGGATGATCTGATTGAACAGGAAGATCACAAAGCCGTTGGAGAACTCGCTGAGGCCGTCGGATACACCCAGGGGGATGATCCGCCGGTAGGCGCCCAGATCCCACTTGAATTTCCCGAACCGCAGAGGCTCCCGGTGGGTCAGGAAGTAGACTACGAATACGATAGTGGAGGTGACCTGGGACAGACCGGTGGCCAGGGCGGCGCCCCACACTCCCCAGTGGAAGTGCATCACGAACACATAGTCCAGCACCACGTTCATAATGGCGCAGGAGATTACGCCGATGGTGCTGACGTGGGGGGCGCCGTCAGCTTTTACCTGCACCTCCAGATTGTAGGACACCGTGAAGAACACGGTGAAGCAGGAGATGATTCCCACATACTCCTTCACCAGGGGCAGCAGGTCCCCGCTGGCGCCCAGAAATACAGCCACCCGCTCCAGATTGAGGAGCACCGCCACCGACAGGGCCAGGGAGAGCACGATGACCACGAACAGGTTCTGGTTAAAGTAGTTGCGCGCCTTCTCCACATCTTTTTGCCCCAACGCCAGGGACAGAACAGTGGAGGTGCCGGTGGCCAGCAGGATACCGATGGTGAACACCAGGGACACGAAAGGCATGGACAGGTTCACCGCGCCCAGAGCGTGGCTGCCCACCCCGTGGGCCACAAAGATGCCATCCACCATGGTATACAGGGAGAAGATCCACATGGAGACGATGGACGGGATGGTGAATTTGAAAAATTTACGCACTAAGTTCAAGGGCAAAACCTCCTCTTGTTGTATCTATCATAAACCCTCGTACTATCCGAAAGTCAAGGGCGGGAGGCAAAAAAATTGAAAGAGTATTATCAGATCCACGAATTGGCCAAATTGTTCGATCTCTGCCCCGATACCCTGCGCTATTACGAGGAAAAGGGGCTGCTCCACCCTGACCGGGGGGAGAACCGTTATCGGAAATACGGCATCCAGGACATCTGCACCCTGAACATCATCCGTTCCCTCCGGGGACTGGACCTGCCTACCGGGGAAATCCGGGGCTATCTGGAGCGGCGTAGCGTGGGGGAAACGCTTGCTCTGCTGGACCGGGAGGAGGAACTGCTCCGCCGCCGGATGGCGGAGCTGGAAGAAGCCTGCCGGGAGGCGGCGGAGCGCCGGGTGCGGCTGGAGCGCTACCGCGCGGTGGAGGCCGGGCAGGTGGAGTTTCTCCAGGAGCCGGAACGGCCTTATGTGTTTCTGGAAAAGGATTTTATCCTGGAGAAAGAGGTGGACTTCCAGCTCAAACGGCTGGAACAGCGCCACCAGGACTATATCCAGGTCATCGGCAGCCAGTGCATGGGTGCGGCAGTGGATGAGACCAGCCTGAAAAAGGGGATTTATAATCACTATTCCCGGGTGTTTTTTCTCACCCACCCTGGTCTGCCCTGTGACGACACCCTGCCCGCCGGGGTATATGCCCGGCTATACTACCGGGGCGGGTACGACCGGCTTAAGGAGCATTTGGATACCCTGCTGGCCGGTGTTGAGGCCGGCGGACACCGGCCGGTGGGAGCTCCGCTGGAGCTCTACCGCATTGACGCCCACGACACCAACCGGGAGGAGGAGTATGTCACCGAGCTGCAGCTGCGGGTGACGCCCGCCGTATAGGGACAAACCATGTCGGAATACAGTGGGACCAGGAGGTGTGACCTATGTTTCCAGCCTGGATCCTGCTGACACTCAACCACCTGATTTTTACCCTCCGGCTCTCCGGCGGGGGCGGAGGCTCCTTTCCCCGCCCGCTGAAAGCGGAGGAGGAGCGGAAATATCTGGAGCTGGCCGCCCAGGGGGATCTGGAGGCCCGGAACAAACTCATTGAGCACAACCTGCGCCTGGTGGCCCATATCATTAATAACGGTTAAAGCAAAGGACCAATCCGGGCAGAACAGCGGGACAAAACTGCTGTCAGGCTCTGTACGGGTGGATGGGTATAACCGGCATTTGGACATCCTCTATGAGGCCAGAATCTTGTTGTCTGCATGATCCAAAGCCGGAGATGCCTCGGTACATGATATGTGGACAAGCACTGGAATCCATTGTGGCATACATCGCTCACTACATCAATCACGGCAGCACGTCTGCTTGAGCGATGAACTTCAAATCAAATATATCAGTATCATATCATTTGTTGAAGGAGAGCGTTTTGAATACGCTCTCCTTTTTTGATAGGGGGTGATCGTTATGGCTTCTGTGGAACTTTCCTATTATTACGGTTATGAAGCAGAACAGTTCTCATTTTACCGCATCCCCAAGCTACTCTTTACAGACAATCGGTTTGCTGGCATATCGACAGATGCCAAGCTGCTCTATGGCATCCTGCTTGACCGTATGAGCCTATCCATGAAGAACGGCTGGCACGACGACCAGGGCCGGGTATATATCATATTTACCCTGGATGACGTTACGGAGACGCTTGGGTACAAGGCGGAGAAGGCAATCAAGCTGTTCAATGAATTGGATACCAAGAAAGGAGTTGGTCTGATTGAACGGGTACGGCAAGGCCAAGGACGGGCCTCCCTGATCTACGTCAAAAACTTCGCCGGAGAAAAGCAGACTTCTGAAAAACCGAAATCAAGACCTCGGAAAAACCGAGGTCAAGACTTCGGATAATCGAAGGTCAAGACTTCGGAAAAACCGAAATCAAGACTTCTGAGAAACAGAAATCAAGGCTTCTGAGAAACAGAACTCTAGACCTCGGAAAATCGGAGGTCAAGACTTCGGAAAAACCGAGGGTAATAAGACTGAGTATAGTGATACTGACTGGAGTAAGAAAAGATTACTTACCGACAAAAGAATAATGGCGGCCCCCCTCTTTTTTGGGGGGCAGGCTGACAATCGAAACGGAGGTGTTATAAATGCACACAATCGCACTGGCCAATCAAAAAGGCGGCGTCGGCAAGACCACCACGGCGGCAAGTCTGGCCATTGGTCTTTCCCGGCAAGGTAAAAAAGTTCTTCTGGTTGATGCAGACGCTCAGGGCAATCTTACCCAGCTTCTCGGCTGGGAGCAGCCGGACGAGCTGAACCCCACTCTGGCAACGGTCATGGGGAAAATCATCACCGATCAGCCCATTGATCCCCACGATGGTATTCTGCACCATCAGGATGGTGTGGATCTGATGCCTGCCAATATCGAGCTGTCCGCCACCGAGGTAACGCTGGTCAATACCATGAGCAGGGAAACGATCTTGCGGCAATATCTCTCCACTGTCCAGAAGGACTACGACTATACCATCGTGGACTGTATGCCTTCCCTAGGGATGCTGACCATCAACGCACTGACAGCGGCCAACACCGTCATCGTCCCTGTGCAGGCCCACTACCTGCCCGCCAAGGGCCTGGAGCAGCTTCTCAAGACGGTCATGCGGGTAAAACGTCAGCTGAATCCCGGCCTGGAAATTGGCGGCATCGTGATGACGATGGTTGACAGCCGCACTACTCTTTCCCGTGGCGTGATTGAGCAAATCCGGGTAGCCTACGGAGGCAGGGTCTTTCGCAGCGAAATTCCCCGTTCTATCCGTGCCGCCGAAATCAGCCTGGAGCATAAAAACATTTTTGAGCATGATAAGGACGGGCGGGTTGCGAGAGCCTATGAATCTTTTACCAGGGAGGTGATGAACCTTGGCAGGCAACGTCAAAAACATGGGCCTGACCTCACTCGATGATCTGTTCAAGAGTGAGCAGGAACGGCAGCAGGACACCCACGAGCGCATCCTGAACATACCCGTCGGTGAGATCTACCCCTATGCCAGACAGCCATACTCCATCAAGCGGCCCACGCCGGATCTGGTTCGGCTGATGGACAGCATCGAGCAGGTGGGGGTTGCGGAGCCGCTGATCGTGCGTCCCCGCACGGAGGGCGGCTACGAGATCATCTCTGGCCATCGCCGTGACTATTGCGCCAGGACGGTGGGGCTGGAAAGCCTGCCGGTTATCGTTCGGGAGTACACGGACGATGAGGCTGACATTCTGGTGGTGGATTATAACATCACCCGTGAGGACTTGCTGCCCAGTGAAAAAGCCAAGGCGTACAGTTTGAAGCTGGAGGCCATGAAGCGGCAGGCCGGACGGCCACAAAAAAATTGTACCCAAGTTGGAGACAATTTTCGTGGAAGAAGATCGGTGCATATTCTGGGTGAGCAAGTTGGTGAAAGCGCAACCCAAATACAGCGGTATGTAAATCTAACAAAGCTGATCCCTCCCCTGCTGGAGCAGGTGGACAATGGGTTTTTGAAGGTCACGCCCGCAGCAGACTACATTTCCCATCTGAGCGAAAAAGAGCAGACTGCCCTGTTGGTCATCATGGAACGGGACGAGGTTTCCCCCAGCCTGGGACAGGCCAAACGGCTTAAAGAACTGAGTGAGGAGGGCAAGCTGGATGCCAATGTCATGGATGTGCTTCTTCGGGAGGACAAGGCCCTGGCCCGGAAAGTGACCTTGAAAAATGACCGCCTGCAAAAATACTTCCCGCCCAGCTATACCCCCAAGCAGATGGAAGAAGTGATTATCCGGCTCCTGGATCAGTG
>NZ_CALXFV010000075.1 GCF_944387675.1 uncultured Flavonifractor sp. | reverse complement strand
GCACCTCGCCGCAAACTTACTTTTGAATAAAATATTATATCAAGAGACAGGACACATTGCAAACCCTTTTCCGTGAAAACGGCCCGGAGGAACTCCCTCCGGGCCGGTCCGTCACCCTTTCAGCTTGTCAATGGCCGCCTTGGCGGCATTTTGCTCCGCCTCTTTTTTGCTGCGGCCCTGGCCCTGGCCGATGGGGGTGCCGTTCAGATCCACCTCCACCGAAAAGACCTTGGCGTGGTCGGGACCCTCTGCACCGATAAGCCGGTAACCCAGCACCTGGCCGCTCTCCCGCTGCACCAGTTCCTGGAGGGCAGTCTTGTAGTCCCGGCTGGCGCTTTTCTCCTCCTCCCGGTCCAGGATGAACCGCTGGATAATCTTCCGGGCCGAGCCGATACCGCCGTCCAGATAGACGGCCGCCAGCACCGCTTCCACCGCATCGGCCACAATGGAGGGCCGCTCCCGGCCGCCGCCGGCGTCCTCGCCCTTACCCAGCTTCAGATAGGCTCCCAGGTTCAGCTGCTGGGCCACCTCCACCAGGCTGCCCTCGCATACCAGTGCCGCCCGGGTGCGGGTCAGATCCCCCTCCGGCAGGTCGGGATGGGTGCGGTACAGATAGTCCGCTGTCACCATGCCCAGCACCGAGTCCCCCAAAAACTCCAGGCGTTCATTGCTCTGGGCGCCTTTGGCCTTGTTCTCGTTGGCGTAGGAGCTGTGGGTCAGGGCATTTTCCAGCAGCGCCCGGTTTGTGAAGCGGTAGCCCAGCTTTTCCTCCAGCGCTTCCATCGCTGTTCCTTCCTTTCAAAGCGGGAGCCCCGCCGCCGGCGGGGCTCCCCTGTCTTTCGGTCAGTTTCAGTCTTCCAGCTTGGATTTCAGATAATTGACCAGATCTCCCACCACGGAGATGCCGGACAAATCGTCCTCGTCCATGTTCTCCAGGCCAAATTCCTCTTCCACCGCCATAGTCAGCTCTACGATGTCCAGAGAATCGGCGCCTAAGTCCTCGAAGGAGGTGTCCATGGTGATGCTGTCCGCTTCCACACCAAACTGCTCGGCCAGCAGAGCGGCCATCTTCTCAAAAATCATGTTCATCTACTCCCGTCGTAACCGTCCTGTGACGGCTTGTTTGCACTATGATAATGTGTATGGAACAAATCCGCTGGATTTGTTCCATTGCAGGACTTTTTCCATTTGGGTAAAATTCCTGCACCGTTCAGCAGGGCGATCCTGTCCTGCTGAACATACCCATTGTCATAATGGCTAAATTCTTTTCAATTTGAAAAGAATTGCACGGCTACGCCGTGCGAATAAACCGCATCTCGGTTTATTCAGAAGACATTATGATAATAGGCAAGTTTCCACCGTCTGTCAATAGGTACGCTCAAATTTTTTCCATCTGCTCCGGCACCAGGCGCATGTGGTCAATATTTTCTACCAGATCGTCAATCATGCCGGAGGCGGCAAAGTCCCTGGCCTGGCGAATGGCGTTTTTAATAGCGTAGTCGTTGGAGGAGCCGTGGGCCTTGATGACCGGCTTGGAAATGCCGATGAGGGCGGTGCCTCCCACCTCTCCGGAGTCCATCATCTTCTTGAACTCCTTCAGCCCGCCGGACACCAGTACCGCCGCCAGTTTGGTGAAGGCGTTTTTCATAAACATGGCCTTGAGCTGTTTGGCCATAAAGCCGCCGGTTCCCTCCATGGTTTTGAGGAAAATGTTGCCGGAATAGCCGTCGGACACGATGACGTCCACCTGGCCGAACACCGCCTCCCGGGCCTCCACATTGCCTACAAAGTGGAGCCGGCCGGCCTTGTCCGCGTCGGTAAGCAGGGCGTGGGCCTCCCGCTGGAGGTCCGTTCCCTTGGAGGGCTCCGCCCCGATGTTCAGCAGGCCCACCTTGGGTTCCGGCCGCTTGAGCACCCGCTCGGCGTAGTAGGAGCCCATGAAGGCAAATTGCAGCAGGTACTCCGGGGTGCACTCGGAGGTGGCGCCGCAGTCAATGAGCACCGCCCCGCCGGCCCCCGTGGGTACCACCGGCGCCAGGGCCGCCCGGCGGATACCCCGCACCCGTTTCACCATCAGCGTGGCGGCAGAGAGCAGGGCGCCGGTGCTGCCGGCGGACACAAAGGCGTCCCCGTCGCCCCCCTTCAGCAGGTTGAGACCCACTGTCAGGGAGGAATCCTTCTTCTCCCGGAAGGCGGTGGCGGGGTTATCGCACATCTCCACCACCTCGGAGGCGTGGACAATCTCCAGGCCGGGGGGCAGATCGTCAATGCCGTCCTCTTTCAGGACCTTGAGGATCTCCTCCCCGCGGCCCACCAGGATAACCTCCACACCCAGTTCACGGACCGCGGCCAGAGCGCCCCGTACATTGGATACCGGCGCGTTGTCGCCGCCCATGGCATCTACAATGATCTTCATATGGTTCTCCTCTACTTTCTCTGTTCGTTCTCTTGAAAAAGGGGCTGGGGTTCGTCGGTCAGGCCCAGCAGATCGCCGGCCGACACATCCAAGGTAGTCAGGATCTCCAGCGCCCGTTTGGACAGCTCCGCGTTCTTATTCCGCTTGTTTCCCATGGAAACCATGTTTCCATGGGAAACCCATATTTCCATCTGCCCGGGCGAACTGAATTCGCCCGGCATCAAGATTTTGCTCCGCAAAATGCTTGGCGCCGCACAGCGGCGGGTTGCTTTCGCTCCCAGGCAAGCGGACACGCCTCATTCTATATCCAGCTCCGCCAGGATCTCCAGCGCCCGTTTAGACAGCTCCGCGTTCTTATTCCGCTTGCCTTTCACCCGGTAGCCCAGGGGCGGAATGAGGCCGAAATTCACATTCATGGGCTGGAAATCCACCACACTCTCGTCGCTGACATACAGCGCCAGGGCGCCGGTGGCGGTCTCCCGTGGGAAGTCCGCCGGGGGCTTTCCCTCCAGCCGCCGGGCCAGCTCCACCGCCGCCAAAAAGCCGGAGGCGGTGGACTCCACATAACCCTCCACCCCGGTAATCTGTCCGGCAAAGCACAGTCGGGGTTCCTTTCTCACCCGGTAGTACCGGTCCAGCAGCCGGGGAGAATCCAGGTAGGTGTTGCGGTGCATCACCCCGTAGCGGACAAACTCCGCATTGCGCAGGGCGGGAATCATGGAAAACACCCGCTTCTGCTCCGGCCATTTCAGGTGGGTCTGAAAGCCCACCAGGTTATAGATGCTGCCCTGGGCGTTATCCCGCCGCAGCTGCACCACGGCGAAGGGTTCCTTCCCCGTCTTGGGGTCCCGGAGGCCCCGGGGCTTCAGGGGACCGTAGCACAGGGTCTGCTTCCCCCGGCGGGCCATCACTTCCACCGGCATACAGCCCTCAAACACGTTTTTGTCCTCAAAGCCATGGACCTCTGCCTCCTGGGCGGTACACAGCGCCTGCCAAAAGGCGCCGTACTCCTCCTCCGTCATGGGACAGTTGACATAGTCCGGTGTCCCCTTATCGTACCGGGAGGCGAAGAAGGCGCTGTCCATGTCAATGCTGTCAAAGCTCACCAGAGGAGCGGCGGCGTCGTAGAAGTTGAGGCTCCGGCTCTCAGGGAAAAAGGCCCGGATGGCCTGGGCCAGGGGCTGGGAGGTAAGGGGACCGGAGGCCACGATAACCTGACCCTCCGCCGGGAGGGCGGTTACCTCCCCCTCCTCCACGGTGATGAGGGGGTGGCTCCTGATGCTTTCCGTAATGGCCTGGGCGAAGCCGTGGCGGTCCACCGCCAGGGCGCCTCCCGCTTCCACCCGGTGGGCGTCGGCACAGGAGAGGATCAGGGAGTCCATCCGCCGCAGCTCCTCCTTCAGCAGGCCCACCGCGTTTTCCAGCTGGTTGGAGCGCAGGGAGTTGGAGCACACCAGCTCCCCGAACCAGGGGGTGTGGTGGGCGGGAGTCATCTTTTCCGGCTTCATCTCCTTCAACAGCACGGGGATGCCCCGGCGGGCCAGCTGCCAGGCGGCCTCCGAGCCGGCCAGGCCCGCGCCGATGACGGTAACAGGTTCCATGATTTCTCCTTTGCATTTTGCATGGGGCGGGTGTGCTGTGCGCACCCCTATGATTTGGTGGTTTTCTTGGCGGTTGTCTTTTTGGCGGCGGGCTTTTTCGTCGCCGTCTTTTTTGCCGCGAGCTTTTTTGCTGCCGTCTTTTTGGCAGGCGTTTTCTCCTCAGGCGGAGTTCCCTCCGCCGGGGTCTCGGTGGTGGTCTTCTTTTTATAGCCCCGCTGGTCCTCGGGGAGGAAGTTGGGGCAATCGGGGTTGATGCAGAAGGGCTTCTTGTAGCCCCGGCCCGACTTCTTGAACAGGGTCTGTCCGCAGGATGGGCAGGTCTCCTTCACCGGCACGTCCCAGGTCATAAAGTCGCAGCGGCGGGCCTCATCCTTGTTGGTGTTGTTTTCACAGCCGTAGTAGGCAAAGCCCCGCTTGGAGGTCTTTTTCAGGATCTTACCCCCGCACTTGGGGCATTTGCCCGGCATTTCCACCACGATGGGCTGGGTGTGGTCGCACTCCGGCCAGCCGGGGCAGGCCAGAAACCGGCCGAACCGGCCCGACTTGAACACCAGGTTGCGGCCGCACTTGGGGCAGATGACGTCGGAAACCTCGTCGGGGACCTTGATGCGCTCCCCGTCCAGGTCGGTCTCCGCCTGCTTCAATTCCTTTTCAAAGCCGCCGTAGAACTGGGTAAGCAGGCTCTTCCAGTCCACCTTGCCCGTCTCCACCTCGTCCAGCTGCTCCTCCATGTTGGCGGTGAAGGCGGTGTCCACAATATCGGTGAATTTATCCTTCATCAGGCCGGTAACCACCTCCCCCAGGGGGGTGGGCCGGAGGTTCTTCCCCTCCTTCACCACATACTCCCTATCCAGGATGGTGGAGATGGTGGGGGCGTAGGTGGAGGGTCGGCCGATGCCCTTCTCCTCCAGGGCCTTGATGAGGGTGGCCTCGGTGTACCGACTGGGGGGCTGGGTGAAGTGCTGGTCGCTCTTCAGGTCCTTCAGCTCCACGCCCTCCCCCTCCCTCAAGTCGGGCAGGGGGGACTGAGCGGCCTCCTCCTCCTCGTCCTTCCCCTCCACATACACGGCGGTGTAACCGGAGAATTTCAGGGCGGAGTGGTTGGCCCGGAAGGTGTAGCCGGCGGAGCTCACCTCGATGGCCACGCTGTCATACACGGCGGAGGCCATCTGGCAGGCCAGAAACCGGCTCCAAATCAGCTTGTAGAGCTTGTACTGCTCCGCCGTCAAATCCTTCTTCACGTCCTCCGGCGTCAGGTACACGTTGGAGGGCCGGATGGCCTCGTGGGCGTCCTGGGCGCCGGACTTGGTCTTGTACACCCGGGTCTTGCCGGGATAGTAGTTCTGGCCGTACCGGGAGAGGATGAAGTCCCGGGCGGCGGCGGTGGCCTCCTCCGACAGGCGGAGGGAATCGGTACGCATATAGGTGATCAGGCCCACGGTACCCTCTCCGGCGATGTCCACGCCTTCATACAGCTGTTGGGCGATGGACATGGTGCGGCGGGGGGTCATGTTCAGCTTGCGGCTGGCCTCCTGCTGGAGGGTGGAGGTGATGAAGGGGGGCGCGGGGCTGCGCAGCTTATCCTGCCGTTTCACTCCGGTGACGGTGAAGGGGGCGGTACGCACCGCCTCCGCCACGGCGTCCACCTCGTCTCTGCTGTGGAGCTCCACCTTCTTCTCCCGGCCATAAAAGGCGGCCTTGAACTGGCCCAGGTTGGGGGCAATCCGGGCCAGATCGGCCTCCAGGGACCAGTACTCCTGGGGGACAAAGGCTCGGATCTCCTCCTCCCGCTCGCACACCAGGCGGGTGGCCACCGACTGCACCCGTCCGGCGGACAGGCCCCGGCGGATCTTCTTCCACAGCAGAGGGGAGATCTGGTAGCCCACAATGCGGTCCAGCACCCGGCGGGCCTGCTGGGCGTTGACCAGGTCCATATCGATGGGGCGGGGGTTGGCAATGGAGTCGTTGACCACCTTTTTGGTGATCTCGTTGAAGGTCACCCGATAGGTCTTGTCGTCGGGGATGCCCAGCATCTCCTTCAGATGCCAGGAGATGGCCTCCCCCTCCCGGTCCGGGTCGGTGGCCAGAAAGACCTTTTCGCTCTTTTTGGCGGCCTTCTTCAGGTCTGTGATAATCTCTTCCTTGCCCTTGATGGGCTGATAGTCCACGGTGAAGCCATGCTCCACATCCACGCCGATCTTGCTCTTGGGCAGGTCCCGGACGTGGCCCATGGAGGCCTTCACCTCATAGCCGGGACCCAGATATTTCCCAATGGTCTTGGCCTTCGCCGGAGACTCGACGATTACCAGATTCGATTTTGCCACAGTTTGTTACTCCTTTATTGGTCTTGTTCCAAACGGACGGCGGCACAGAAGCGCCGGCCCGGTAATTCCTGCAAATAGCCCTGGGCCTGCAGAATGGTCAGGGCGGTATTCACCCGCCGGGCGGGGATGTCAGTGCGGCCCACCAGCTCATCGGCGGTCAGCCTGCGCTCCGCCAGCAGGCGGAGAATGGCCCGCTGCTCATCTCCCAGGCGGTCCAGCTCCGCCCGGTCCAGCAGCGGCAGCTGCGCCTCCTCCGGCGTTTCCGGCCTGGGCACCTCCTCCGGCTCCGGCGGCGTCTCCCGGGCCGCCGAGGCGGGGTCGGGTGCCAGACGCCCCTCCGCCTCCTCTGCGGTGAGAGGCGGAGGAAAGGTCAGCTTTTGCGGGTACCGGCCGGTATATTCCCACAAGATGTCCCAGGCGGAGCGGATCAGCCGGGCCTCCCCCCGGGAGATCAGGTCGTTGGTCCCAACGCTCATAGGGGCGTCCGCCGGACCGGGGACGGCAAACACATCCCGGCCCTGGTCCAGGGCGTGGTGGGCGGTGATGAGAGCGCCGCTGCGCTCCCCCGCCTCCACCACCAGCACACCCAGGGACAGGCCGCTGAGGATTCGGTTGCGGACAGGGAACCGCCAGCCCTCCGGCCGGGTACCCGGCGGCGCCTCCGACAGGACCGCGCCGGCGGCCTGGATATCCTGGTACAGCCAGCGGTTGCAGGCGGGATAGACCACATCCACGCCCCCAGCCAGCACGGAGATCACCCGGCCTCCGCCCTGAAGGGCGCCCTTCAAAGCGGCGGCGTCAATTCCCTCCGCCAGGCCGGACACCACCACCGCCCCACTGCGGGCCAGCTCCATGGTAATCCGACCCGCCATGCTCTGCCCGTAGGGCGTACATCTCCGGCTGCCTACCACGCCCACGGCCACCTCTCCGTCCACCCGGGGCAGACTGCCTTTGCCGTAGAGGAGCAGCGGGTGATCGTCCATCTGTCCCAGCCGTTCGGGATAGGCGGCGTCCTGGCAGGTGAGCAGAAAGATGCCCTGCCGGTCACACTGCTCCAGAACCCGTTCCGCCCCATCCAGATTTTTGTCCAGCAGGGAACGGCTCAGCCGGGCGGGAAGGGAGAGCAGCTCATATTCTCCGGCGTCGGCGTAGTAGACCGCCTCCGCCGTGCCGAAATGCCGGAGCAGGCCCGCCGCCACCTCCGGTCGAATGCCCTCTCTGGTGGTCAGCCAAATCAGATAGGATATCGCCGCCACGGCCTCCTCCTTTCCGCGCTTAACGCCAGCCTTCCCACAATACCACCGCGGCGGCCACCGCGGCGTTGAGGGATTCGCAGCGTTCACTCATGGGAATGCGTACCGTCTGGTTGCAGGCGGCCAGAGCCGCCTGGCTCAGCCCCCGGCCCTCACTGCCGATGAGGAGCACGGCCCGGCTCAGGTCCGCCTGGCGCACATCCACCGTGTCCGGCCGCAGGGCGGTCCCCACCAGGGGCAGTTCCGCCCGTCTCAGCAGGGCGCACAGCTCCTCCAGGGTACAGCTCCACACCGGGCGGCGGAAGACCGCCCCCATGGAGGCGCGGAGGGTCTTGGGGCTGTACGGGTCGGCGCAGCCCCCCAGCAAAAACAGCCCGTCGGCCTCAAAGGCGTCGGCGGTGCGGAGGATGGTACCCACATTGCCCGGGTCCTGCACTCCCTCCAGGGCCAGATACCGCCCGCCCGGCAGGCGCTCCGGCAGAACGCTGGCCGGCCGCCGGGCGGAAAAAAGTACTCCCTGGGGGGTCTCCATGGGGCTGATGTAGGACATCAGTCCCTCCGGCACCTCCACCACCCGCACAGCTTGCGGCAGCTGGGGCAGCTCGGTCCCCCGGGTGTACACCACCGCGGTCAGTTCCGTCTGCCAGAGAAGGGCCTCCCGGAGCAGCTTGCTCCCGTCTCCCAGGTATTCTCCCGTCTTGGTCCGGTAGCCATGGGAGCTGCCCAGCTTCCGCAGGTGGACCATCAGGGGATTGGACCGGCTGGTAATCTGCTCCATGCCGGACCTCCTCACAGGTCCTGGAGCCGGTTCACATCCTCGGTCCGGCCCAGCGCTACCACCGTGTCCCCCGCTTCCATGCGGGTGTCCGGGCCGGGGGTGACGTTGAACTCCTCCATGCCTTTTTTCCGCACAGCAATGATATTTACCTTATACTTGGCCCGCACGTTCAGCTCCAGGATGGTCTTTCCCTGCCACTCCCGGGGAATCGCGGTTTCCACAATGCCGAAATCATCGCTGAGTTCAATAAAGTTGAGCACGTTGGAGCTGGACAGGCCCTGGGCCAGCTTGACTCCCATCTCATGCTCGGGAAATACCACCCGGTCGGCGCCGATTTTCTCCAGCACCTTCCGGTGGACGTGGCTCTGGGCCTTGCAGATCACCTGCCGGACCCCCAGCTCCTTCAGGTTCAGGGTAACCAGGGCGGAGGCGCCCACATCCACGCCCACCGCCACAATGGCGCAGTCGTAGTTGCGCACCCCCAGCGCCCGCAATACCGCCGGGTCCCGGGCATCCCCGGTGACGGCATGGGTGACCTTGTCGGCCACCTTCTCCACATTTTCCTCGGAGTCGTCCAGAGCCAGCACCTCGTGGCCCAGGGCGCTCAGTTCCATGGCCACCGCGCTGCCGAACCGGCCCAGGCCAATGACAACAAAGGTCTTCAATCCTCACACGTCCTTCCGGAACAAATCGCTCAGCCAATCATCACATTCATTTCAGGATATCGGATTTTGGCCCCTCTCCGGCTCCGGGTCATCAGGGCGATAGAGAAGGAGAGTACCCCCACCCGTCCGGTATACATCAGCAGGATGAGCAGACTCTGGGAGAAGGGGCTGAGGGTGGGAGTCAGGCCGGTGGTCAGTCCCACCGTTCCCATGGCGGAGGCCACTTCAAAGGCGCAGTCCAGATAGGGTAGACCCTCCGCGGTGGAAATCACCATAGAACCCACCAGAAACAGCAGCAGCATCACCAGCGCCAGGGTCATGGCGCTGAGTACCCGGCGGTAGGGGATGGTGCGGCCCCGGAAGGTCACCTGCTCCCGACCGGCCAGGCCGGAGCGGAGGGCCAGCAGCAGCACCGCCACCGTGGCGGTCTTCAGGCCGCCGGCGGTGGAGCCGGAGGAGCCGCCGATCAGCATGAGAATGGAGGAAAAGGCCTTGCTGCTGTCGCTCAGGTTGCCCTGGCCGATGGCGTCAAAGCCGGCCGTGCGCAGGGTGACGGACTGGAACAGGGCGTTGTACAGCTTCTGCCCCAGGGGCATCTCCCCCAAAACAGCGGGATTTCCGTATTCCTCCACGAAAAAGAAGGCCGTCCCTCCCAGCAGCAGCAGACCGGTCATCAGCAGCACCATTTTGCTGTATACCGACAGGCGGCGGAAGGAGCGCTTTTGCAGGATGTCCTCCCACACGAAAAAGCCCAGGCCTCCCACCACAATGAGGCAGGCAATGGTGAGCAGCACCGCCGGGTGGTCCTGATAGCCCGCCAGACTGGAAAAGGCGCCGAATTTTCCCCCCAGCAGGTCAAACCCCGCGTTGCAGAAGGCGGAGACGGCGTGGAACACCCCCCGCCAGATGCCTCCCGCCACCCCGAAATCGGGAATCATGCAGGCGGAGAGGATCACCGCCCCCACCCCCTCCATCAGGAAGGTCCCCATCAGGGCGTGGCGCACCATGCGCACCACCCCGTCCAGGTCGTTCAGGTTCAGGGTGGACACCATAATCAGCCGTTCGGACAGGCCGATGCGCCGGTGGAGGGCAAAGGACACCAGGGTAATCACCGTCATGAAGCCCAGTCCCCCCAGCTGGATCATGGCCAGGATGACCACCTGGCCGAACAGAGTCCACTGGGTCCAGGTGTCTGCCAGGATCAGACCGGTGACGCAGGTGGCCGAAGTGGCGGTAAACAGTCCGGTGAAAAATCCGGCGCTTTGCCCGTCCCGGGAGGCAATGGGCAAGGTAAGCAGCAGCGCTCCCACCAGGATAATGGCCGCGAAGGAACCCGCCACCACCCGGGTGGCGTTCATGCTCCGGCTGCGGATAAACATATCCCGCATCCAGAGTGCGATTCTTCTGATCACAATGGGACCTCCCTGCGCAGGGCCGTACCCCCTGCGCACCTGTGTTTTACGCAGAAAAGCATACCGAAGGAATTGAATTCCTCCGGTATGCCAGTTCTGATCAATCCAGGGGCTTCATGGTCGGGAACACCCCTCTGTCCTCTTCATGCGGATTCATCACGCCCCGTAAGGTTGAAAAAGTGCCATTTTTACGAGGTTTTTCTAACTTTTTGGATTCCATAGTGTGTCCTCCTGTGCCGTCTGGTTCGGGGCAAAAGTTGTAAAAAAGTTGTGGAAAGTTGTATTGGCACGAAATCGGCTCAATATCGGCTTCAAATTGGCACAGTAAATGGCTACATTGTTTTCAAAGACGCCATTGTAAAATTGCCCCATTTGCAGGAAAGCCTGTATGAGTCCCGCGCAGGATTATCTTGCGGATTCATACAGAAACAAGTATAGCATAAGCCTCAAAGATGTTCAAGTCAACGGTTTTTTCGTTGGCGAACTCAATTTCATACCTTATATATAAAAAGGAGAAAGCCATGCCAACCTATCAATTACAAATTAAACAGGTGGTGGACTATCCACGCTGCCGGATCTACCGGCAGTTTGTCCGCTTTCTGATGGAGGACCGGAGCATTCGCGTAAGCGGAGGCTCCGG
>NZ_CALXFV010000074.1 GCF_944387675.1 uncultured Flavonifractor sp. | reverse complement strand
AGCATCGCTCTCACCACCTTCTGCTATTTTACCGCTTATAAACGAAAAAGCCCAGCCTAAGCTGGACTTTTTCGACAAGAGGCTGCATGACGGATGGGGCTCGATTTCTTGCGAAAAAGTCACCCCATCCGTCATGAGAAGTGTCATTTCCGAGGCACATGTCCCCGGAAATGACGGATTTTGATTTTATTCCGTCGCCTGCGGGCGACGGAACTCTGCGAGGCTTCCTCTGAGGAAGGTTTTTCGACAGACTGAGGCCGCTGCGTATGCAGCGGCCTTTTTCTATTTCAGCAGACTGTCCAGAGGTCCCCGCTTCAGCGCCACCGCCTTTTGGGGACAGAGTTCGTGGCAGCAGTAGCAATGGATGCAGGAGGCGGGGTGAACCCTGGCCTTGCCGCCCTCCAGGGTGATGGCCTTGCCGGGGCAGGCGTCCCGGCAGATACCGCAGCCCACACAGCGCGCCGGAGTGATTTTCGGGGTTTGGGAGAGAAGGACCTTGCACAGCTTTTTGGCCGGCCCAGCCAGAGGTCCCAGAAATTCCATCAAATCCCGGCGCACGTTGGAGGGGAAGCGGTAGTCCGGGATGCGCAGCGCCTCCCAGCTGCCCCCCGCAAGCTCCACCTCCTCCGCCCGGCAGGGAGTGAGGCCCCGCCGCTGGGCGGCCAGCAGCAAGGGATTGGACTGTCGGGGCAGGCCCATCAGCTCCGCCGCCGCCGTATCCAGGGCCAGGGGGCTTTCCGAGACCAGCAGCAGCCCCACCTGTCTGGGAGTGCCGGAGGCGCCGGGCCCCTCCCCCTCCATGGCCAGCACTCCGTCCATGACAGACAGCCGGGGGGAGAGGTATCCGGTCAAATCCAGTACTACATCGGCAAAATCCATCCGGTCCGGGTGACTGCCGTGAAAGCCGACCTTGGACAGGCCGGGAATAATCCCGAAGTTATTTTTTACCGCCCCGGTCATGCCCATGAGCACATGGGTCTTCATTTTGCACAGGTCGAATACCCCGTCGGCCGTCGCCGCAGGGGTGATGACCTCCGCCTGGCGGAGCAGCTTTCCCCGGGGAAGGGTCACCAGACGGGTGGAGGTGTCGTAGCTCAGCTCCGCCCCGGACCGGGCGGCGGCCCGGGCCATGCCCGTCTTTTCATACAGGTGCCGCAGAACGGCCTCCTTGTGCAGAGCACCGCCGGGGCTGTCGGCAATCACCGGCCGTCCGCCGGCCTGCTTGACTAACCTGGCCACTGCCTCCACCACCGCCGGGTGGGTACACACCGCCGATTCCGGCGGAGCGGGACGGAGGAGATTGACCTTCAGCAGAATCCGTTCCCCCGGCTTTACAAACCGCTCCATGCCACCCAGCCGGGCCAGCGTATCCCGCAGGACGCCCTCAACCCGGCTATACTCGGGGCAGGGAACTGCATATACGATGCTCTGTGTCATCAGTCCAGGGATTTGGGGCCGAAGCCGTAGGGCAGCAGCTCCTTCAGATGGAGGGTCACGAAGCTGTGGTCCCTTTGCGCCACCAGTACGGTGAGGCTGGGGGCAAACTCATAGAGCATCTGCCGGCAGGAGCCGCAGGGCCAGCAAGGTTCGGTAGAGTTGCCCACCACCGCCAGCCGGACAAAGTCATCTCTGTGGCCCTCGCTCACCGCCTTCACCAGGGCGGTGCGCTCGGCGCAGATGGTGGAGCCGTAGGCGGCGTTCTCCACATTGCAGCCGGTGAATACGGTGCCGTCGGCGCACTCCAGCGCGGCGCCCACGGGGAAATGGGAGTAGGGGACATAGGAGCGTTCCAGCATGGTAAAGGCCAGCTCCACCAGTTCTTGGTCAGTCATCACGGCGCCTCCTCGCATAAAAAATGGTACAATGGGTTTGGAAACCCATTGTACCATGATTTTTTCTCTTTCGCAACGGGGCGGGCCGTCACCAGCTGGTACCCAGATTGGGCCGCACGTTCAGATCGATGATCTCCCGGGCGTCGTAGAACTGCTGATACCACTCCAGGGCCTTGCCGTTGCGCAGGGTGGTACCGTCGGGATGGAGCCGGTCGCAGATGACGGCGGAGATATCGCCCTTGATATAGGAGAAGGAGTTGATGCCCACGCTGGCAAAGATGCGGAACCCCTGGCTCTGAAGGTACTGGAACACCGGCCCGGTCTTATGCCAGTCATCCCCGTCGGGGCGGCCGCCGTGGGGGTAGAAGAGGATGTTGGTGGGTCCCACCAGACTGCCCACCTCCTCTGCCCAGCGGAGGGTGTCCCGCTCCACCGACTCCATGGGACGGCTGTCCAGCCGGATATGGCCCCAGGTGTGGGAGCCGAAGGTCCAGCCGGTCTCCTTCAGCCGGGCAATGATGGGCTTGACCGCTTCAATTTCGGCGGCCCGGTTGGCGTCAAAGGCGGGGCGGGCGGGGTCATCGGCGGCAATGTCGATATCGTTCTGGGTGCGGTAGCCCAAAATCCCCTCGTACCCGGTGAGGGAGTAGATGGCCTTGGCGCCGTTGAGAGAGAAGTCGGGGTGCTCCAGAACAAAGTCATCCAGAATGGGAGTGGCATCCAGATCCCGGGTGAGGGAGACCTCTCCGGTAAAGGGGTCCTTCGTCTCCGCCCAGATCTGCCCGTCTTCCCCCAGCACCAGTTTGGAGGTAAAGCCCTCGTCCAACATGTACTGGTAGTAGTTTACATCGTCAAAGGAGATGATAAGGGGCTTCTTCCCCTCGGGGAGCATCAGGGTGTTGCGCTCCATGCGGGTGACGCCGGTCTCGTCGGTAACCTCACTCCACACGTCCCCCATGTTTACCAGGATGTAGCCCTTGTCATATACGCTCTGAATAATCTTCTTGAACTCGTCCGCGGTCACCATCCAGTCGTCCAGACCAGCCTGCCGGTCGGCGGAAATGGCGCTGGAGAAGGTGTACTCCGGGTAGGCAATGACCGGGTGGAAGAACAGGTGCTCCACCACCTGGTCGGGACCCCAGGCCTGGGTGAGCTGCTCCTCGCTCCAGTAAGTGCGCACCGCCTCATAGGGGTCGGGGGTGGGTGTGGGTGTGGGTTCCGGCGTAGGGGTGGCCTCCGCTGCGGGGGCGGATGCGTCCGGCTTCCCCGGACCTTCCTTTCCGCCGCAGGCAGCCAGGGGGAGCATCAAGACCGCTGCCAAACCCAGAGCGGCGGCCCGCCGCATCAAACAGTTCATGGGAATCAGACCTCCTGTATTCTTTCTGTCTGGGTACCATCTTACGACATAGCAGGATAAAAGCAACTACAAAGTGGTGACAAATCCTTAAGATTTTATGTCACCTAAATTTGGAATCCGATGGACCAACAGGATAGAGGCCCCGCCGGTGACCGCCCCGGTGACCAGGGAGCACAGCAGCAGCGGCGGCAGGTAGACCAGGGGGGCCTTCCCCCCCAGCACCGCCATGGCGGCCAGAATCTGGCCGGTGTTGTGAGCGGCGGCCCCGGCGATGGACACCCCGAACAGGGACAGGCAGCTGACCCGGAGCAGCAGGGCCATCACCCCCAGGGCCAGCAGGCCGCCGGTGAGAGAAAAGGCCAGGGCCGTCAAATTGCCCCCCAGCAGGGCGCCCAGCAGACACCGGGCGATGAGGATGAGCAGCGCCTCCCGGCCGGAGAGGCGGCACAGGGCATACACCGTCACCAGATTGGCCAGGCCCAGCCGCAGCCCGGGCAGAGGAAAGAGAAGGGTCAGCGGCACCAGACCCTCCGCCACTGAGAGGGCCAGAGCCAGAGCGGTGAGGACGGCGCAGCGGGTCAGCCGCCGCAGAGATGTGGACAAGAGGATTCACCTCCGATTTTTAAAAACGCCCGGAAACGGATGGAACATTCAGCCGGTAACCGCGTCAATATCCCCGGGTATCCGTCCCTCCAGGGAGATCACCAGCCGGTTGGGCAGACAGATGATCTGCTGGCCCGCCTGGCTGGCCCAGCCGGTATGGACGCAATCCTGTCCGGGACAGCTGCTCTCCAGAATACGGATGCGGCCCGGTTCGGCCTGGATGGTCAGGGGATAGAGGGCGCCGTCCACCTCCAGGGTCACCGGACCGGTAAGGGCGGCCAGGTCGTACTGTGCGATGGTTTCACCATCTAAGACGACGGAGGCGGTCAAAAAGTTTCCGCTTTCCTGGCGCAGCGCCAGCAGCAGCGCCACGGCGGCGGCTGCCACGGCCAGCACCACCAGCAGATCCCCCGGCGTGGGGCGGCGGCGGTCAGCGGCGGACGATCTGGTAGCCATAGCCCTGCTCCTCTCCCCGAAATTCAAATCCGGCCTCCAAACCTTCGGTGACCAGAAGCTGGCCCTGGTCGGTACACAGCACCAGCTCAAAATCCGTCCGGCTCCGCCATAACTCCATGGCTGTTTCCGGCCCCGCCACAAACAGGGCGGTGGACAGGGCGTCGGCCAGCAGGTGGTCGGGGGAGATCACCGTTACCGACAACAGGCCGGAGCTGGCGGGATAGCCGGTTTTGGGGTCGATAATATGGTGGTAGCGCACCCCGTCCTCTTCAAACCACCGCTCATAGCCCCCGGAGGTGGAGGCGGTCTGATCCTCCAGGGAGAGGACGCACAGAGACTGACTGTCATCCTGGGGATCGGCTATGCCCACCCGCCAGGAGGTGCCGTCGGGCTTGGAGCCGATGAGGGTGATGTTGCGGCCCAAATCCAGCAGGGCGGAGGTGATTCCCGCCTCCCGCAGTACCTCTTCCGCCCGGGCGGCAGCGTAGCCCTTGGCGATGGAACCCAGATCCACCGCCATGCCGGCCTCCTCCAGCCGGGCGGTGCCGGCGGCCTCGTCCAGCAGTAGCTTTTCGCTGTCCACCAGGGCCAGAGCCTGGGCCAGGGTCTCCTCCTCCGGTACGTGGCGCTCCTCCCCGGTGAAGCCCCAGGCATCCATCACCGGGGCAATGGTGATGTCGAAATCTCCGGGCAGCAGCCGGGCCATCCGCTGGGCAAAGGTGAGCAGCTCCAGAGTATCCCCATCCAGCTCCACTGCCGTGCCGTCCCCGGCGTGGGCGTTGAGCTGGGAGATGAGGCTGTTCCCGTCGGTACGGGAGAGCACGCCGTTCAGCGTCTCCACCACCTGCCGGGCGGCGGAGGCCGTCTCCTCCGCCCCCTTGCCGTAGACGGTGACGGACATGACGGTATCCATGGTGAAAAACTGCTCCTGGGCCTGCTGAACACCGCAGCCGGAGAGCAGCAGAAAAACCGGAATGAGAAGGAAAGAAATCGCACGTTTCATGGCATACTCCTAATAGTTTATAAAAAAGGAACAACCGACATTTTACCACATTTTCTTTTCCCGGGAAAGGGGGTAGGGATTCTTGACTTGCAATATGGCGCGAATTCTGGTAAACTATACGAGATTGATGATTTCGAGGGCGCGGATGGCCCGGGAGACCGGCGGAGGATGCCGCCTACAGGAGATGGATGCATGAACAGAAAAGAAAAGCAGGCGCTGCGTGCCAGACAGGAGGACGTAATCCTCAACAAGGTCCTCTGGTGGATCGTGGGTTCCGTTCTGTTGGAGATGCTGCTGCTGCTGTTGAATAAAGTATACGTCAACTACACCGTGGACCAGGCCCAGGTGGAGCTGGCCTATGCCCTGCGGGGGCTGTTCCAGATTTTGGCCATTGTGCTGCCTATCTGCTTTGTGGGAATGCTGCTGTTGTGGCTGGCGGCCCGGCGGGCGGGCCGGCTGGTGCGGCTTACCGGGGGGCTGACCCTGGCGGCGCTGGCCCTGGCGGCGTGCGCGGTGGTGATCCGGGTCTTTGACAGCAGCGGGGTCCGCTTCCTGTATGTGGCTGTTCCCGCTGTGGCGGTGCTGGCCCTGATCTACTACCTCTATCAGCGGGAGTTCTTTTTCGCCGCCCTGCTCAGCGCCCTGGGACTGCTGGGCATCAAGGTGATCCCCCGCACCGGCCTGTCCGCAACTGTGGCCTACGGCTACGCGGTGGTGCTGGCGGTGATTCTGGTGGCTGCGGCGGTGCTTTTCCGGCTGCTCCAGAAGAACCAGGGCAAGCTGACCGTAAAGGGCAAGCTGACCCGGGTGCTGCCCAAAAGCGCCAACTACGCCATGCTGTATGTCACCTGCGCGCTGGTGGCGGCGGTGGTGATTGCCGCAGCGGTACTGGGCGGCCTTACCGTCCTGTACGGGGTGCTGGTGGCCTGGCTGCTGATTCTGGCGGTCTACCACACCGTCCGCCTGATGTGAGATTGAATGAGTAAAATCCCCGGAGCAATACCGCTCCGGGGATTTTTGCTGCCTGTTACAGGGTAGGCAGGGCGGAGAGCAGGCCGTCCACGTCAGCCTGGCTGGTGTGGAAGCAGGTGACGAAGCGGATGACGGTGTGGCTTTCGTCATAGGGACACCACACCTCGCAGTCGCACACCGCATCCACCTGGGGCTTGATTTCATTGGGGATGACGGCAAACACCTGATTGGTGGGGGACTCCACCCACAGCGTCCAGCCCTTGGAGCGCAGCCCCTCCTGGAGGCGGGCGGCCATCTCGTTGCCCTGGCGGGCCATGGAGAAGTACAGCTCGTCCGCCCCGAAGAGCGTGAGGAAGGTGACCCCCTGAATCCAGCCCTTCTCCATCACGGCGCCCATCCGCTTTTTCATACGGAAGAAGCCGTCGGCCAGTTCAGGCCGGGTGATGACCAGAGCCTCCCCAAACATGGCGCCGTTCTTGGTACCGCCGATGTAGAAGGCGTCCACCAGGGCGGCGAATTCCGGCAGGGTCAAATCGTTGGCGGGGGAGGTGAGGGCTGCCCCCAGCCGGGCACCGTCCACAAAGAGGAGCAGGCCGTTTTTGTGGCAGAAATCCGACAGGGCGGTAAGCTCCGCCTTGGTGTAGACCGCGCCGTTCTCGGTGGCATTGGAGATGTACACCAGCTTGGGCTGGGTTAGATGGGGGTCCTGGTGCCACTCCAGCACCGGAGGGAGCATTTCCGGGGTAATCTTGCCGTCACCGCCCACCTCCACGGGGATAATCTTGTGGCCGGTGGCCTCAAAAGCACCCACCTCGTGGCCGTTGAGGTGGCCGGAGGTGGGGCAGATCACCGACTGCCAGGGCTTGAGAAGGAAGGCGCAGGCCACCACGTTGGTCTGGGTGCCTCCCACCAGGAACTCCACCATGGCGTCGGGACAGCCGCACACCTGGCGGATGCGCTCCTTGGCCCGGGCGGTGTAGCCGTCGTCGCCGTAGCCCCAGTTGCCCTCCAGATTGACGGCGCACACCGCGTCCATCACCTTGGGATGGGCGCCGAAGGAGTAGTCGTTGCGGAACAGATACCGTTTCATATCAGTAACCTCCAGTTACAGCGGAAGCACAGCGGGCGGCCTGGGGCCGCCCGCTGCAGCCTGTCGAAAAAGCCTCGCAGAGTTCGCGCCCGCAGGCGCGAAGGAAGTGGAAATCTGTTTTCAGCCGCGACACGTGCGTGGCTGAAAACACTGCTCAGGCCGCAAGTGTGGGATTTGTCCGCCGCAGACGGACAAATCCTGCGCGCAGCGGCCTGCATCCTACTCGAAAAAGTGGCTCCGCCACTTTTTCGACAGCCTCCAGCGGGCGGCCTGGGGCCGCCCGCTGTTTTGTTTCCTCAGAATTTAAAGGAATCCTTCAGGCTGACCGAGCGGTTGAATACCAGCTTGTCCGGCCTGGAGTCCCGGTTGTCCACGCAGAAATAGCCCTGGCGCAGGAACTGGAAGGAGGCGGGCGCCTCCGCCCCGGCCAGCCCGGCCTCCACCTTGGCGCCGGTGAGCACCTCCAGGGAGCTGGGGTTCAGGCAGTCCAGAAAATTCTTGTCCCCGGCGTCGGGGTCGGCGTCGGTAAACAGGTTGTCATACAGCCGCACCTCCGCGTCCACGGCGGTGGCGGCGTCCACCCAGTGGATGGTGGCGCCCTTAATCTTCCGACCGTCGGCGGGGTCGCCCCCCCGGCTGTCCGGGTCGTATTCGGCGGCAATCTGGGTGATATTGCCCGCCTCGTCGGTCTCGTAGCCCACGCACTTGATGACATAGGCCCCCTTCAGCCGGCATTCCGGGCCGTCGGGGTAGAGCCGCTTGTACTTGGGTACCGGCTGGGGCAGGAAGTCGTCGGCCTCAATATACAGCTCCCGGGAGAAGGTGACCTCCCGGCTGCCGTCCTCGGGGCGGTTGGGGTTGTTTTCCACAGAGAAGGTCTCGCTCTGCCCGGCGGGGTAATTGGTAATCACCAGCTTGACGGGGCGGAGCACCGCCATCCGCCGCTGGGCGCTTTCATTCAAATCCTCCCGCAGGCAGTGCTCCAAAAAGGCAAATTCCACAGTGGAGGCCGCCTTGCTCACGCCGTTGCGCTCGGAGAAGTTGCGGATGGAGCGGGGGGTATAGCCCCGGCGGCGCAGGCCGCACAGGGTGGGCATGCGGGGGTCGTCCCAGCCGGAGACCCGGCCCTCCTCCACCAGCTGGCGGAGTTTGCGCTTGCTCATCACCGTATAGTTGATGCCCAGCCGGGCAAACTCGATCTGCCGGGGCTTGGCGGGGACGGGGCAGTTCTGGATCACCCAGTCGTACAGGGGCCGGTGATCCTCAAACTCCAGGGAGCACAGGGAGTGGGTAATCCCCTCCAGAGCGTCCTCAATGGGGTGGGCGAAATCGTACATGGGGTAGATGCACCACTTGTCCCCCTGGCGGTGGTGGTGCATGTGGTTGATGCGGTAAATGACCGGGTCCCGCATGTTGAAGTTGCCGCTGCTGAGGTCAATCTTGGCCCGGAGGGTGTACTTGCCGTTGGGGAATTCGCCCGCCCGCATCCGGGCAAAGAGGTCCAGGGATTCCTCCGCAGGACGGTCCCGCCAGGGGGAGCGGGCGGGGGTGTTCACGTCTCCGCGATACGCCTTGAACTCCTCCGGCGTGAGTTCGCACACGTAGGCAAGCCCCTTTTTGATCAGCTCCACGGCGTACTCATACATCTTTTCAAAATAATCTGAGGCAAAATAGAACCGGTCGCCCCAGTCGTAGCCCAGCCAGTGGATGTCCTCCTGGATGGCCTCCACGTATTCCACATCCTCCTTGGTGGGGTTGGTGTCGTCCATGCGCAGGTTGCACAGCCCGCCGTACTTCTCCGCCGTGCCGAAATCCACGAAAATGGCCTTGGCATGGCCGATGTGCAGATAGCCGTTAGGCTCCGGCGGGAACCGGGTGTGGACGGTCATGCCCTGAAACTGACCACCCTGGGCGATGTCCTCATCAATAAAATCATGGATAAAGTTCTGCGTCATGGTGGGATTCAGCTCTTCTGGCATCCTGTTCACTCCTTCTATCTTGATACGAACCAATATTTTAACCCCATCAGGCAAAAAATGCAAGAGCGGATGGGCCTTGGGCGGTGGGAAGAAAAAATTTTTAAAAAGAGGGTTGACATATTTGAATATTAGAATATAATAATATTAGAAAAAGCAAATGAGGTGAGACGAATGGAAGCAGATACCGGCTATGCCCAGAAAGCGGAGCTGCTCAAGGCCCTTTCCCACCCCTTGCGCCTGCAAATTGTCCGGGGGCTGCTGGTCAACGGCTGCCGCAACGTGGGCTGTATGGAGAGCCACACCGGCCAGTCCCAGTCCTGCATCTCCCAGCATCTCATGCGTCTGAAGGCGGCGGGGATCGTCCGCGCCGAGCGGGCCGGGAATGAGGTCTACTATGAGGTGGCAGACCGGTCGGCGGCGGCGGTGATTGCGGCGCTGTTCGGCGACAGGGAGGAGGAGTACCGGTGTACGACGTTGCGGTAATCGGCGGCGGTCCGGCGGGGTTGTCTGCGGCCATCCAGGTTCGGGCCAGGGGCAGGTCGGTGCTGGTGGTCAGCGGAGATCTGCGGGACAATCCCCTGTACAAGACGGAGCGGATCGACAACTACCTGGGCTTTTATGATGTGACCGGCGGAGAGCTGCTGGAGCGCTTCCGCAGCCACGCCCGGCAGATGGGCGTGGAGGAAAAAGAGGGCCGGGTGCTGAATATCATGCCCATGAACGGCACATTCTACCTGAGCGTCGGCAGCGAGATGGAGCAGGCCCGGGCGGTGGTGCTGGCCACCGGCGTGGTGCGTTCGGCCAAGTATCCCGGCGAAGGGGAGCATCTGGGAGCAGGGGTAAGCTATTGTGCCACCTGCGACGGGATGCTCTACCGGGGGAAGGAAGTGGCGGTGGTTGGCCTGGCAGCCGACGCGCCCCAGGAGGCCAACTGGCTGAAGGAAATCGGCTGCAAGGTCACCTATGTCAGCCCCAATCCCGCCGACGGCCTGCGCTCCGACATCCCGGCGGTGAAGGCCGGGAAGCTGGAGGTACTGGGGGAGCAGAAGGTGGAGGGCCTCCGGGCTGGCGGTACCACCATCCCCTGCGAGGGGGTGTTCATCCTCCGCCCCTCCATGGCTCCGGCGGAGCTGCTCCCAGGGCTGGAGCTGGAGGGAAGCTATATCAAGGTGGATGGAAATATGGCCACCAGCATCCCCGGCGTCTTTGCCGCCGGCGACTGCACCGGCCTGCCCCTCCAGGTCTCCAAGGCTGTGGGAGAGGGGCAGGTGGCGGGCCACCGGGCGGCGGAATATCTGGAATACATTTCTTAACACAATTTATTTATTACACACAGAGAAAGGAAGATTTGATTATGGCGATCATTCATCTGACTAAGGACGGTTTTGACAAGGCGGTATCCAACGGCATTTCTATGGTGGACTTCTGGGCCTCCTGGTGCGGACCCTGCAAGATGCTCGCCCCCGTGATGGAGGATCTGGCGGGCAAGTACGAGGGCAAGGCCCTGGTGGGCAAGGTGAACGTGGACGACGAGCCGGACTTGGCCATGCGTTTCGGGGTGATGAGCATCCCTACCGTGGTGTTTCTGAAGGACGGCAAGGAGTTTGACCGGAAGGTGGGCGTGATGCCCCCGGCCGCCTACACCAACGTTTTGGACGCCAATCTGTAACCAAGGCAAACGCCCGCCGGCTTTCTGCCGGCGGGCGTTTTGTCGTTAATGGGGGCGGCCGGAGAGCATGGCGTTTAATTCCGCCCGGGTGCAGTGGTAGTCTCCGTCGCCGCTGCGGCGGTAGGAACCAC
>NZ_CALXFV010000073.1 GCF_944387675.1 uncultured Flavonifractor sp. | reverse complement strand
TGTAAATATCCTAGCCCGGCGGAAAATGTTTCACAAGAGGGCAAAAAAATCCGGCGCGGTCAAACCGCGCCGGATTTGAGGCTGTCGAAAAAGCCCAGCTTAGGCTGGGCTTTCAGTCTGTCGAAAAACCCGGTCATGCATCAAGCATGAAACGGGTTTTTCGACAGACTGAGCCGCCCCCTCGGGGGCGGCCTTTTTGCGCTTCTGCTACGCCAGCAAATCGGGGCCTGGCAAATCCATCTGCCGCTTCCGGGCGGCGGAGTAGGTAAGCTTGTCCGCCAAGGCCTGCCGGTCTCCGGAGGCCAGCGTGTCCCGGTAGGCCTGAAGATTGCCCAGCAGCCGGTCCAGTACCGAGAGCAGGGCGGGCCGGTTCAGGGAGAACAGCTGGGTCCACAGCCCCACGTCCAGGGCGGCCACCCGGGTGCAGCCCCGGAAGGAGGAACCCTCAAACCCCCGGCAGGCAAACAGGTCCGGGTCGTCGCACACCGCCACGGCGATGATGTGCATGATCTGGCTGGTGTAGGCGATGAGGGCGTCGTGGTCCTCCCCGGTGGTGCGGCACACGTCTTTGCACCCGATGTACGCCGCCAGCCGCTCCAGCAGGGCAATGTGCTCCGGCCTGCTGTCCGGCCGGGGTATCATCAGAAAGTGGGAGTCCTGAAACATTGCCCCAAAGGCGTGCTCCACGCCGGAGAATTCAGTACCCGCCATGGGGTGGCAGCCGATGAAGTCCACCGTGTCGGGCAGCGCCGCCGCCCCCTCCAGGATGGCAGACTTGACGCCGCACACATCCCACACCAGCGCCCCGGGCTTGAAAGTCTCCCGGTGCTCCGTCAGGAAGTCCAAAATTCCCTGAGGATGGAGCGCCAGGACCACCACATCGGCCTGAGGGAGCACCTGCCCGGCGTGCTCCGTCACCCGGTCCCCCACCCCGTGCTCAGCAGCGTAGCGCAGGGTGGGCTGAGACACGTCCACCCCCACAATCTCATAGTCTTCAAAGCCCTTCAGGGCGATGGCCAGAGAGCCGCCGATCAAACCCAGGCCCACGATGACCAGTGTTTTTTTCTCCATGCTTACAGCTCCCTTCCCACACAGGGCGCCAGCTCCTTCAGCTTGCCCATGAGGGCCGCAAACTGCTCCGGGGTGATGGACTGGGCGCCGTCGCACAGGGCGTGGGGCGGATCGTTGTGTACCTCGATGATCAGGCCGTCCGCCCCCGCCGCCAGGGCCGCCATGCTCATCCGCTCCACCATCCAGGCCTTGCCGCAGGCGTGGGAGGGGTCCACCACCACCGGCAGGTGGGAGAGCTGCTTCACCGCCAGGACCGCCGACAGATCCAGGGTATTGCGGGTGAAGGTCTCGAAGGTGCGGATACCCCGCTCACAGAGGATAACCTTCTCGTTGCCCCCGGCCATAATGTATTCAGCAGACATCAGCCACTCTTCAATGGTGGAGCTGAGACCCCGCTTGAGCAGGATGGGCTTGGTGGTCCTGCCCAGCTGCTTCAAGAGGTCAAAGTTCTGCATGTTCCGGGCGCCCACCTGGATCACATCCACACACATCTCAAACATCTCCACATTGTCGGTGGACATGATCTCGGTAACGATGGGCAGGCCGGTCACCGCCCTGGCCTCCTGGAGCAGGCGGATGCCGTCGTTGCCCATACCTTGAAAGGCGTAAGGGGAGGTGCGGGGCTTGAAAGCGCCCCCTCGGAGAGCGGTAGCCCCGGCTGTCTTCACCGCCTGGGCCACTCCCACAATCTGCTCCTCACTCTCCACCGAGCAGGGTCCGGCGATCACTGCCAGCCGCTTGCCTCCTACTGCCGCGCCGCTGCCCAAGTCCACCAGAGTGTCGTCTGGATGGTATTTCCGGTTGGCCTTCTTGTAGGGCTCGGTAACCCGCATCACCCGCTCCACCCCGGGAAGCAGGGAGAGCTTCTCCTGATTGATCCCGGCGGCGTTGCCCTCGGCACCCAGAATGGTGGTCTCGGTGCCTTTGGACACCATTACCTTCACGCCGCCCTCCTCCATGGTTCGGATGGCGTCCCGCAGCTGCTCCGGAGTAAAGCCCGGCTTCATAATCACTACCATAAATTTGCTCCTTTCCCGTCCAAAAAACAAGAACCCGCGGCCGCCCCAGGGCGGCCGCGGGTCCCTCTCTTCCTCGACAAGAGGGGTATCCAGTCACAGGCCGGTCATGGGCAGGCAAAAGCGCCGCTGGCAAAATAGCAGCGGTACTCCCAATACCCGTAACCGGCGGTGTACGTCACTGGAACACACCCTCCTTTCCTTAGTGTGGACTTTAGCACTTTTTGGTGCGAAAGTCAAGAGGAAATTTTTCTTGAATTCCTACCGATAATATGGTATTATATTACCCAACAACATAAGGTAGGGATGCACATGAAGATTTCCACAAAGGGGCGGTACGCCCTGCGTCTGATGCTGGATGTGGCCCTGCACAGCAACGGCTCAGCGGTTCCCCTGCGGGACGTGGCCCAGCGGCAGGAAATTTCGGATAAATATTTGGAGCAGATTGTAACCCAGCTCTCCCGGGCGGGCCTGGTGCGCTCGGTGCGGGGCGCTGGGGGCGGTTACCTGCTCACCCGGGACCCGGCGGAGTACACCGTGGGGGAGATTCTCCGCACCCTGGAGGGCAACCTGGCCCCGGTGAGCTGTGCCGACAGCGACGACGTGTGCCGGTGCAGCCGTGCGGACCAGTGCGTGACGGTGGAAGTTTGGCGAGACATTCAGGCCGCTGTGTCCAGCGTGGTGGACCATGTCACTCTGGCCGATCTGGTGGCGCGCTACCATGAGAAATGCCCCAAAAATCCCCTTTGACCCCGGATGTAAAAGGTTCTTTGCGTGACAACTCCGCCCGTTCGGCCTATTCTTGAGGTGAGGTGAGCGGATATGCGGGATATCGGCAAGAACATCAAGGCTCTGCGGGAGAAAAAGGGCATGACCCAGGAGGCCCTGGCGGAGGCGCTCTTCGTCACCAGGCAGACGGTGTCCAACTACGAGACCGGCCGCAGCCGGCCGGATTTGGACATGCTGGTGAAGATTGCCGGGGTGCTGGAAGCGGACGTGAATCAGGTGCTCTACGGCCTGCCGGCGGATCAGGACCTGATCCGGGAGGCCAAGCGGCTGGGGATCGGGTGTCTGATTTTGCTGGGGATCTTTCTGCTTAAGCTTCCCTTTACTCTTGTGCTGAGGAAGCCGTATGTGGGGTGGCTCACCTTCCTGCTTCCCAGCCTGCGCTCCTCCGCCCTGTGGCTGGTACTTGGATGGTGTTCTCTTCAGATCGCGGGACTGACCCGACTGGTGCGCCCCATGGAGGAACAGAAATGGACCAGACGGGTTAGGCGGGGGCTGCTGATCCTGCTGACGGTAAACGCGGTGTTGTTTTTCCCCCTGCTGGTGGTTGGCATCATACAGGCCGTACAGTATTTCTCCCATAGCATGATGACGTTTCCCCAAATTCCCCTGTATCTCGGGCTGATGGATCGGCTGCTGCTGATCCTCCTTCTTTATCCCTGGATATATTTCTTTCCTGGGGGAGTCCTGTGGCTCCTCCGGTTCCCAAGCCCATAAAAGGAAAGAGACGCTGCCGATGCAGCGTCTCTCAGGCTGTCGAAAAAGGCACATGTGCCTTTTTCGACAAAAGGCTGCATGGCGGAAGGGACTCGATTTCTTGCGAAATAGTCCCCCCTTCCGCCATGAGAAGGGTCATTTTCGAGGCACATGTCCCCGAAAATGACGGATTTTGATTTGATTCCGTCGCCTGCGGACGACGGAACTCTGCGAGGCTCTCCTGCGGGGGAGTTTTTCGACAAGCTGAGAGACGCTGCCGATGCAGCGTCTCTTTTTCTTTATCCGTAAATGCCGGTGGACAGGTACCGTTCCCCGGTGTCGGGGAGGACGGCCACAATGGTCTTACCCTGGAATTCCGGCTGCTTGGTCAGCTCCAGGGCGGCCCAGTACGCCGCGCCGGAGGAGATGCCCGCCAGTACCCCCTTGCCCCGGGCCAGTTCTTTTGCGGTATCCATGGCCGCCTGGCCGGGGACGGGGAGCACCTTGTCCACCACGCTCAGATCCAGGGTTCCGGGGACAAAGCCGGCGCCGATGCCCTGGATCTTGTGAGGCCCCGGCTTGCCGCCGGACAGCACAGGAGACTCGGCGGGCTCCACCGCTACCACAGTGATCTTGGGGTTGCGCTCCTTCAGATAGCGGCCCGCGCCAGTGATGGTGCCGCCGGAGCCCACTCCGGCCACCAGCACATCCACCTTGCCCGCCGTATCCCGCCAGATCTCCGGACCGGTGGTCTCGTAGTGAGCCTGGGCGTTGGCAGGGTTGTTGAACTGATCGGGCATCCAGACGCCAGGCAGGGTGTCCAGCAGCTCCCTGGCCTTCTCAATAGCGCCGCCCATGCCCTTGGCGCCCTCGGTGAGCACCAGCTCCGCACCCAGAGCGGAAAGCAGGCTCCGCCGCTCCTGACTCATAGTCTCTGGCATGGTGAGCACCACCTTGTACCCCCGCTGGCGGCCGATGTAGGCCAGAGCCACCCCGGTGTTGCCGCTGGTAGGCTCCACAATGACGGCCCCCGGCTTCAAAAGGCCCTTCTCCTCCGCGTCCAGAATCATATACAGTCCCGCCCTGTCCTTGGCCGAGGACAGAGGATTGAAACTCTCCAGCTTACCCAGCACCGCCCCGCTGCCGTTGTCCGCCAGCTTGAGCAGCGGGGTATTGCCGATAAGCCGGGCAATGGAATCCGCAATCTTCATAAACCAGACCTCCTGTTGTTTTTTACAGGATACCACATAATTCCCACAAAATCAATAGGAATTCAGAAACACACAAGGCCCGCCTTCCGGCGGGCCTTGTATCGTTTAGAACATGGGGACGACGGCGCCCTGATAGGTCTCCTCCATGAAGGTCTTGGCGGTGTCGCTCTGGAGGGCGGCGGCCAGGGCCTGGATGGCGGGATCATTCTCGTTGCCTTCCTTAACGGCCAGGACGTTGACGTAGGCCTGGGCAGCCTCGCCGTCGGCGGACTCCACGGCCAGGGCGTCAGCCACCTTCAGGCCCGCGTCAATGGCGTAGTTGCCGTTGATCACCGCCAGGTCCACGTCCTCCAGACGGGAGGGAATCTGGCTGGCCTCCAGCTCCACAATCTCCAGATTCTTGGGGTTCTCAGCGATGTCGGACTTGGTGGCGGTGATGCCGGCGCCCTCCTTCAGGGTGATGAGACCGGCCTGCTGGAGCAGCAGCAGAGCCCGGGCCTCGTTGGTGGTGTCGTTGGGTACGGCGATCTGGGCGCCGTCGGCCAGCTCCTCAATGGACTTGGTCTTGGCGGCATACAGGCCCAGAGGCTCGTAGTGGATCTCGGCGGCGCTCACCAGATGGGTGGAGTCGCTGACGTTGAACTGGTTCATGTAGGTGATGTGCTGGAAGTAGTTGGCGTCCAGCTCCCCGCTCTCCACGGCGGTGTTGGGGATGATGTAGTCGTTGAACTCCACGATCTCCAGGGTGATGCCCTGCTCGGCCAGCAGGTCCTTCACCGCCTCCAGGATCTCGGCGTGGGGCGCGGGGGTGGCACCCACCTTCAGGACGGTACCCTCCAGGTTGGAGCCGGTCTCGGCGGGGGCGCTGGATTCCGCGGGGGTGGTCTCGCCGCCGGCGGGAGTCTCGGCATTGCCGGAGGTGGAGCCGCAGCCGGCCAGCAGGCCGAAGGTCAGCGCGCCGGTGAGGAGCAGAGAGAGCAGCTTCTTCATGGTTCATTTCTCCTTTTCATCTTGTTTTGACCCAAATCTGAGTACAAAAAAACGCCCTTGAATCCGGTTCAAGGACGAGAGCTTTCGCTTCGTGGTACCACCTTGCTTCACCCCCGCCTCACGGTCAAGGGCCTTATGGAGTACAGTCATACTCCCGCGCGTTCACGGGCGCACCCGTCGCAGCCTGTACCTCGCGGTAGTCGGTGCGCCGCTCCGAGACCATCTTCACCGAAACCTTCCGGACCCGTTCCCACCATACCGGGCTCTCTGCGCCGTATCTTAACGGTTACTCTTCTCTTCCTTGCGTTTGAGGGGCGTGATTCAGTTCCCTTTTGGGTTGCACTTAGTATATGCCTGCCGTCCCATTCCGTCAAGCCGCCATTTTGCACAAAAGGACCGGGATATGCAGCCCGTTTCTGCACATCCCGGCCAATTTTGTTGGTTATTGGAAGCCGCTCTTCTCCGGCTTGTGCTCCTTGAGCTTCTTCTTTCCCTCCGTACCCCGCAGGCGCTTGTCAAAACGCACCGTGGCCCGGGAGCCGATGGACTGGAAGATTTGCACCAGAATGACCAGCACCACCACGGACACCCACAGAATGATCTTCATCCGGCGCTGGTAGCCCAGCATCAGGGACATGGAGCCCAGACCGCCGCCGCCGATGGCGCCCGCCATGGCGCCGTAGCTGAGGATGGTGATAAAGGCGGTGGTGAAACCGGAGATGAGAGAGGGCCGGCTCTCGGGAATCATCACCTTGGTGATGACCTGGAGCGGGGAACAGCCCATGGACAGGGCGGCCTCCACCACGCCGCTGTCCACCTCCCGCAGGGAGGACTCCACCAGCCGGGCCACAAAGGGGAAGGCGGCCACGATGAGGGGGACAATGGTGGCGGTGGTGCCGATGGAGGTACCCACGAAGAACCGGGACAGGGGAATGACCACCACCATCAGGATCAGGAAGGGTACTGACCGGAGAATGTTGATGACAAAGTTGAGCACCGCCATCACCGGCCGGGGCAGGGGCAGTACGCCTCCCTGCTCTCCCACCACGGTAATGACCCCCAGAGGCAGACCGATGACGTAGGAAAAGAAGGTGGAAATCACCGTCACATACATGGTCTCCCAGATGGCAAAGAGCAGGCCGTCCTTGGTCATGGACAGCAGCCGGAGAACCTCTTCATTTTGCAGCAGCTCAGCCATGGTAATCAGGCACCTCCTCCACTGTCACGTCCTTCTGGGCGCGCAGGTAATGCATGGCCTTGGCGGCCTCGCCCTTGTCCTCAGGCAGGCCCAGCAGCATGGAGCCGAAGGCTTTGCCGTTCACATTCCGGGTGTCCGCACCCAGGATGTTCACCTTCACCCCGCAGTCAATGGCCAGGGAGGCAATGAGAGGCTCATAGGAGGAGCCGCCGTTGAACACCACCCGCACCACGTTGGCCACCGGGAACTGGCCGATGTGGGCGCCCTCTGGGAAGACCAGCCGCCGGCCGGCCTCCGACCGGGGATTGGAGAACACCTCCTCCACCGTGCCGGTCTCCACCATGCTGCCGTGCTCCAGGATGGCCACATGGGTGCAGATGGCCTCCACCACCGCCATCTCATGGGTGATGATGATGGCGGTAATGCCCATGCGCTGGTTGATATCCTGAATCAGCTTGAGAATGGAGCGGGTAGTGGTGGGGTCCAGCGCGGAGGTGGCCTCGTCGCACAGCAGCACCTTTGGGTTGGAGGCTAAGGCCCGGGCGATGGCCACCCGCTGCTTCTGGCCGCCGGAGAGCTGGGCGGGATAGGCATTGGCTTTGTCCGGCAGGTCCACAATCTCCAGATACTCCATGGCCCGCTTTTTGGCCTCCGCCGCCGGTACCCCGGCAATCTCCATGGGGAAGCAGATGTTCTTCAGACAGGTGCGCTGCATCAGCAGATTGAACTGCTGAAAGATCATGGCGATGGACCGCCGGGCCTGCCGCAGCTTGGCAGGGGAAAAGGTCATCAAATCCTCCCCGTCCATCAGCACCTGGCCGGAGGTGGGCCGCTCCAGCAGGTTGATGCAGCGGACCAGGGTGGACTTGCCCGCCCCGCTCATGCCCACAATGCCGAAAATGTCCCCGTCCCGGATGGTCAGGCTCACATCCTTCAGGGCCTGGAAGTCCCCGTCGGCGGTGGGGAAGATTTTGGATACCTGTTTGAGTTCAATCACAGGATTGTACTCCTCTCCCTGTAAAAAATGGGCTGGAAACCGCACCTTTCCGAGAAAAAGAGCGGATTTTCGCGTATATGATATTCTATGCCAACCCCGCCCAACTGTCAAGCTAAAAAGCCTCCCGGCAGGCCATTTGACCCGCCGGGAGGCTTCGTCCCGCAAAAGGATGGGCTCAGTGTCCGCAGGCGCAGCAGCCGCCGTGCTCCTCATCCTCGCAGGGCAGCTTCAGGCTGTCAGGCACCGGCTTTCCCTGCCGCTTGTAGTAGTCTGCCAGGGCCGCCTTGATAGCCTCCTCTGCCAGAACAGAACAGTGCATCTTGTAGCCGGGCAGCCCGTCCAGGGCCTCCGCCACCGCGGCGTTGGTGAGGCCCATGGCCTCCCCGATGGTCCTGCCCTTGATAAGCTCGGTGGCCATGGAGGAGGTGGCGATGGCCGAACCGCAGCCGAAGGTCTTGAACTTCACGTCGGTAATCACGTCCCCGTCAATCTTCAGGTACATCTTCATAATGTCCCCGCACTTGGGGTTGCCCACCTGGCCCACTCCGTCGGCATCGGCAAGCTCCCCCACATTCCGGGGATGTTCAAAGTGATCCATAACCTTTTCCGAATACAGCATGTGATATTGCTCCTTTCTGATTACACAATCCAGGTGGGTTTCTGGGCTTCCCGGTCCCATACGGGGGACATCTCCCGCAGATAATGCACCACAGCAGGAATTTCTTTGAGCATGGCATCCACGTCCGCCTGGGTATTGTCCGGCCCCAGGGAGAGGCGGAGGGAGCCGTGGGCGATGGCGTGGGGCAGGCCGATGGCCAGCAGCACGTGGGAGGGGTCCAGGGAGGCGGAGGAGCAGGCCGAGCCGGAGGAGGCGCAGATGCCCCTGGCATCCAGGTGAAGGAGCAGGGCTTCCCCCTCCACCCCTTCAAATACAAAGGAGGCGGTGCCGGGCAGCCGGTCCGTCCGGCTGCCCGTGACCCGGGTGTAGGGCAGGCGGGACAGGCCATCCAGCAGCTGGTCCCGCAGTGCGACCAGCCGGGCGGACTCCGCCGGCAGATTGTCCACCGCCTGGGTAAGGGCGGCGGACAGGCCCACCGCCCCCGGCACATTTTCGGTGCCGGAGCGGCGCCCCTTTTCCTGCCCGCCGCCGTGGATCAGCGGGGGCAGCCGCAGGGGCTTTTTCATGTAAAGCACTCCGACGCCCTTGGGGCCGCCGAACTTGTGGCCGGACAGAGAGAGCAAATCCACATTCCAGGCCTCCACATCCACCGGGATGTGGCCCACCGCCTGGACGGCATCGGTGTGAAAGAGGATCTTGTGGGCCTTTGCGATAGCGCCGATCCGGGCAATGGGCTGGATGGTGCCGATCTCATTGTTGGCGGCCATAACGGAGATGAGAATGGTATCCGGGCGGATGGCGGCCTCCACCGCGGCGGGGTCCACCAGTCCCTCCCCATCCACCGGCAGGTAGGTCACCTGATAGCCCCGCTTCTCCAGATACTGGGCGGTATGGAGTACCGCATGGTGCTCAATGGCGGTGGTAATGATGTGTCCACCCTCTCTGCCCCGGAGGGCAGCCAGCTCCGCCACTCCCCGCAGCGCCCAATTGTCCGCCTCGGTGCCGCCGGAGGTGAAGTAGATTTCCTCCGGCTTGGCGTTGAGGCAGCGGGCAACCGCCCCCCGTGCTTCCTCCAGGTCGCTTTTGGCCTGCTGGCCGAAGGCGTACAGACTGGAGGGATTGCCATAGCCCTGGGTAAAATAGGGGAGCATGGCCTCCAGGGCCGCGGGGGAGAGGGCGGTGGTGGAGGCGTGGTCGGCATAAATCATGGTATGTTTCATGGAGAGGACTCCTTTCTATTTACTTAATTCCTATATGTTTACTATGATTATAGCATGAAAGCAGTGTTTGTCAAGAAAAACTTTCCGGGGCGGATTTCCCGTTGACGGCAAAAGATGGGGATGGTATAGTGGGCATACCTAAACGGATATGGGAGTCACAATTTTATGGATAAACGGCTATTCAAAAGCATTTTGCTGATTATCACCTATGCGGTGGTGCTGGTAATGGTGCTGGCACGGCTGGAGCTGATTGGGGCGGCGCTGGGACAGCTGCTGGGCCTGTTCCGTCCGCTGATCATCGGCTTTGCCCTGGCTTTCATCCTCAACCGGCCCTGCCACTTTTTCTTCCGGCTGTACAGCCGGGGGCTTGGGAAAACCAAGGCGGCGGGGGCCGCCCGGCCGCTGGCGGTGGTCTCCTCCTATCTGGCCCTGATTGTGGTCATCGCGGCTGTCTTCTCCTTTGTGGTACCCAAGCTGACCCAGAGCATTCAGACCTTTGCTCTCAATCTCAGCGGCTATCTCACCAACATTCAGGACTGGGTCAACCAACTGGTGGACTACCTCCACCTGGATATGGAGGCCCTGGACCTGTCCCGCCTGAACGAGACCCTGGAAAACCTGTTCCAGCAGACCCTGGGAATGCTGTCCAGTCTGGCCCCCCACCTGCTGGAGCTAACCACCGGCATTGTCTCGGTGGTGGTCACCGGGGTGCTGGCCCTGGTGTTCTCCATCTATATGCTCTCGGGCAGGGAGAGGCTGCTGGCCCAGTGCCGCCGGGTGCTGCGGGCCTATGTCCCCGCCAAATTTGCCGACCCCATCACCGATGTGGTCCACCTCACCAGCGACACCTTTACCAAGTTTATCACCGGCCAGCTCATTGAGGCCTGTATCCTGGGCGGGCTGTGCTCGGCGGGGATGCTGTTTATCCAGCCGGACTATGCCCCGCTCATCGGCGTCACCATAGGCGCCTCCGCCATCATCCCGGTGGCGGGGGCCTATATCGGGGCCATCATCTCGGCGGTGCTGCTGCTGATGGTCTCTCCTCTGAAGGCCTTGGTTTTCCTTCTCTTCCTGGTGGTGCTCCAACAGATCGAGGGCAATGTGATCTACCCCAAGGTGGTGGGTTCCTCCATCGGCCTGCCGGGTATCTGGGTGCTGGCCGCCGTCACCGTGGGGGGCGGGCTTCTGGGGCTGGAGGGGGTGCTCCTCAGCGTACCGGTGGCCTCAGTGCTGTACACCCTGCTGCGGCGGGACGTGCGCAAGCGGCTGACGGGGAAAAGGGACGTATAAAAAAGTGTGCCGCGTCCGCGGCACACTTTTTGCTTTTTAGAAAGTTTGGACCGTATAGCCCAGGGTGCGGCTCTCGCCCGGGGCCAGGGTGATGCAATAGGCCTTGTCCGCCAGCTCCGGCCCCTCCCCCGCCACGGCGGAGCAGCCGTGCCAGGGTTCTATGCACAGGTAGGGGGCCTTCTTGCCCGGCATGGTCCAGAAGGCCAGCAGGGGATAGCCGGGGAAGGACACCTCCACCCCCCGCCCGCTCTTCCGGCTCACCAGACGAACGGACTGGGACTTCAATCCCTGGAAGATCAGGGTGTCCAGCTCGTCAAACCAGTGGTAGTCCAGGGGCAGGGTGTCGGTATTCTCCAGGCAGGGCAGGGTGCGGCCCCAGTCCAGGCCGTTGGCATCCGGCACCATGGTTTTGCAGGTCTCCTTTTGGGGAAAGATGATGTCGTAGTCGGTAAAAGCCTCCCCCGCGTCCAGAGGACAGCGGAAGCCGGTGTGGGCGCCTACACAGTAGGGCAGCGGCTCCGTGCCGGTGTTGGTTACCGTCACGCCGGTGGAAAAGCCCCCGTCGATGAGCTGCTGGCGCACTGCCAGCCGGAAGGGCCAGGGATACAGGGCCAGGGTGGCCTCGTCCTGCTCCAGGGTGAGCTCCGCCCAGTCCGCACCCT
>NZ_CALXFV010000072.1 GCF_944387675.1 uncultured Flavonifractor sp. | reverse complement strand
CACTTCGCCGCCTTTGACAGCTTTAGCAAGCTGAAGCTGCTGACCGACTCCTTTGAGCCGAAGTGGTATCTGACCGGCCATGATCCTTGGGTAATTAACAAGCATTATTTCGGCTGATCCACCAGCCGATATGAGCAGCAGGTCCTTTTGGCGAAACAAAAGGGCCTGCTGCTCCACTATAACCACAAAATGCCAGTATACTTTTCCCACTTGCTTACGCAAAAAATGTATGCAATACTATACGGGTACCCCAAAAGCGCGCTCTGGATGGAGGAAAGAATGACGGAAAACTATTTTGCCAATCTGGATCGAGCCGACATTTTTGAGCTCATTTTGGACAAAATTGGCGGCGTAACATTGGTAGGAAGGGATGGCAGATGGATTTATGTGAACAATGCGTTTACAGAATTAACTGGGTATTCCAGGAAAGATCTGCACGGCCAATACGTCCGGGCCATTTTTCCAGACAGCTTTATGTATAAGGTCTTGTCAACCGGCGAAAGCATCAGCAACGTCCCTTTTCAGCTTAAAACGAAGGGCGGCGAGGTGATTCAGCTGGTTGGCTCCTACTACCCCATATGGGATGATGGTGTGCTGCGTGGCTGTATTTTTGTTACATTTTTGCGGAATATGGAACAAGTAATGGAGCTCTCTTCCAACATTAACGAACTTTTGGACAAGTTGACCCTGTACCGCAAAAGCCTGACGGAAATACAGGGGGCAAAGTATTCCATAGACAACATCATTGGAAAAAGCCCCCAGATTAAAGCTATGAAGCGTACCATTCTTCAGGCGGCCCGCTCTGCCTCTACCGTGTTGATTGAGGGTGAAACCGGGAGCGGAAAAGAGCTGGTTGCCAGTTCCATCCACCACCACAGCCGGCGCTCCACCAATGCATTTATTAAGGTGAATTGTGCGGCGATTCCAAAGGAACTGCTGGAATCAGAGTTTTTTGGATATGAGGCCGGGGCCTTTACCGGTGCATCCAAGAGTGGGAAAAAGGGAAAGTTTGAACTGGCCAATGAGGGAACGTTGTTTTTGGATGAGATCAATCAGCTTCCCTTTGAACTTCAGCCCAAACTGCTGCGCGCCATTCAGGAGCGGGAAATTGAGCGTGTGGGCGGCACGAGAAGCATTCCAATTGATTGCCGCCTGATCGCCGCCAGCAATGTTCCTCTGCAGCAGCTGGTGGAGGAGGGACAGTTTCGAAAGGATTTGTACTACCGGCTCAATGTGGTCAATATACGGGTCCCTCCCCTCCGGGAGCGGAAGGAGGACATCCCGATTCTGGCCGACAGCCTGCTGGAACGGCTGAATGAGCAGCTGGGTATGCGCGTGCCTGGTATTTCCTGCAACGCCAAAGAGCATCTGAAGCAATACGACTGGCCGGGCAACGTCCGTGAGCTGCAAAATGTAATTGAGCGGGCCATGAACATTGCATGGAGCGAGACCATTACCTGGCAGCATTTGAAGCCCTCGTTCATTACGTCGGTTTCGACGGTGGAGCCGGAAACCATTCACCAAATGCCCATTCGGAAAAGAAAGTATGACCTGGAGCTGGAAACCATCAAGTCCGCGCTGGAATTGACCGGCGGGAATAAAAGCCGGGCGGCGGAGGTGCTTCAGATTTCCAGAGGGATGCTGTATAAAAAGTTAAAAAAATACGGATTGTAAGAAACCTTGCCCCGAAGGACCGTGCCACTGCCCACGGCCCTTCGCTTTTTTTTGCAAAACTGGCACATAATTTGCTGGTTAATCAAGTACCTACCTTTTTTTGCGGCAGCAAAACCATCCCGTTCCTATCAGCAAAACACAAATTAAAAAATGGAGGGCAAGACAATGAGTAAAGTTCTGATTACTGCTGCTATCACTGGTGCCATTCACACTCCAACTCAGACGGAATATCTGCCCATCACCCCGGACGAGATTGCCAACGAGGCCATTGCCGCCTGCAAGGCCGGCGCCGCGGTGGTACACATCCACGTCCGTGATCCCAAGGACGGCCGTCCTTCCGCCGACATCGACATGTTCCGGACGGTGTGCAAGAAGATTAAGGCCAACTGCAACGCCCTGATCTGCGTCACCACCGGCGGCGATCCCACCACCATGACACTGGAGCAGCGGCTGCGCCCCATCAACGAGCTGGAGCCGGAGCTGGCCTCCTTCAACGGCGGCTCCTTCAACTTCTCCATGCACCCCATTGCGGACAAGTTTGAGAAGTTCAAGTACGAGTGGGAGCGTCCCCATCTGCTCAAGTCCGAGGACAACATCCACTATAACACCTTCAAGTCCATGCGGGAGTACCTGGATGTGTTTGCCGCGAAGGACACCAAGCCCGAGTTTGAGATCTATGACATGGGCCAGCTGAGCAACCTGGCGTTCATGATCAAGGGCGGCAAGATCAAGGCGCCGGTGGATATCCAGTTCATTCTGGGCGTTCTGGGCGGACTGCCCGCCACGGTGGAGAATCTGGTACACATGGTGGACCAGGCTGAGAAGGTGCTGGGGAAGGGCAACTTCCTGTGGTCGGTGGTTGGCGCCGGCAAGATGCAGATGCAGCTTGGCGCGGTGGCGCTGGCCATGGGCGGCAATGTGCGCGTGGGTCTGGAGGACAGCGTGTGGCTGGATAAGGGCGTCAAGGCCAAGAGCAATGCCGAGCAGGTCGCCAAGATCATCCGCATCGCCAAGGAGCTGGGCCGCGAGGTGGCCACGCCCGACGAGGCCAGAGAGATGCTCAAGGTCAAGGGGATTGACAAGGTCGCGTTCTAATAGCTGGAGGCAAGCACGCAAGTCGGCGGGGCGGGATGGGCTGCAAATTGCCTGTCCCGCCCCCGGCGGGAAGGATTGGATCTGATATGAGTAGAAAGCCCATTCTCAGCGCCGCTGAAGCTGTCATGCTCATTGCGGACGGCGCAACGGTGACCACCAGCGGTTTCGTTGCCAGCGGGCTGCCGGAGCTGCTCTCCTCGGCGCTGGAGCAGCGTTTTATGGAGACCGGACATCCCCGGGATCTGACGCTGTTCTATTCCGGCGCCCAGGGGAATAAAGACGGCAGCGGCGCGGATCATTTTGCCCATGAGGGGATGACCAGGCGCGTCATCGCAGGACACTGGAACTTGGCCCCCAATCTCGGGCGGCTGGTTTTGGAAAACAAAATGGAGGGTTATAACCTTCCCCAGGGAATCATGTGCAAGCTCTACCGGGAGATTGCCAGCCATTCGCTGGGTTATCTGACCCACGTGGGGCTGAATACCTTTGCCGATCCCCGCATTGAAGGCGGGAAGCTGAATTCCATTTCCACGGAAGATTTTGTGGAGCTGATGGAAATTCACGGTCAGGAGCAGCTTTTCTTTAAAACCATTCCGCTGGACGTGGCCCTGATCCGGGGAACCTATGCCGACGAGGCCGGCAATGTAACCGTAGAGCGGGAAGTGGCGTCTCTGGAGGCGACCTCCATGGCCCAGGCGGTCCACAACTGCGGTGGAAAAGTGATCGTACAGGTGGAGCGGGTTGTCCAGGAGGGGTCTCTGGACCCCAAGCTGGTGAAAATCCCCGGCATCTATGTGGATGCCATTGTGGTTTGCAATGAATCGTGGGCCCAGGCCCAGTGCCTTGGCTGTGCCTATGACGGCTCCATGACCGGCGAGTTCCGGGTTCCGGCCGGCGACCTGGTCTATCCCCCTATGAGCGCAAAAAAAATCATCGGCCGCCGCGCCGCCATGGAGCTGCGGCCCGATGTGGTGGTCAATCTGGGCATCGGTACGCCGGAGTATATCTCCATGGTGGCCGGTGAAGAGGGAATTGACCAGCATATTACCCTTACGGTGGAGGGCGGCCCCGTGGGCGGAATTCCTCAGGGCGGCCCCAAGTTCGGCGGCTCGGTCAATGTGGCCGCCATTCTGGATCAGCCCTATCAGTTTGACTTTTATGATGGCGGCGGACTGGATATGGCGTTTCTCGGCCTGGCGCAGGCGGATCAGAGCGGAAACATCAACGTGTCAAAGTTTGGCCCGCGGGTGGCCGGCTGCGGCGGATTCATCGACATTACGCAAAACGCCAAAAAGGTGTGCTTCTGCGGGACCTTCACCGCCGGCGGCCTGAAGATGCATGTGGCTGACGGCAAGCTGGTAATTGACCGGGAGGGACATGAGAAGAAGTTCATCCGTTCTGTGGAGCAAATCACATTCTCCGGCGATTATGCCCGCAAAATCGGCAAGCCCGTTTTGTATATTACAGAGCGGGCGGTGTTCGAACTGCGTTCCGACGGCGTTTACCTGATTGAGGTGGCCCCCGGAATTGAGATAGAGCGCCAGATTTTGGCCCTGATGGAGTTTGCGCCCAAGCTGCCGCCGGAGGGTCCCCGCCAGATGGACAGCCGCATTTTCCAGGAGGGACGGATGGGACTGCGCCAGAAATTTGAGAACGCCGCCGCAGACACGGTGTCTGCCTGATTTTAGAGGGAGGGGCAACATGAAAATTGCCTACGGAACAACCGGAATTTCCTGGCCCCGCAGCCTAGACGGCGTGGAAGTTCTGACCCCCTCGGCAGGAAACCGGCAGACGCAAAAAAGTGAAGACGATTTGGTGCTGGAGGCCATGGCCCATCCCATTGGCTCGCCCAGGCTCCGTGAGTTGGCCGCAGGGAAGGGGACGTGTACCATTATCATTAGCGACCACACCCGCCCCGTACCCAGCCGCCATATCATTCCCTTCCTGCTGGCGGAGCTGCGGCAGGGGAACCCCGGCATTCAGATTACGCTTTTGGTGGCCACAGGGTTCCACCGCCCCAGCCGGAAAGAAGAACTGATTGAGAAGCTGGGGGAGCAAATCGTCGCCTCAGAGCGGATTGTCATTCACGACTGCCAGGACCCGGACTCCAACCGGGACATCGGCGTTTTGCCGTCCGGCGCCAGGCTGGTTATCGATAAGCTGGCCGCGGACACAGAGCTGCTGATTGCGGAGGGGTTTATTGAACCTCACTTTTTCGCCGGATTTTCCGGCGGAAGAAAAAGCGTGCTGCCCGGCGTCTGTGACAAGGTGACCGTACTGGGCAACCACTGCGCGGAATTTATTGCCTCGCCCTACGCGCGTACAGGCAGTTTGGAGGGGAACCCCATCCATCTTGACATGACGGACGCCGCCAGGCAGGCAAAGCTCGCCTATATCGTCAACGTTATCATTGATGAGGACAAGAAGATCATTGCCGCCTTTGCCGGGGATGCGATTCAGGCCCATGAGGCGGGCTGCCGTTTCCTGAAGGAGTCCTGCCGGGTCAGGCCCAAGCGGCTTGGGGACGTGGTTGTTACGTCCAACGGGGGGGCGCCCCTGGATCAGAACATCTATCAGAGCGTAAAAGGTCTGACCGCTGCGGAGGCTGCGGCTGCGCCTGGCGCGGTGCTGATTACCTGCGCCCGCTGCAACGATGGGACGGGGGGAGAGTCGTTCTACCGCGCCTTGAAGGAGTGCGCAACCCCCGGACAGCTGCTGGAGGAGACCCAAAAGATCCCCATGGACAAGACCAATCCGGACCAGTGGGAGTACCAGATCCTTGCCCGCATCATGAGCAAGCATCCTGTTATTTTTGTCGCCGACCCGGCGGCCAGACCGCTGATTGAGGATATGAAACTGGAATACGCCCCCGATTTGGCTACCGCGCTGGAGCGGGCATACGCCCGCAAAGGCAGCCAGGCCCATACCGTGCTGATTCCAAACGGGATTTCCGTTATTGTGGAGGAATAGCCGGCAGGCTCTGCGGGCCGACGCATTTGTAAGCAATGTAGGAGGAGATACCTATGACGCAGTACAACCAAGTGACGCCGGAACTGATCGCCGCCCTGCGGGAGATTTCCGGTGACCGGGTGATTGTGGGTTCGGACGTGAACCCCGATTACGCCCGGGATGAAATGCCCATTTACGGCACCCGCATGCCGGATGTTTCCATCGATGTTTTAACCACCGAGGAAATATCCGCCATTATGAAGCTCTGCTACGAAAACAATGTCCCCGTAACCTGCCGCGGGGCCGGCACCGGTCTGGTGGGCGCCTGTACGCCCATGGCGGGGGGAGTCGTACTGTGTACGATGCGGATGAAACAAATCCTCGGGTATGATGAGGACAATTTCGTGGTACGTGTGCAGCCGGGCGTTCTGCTCAACGACCTGGCGGAGGACGCCCTGACGCGCGGACTGCTGTATCCGCCCGACCCGGGGGAAAAGTTTGCCACCCTGGGAGGCAATGTGGCTACCAACGCCGGCGGTATGCGGGCGGTGAAGTATGGCGCAACCCGGGACTACGTGCGTGCCATGACCGTTGTGCTCCCCACCGGCGAGGTGGTGCGCATGGGCGCCACTGTCTCCAAAACCTCCTCCGGCTATTCCCTCATGAACTTGATGATCGGCTCCGAGGGTACCCTGGGTATCATCACCGAGCTGACACTCAAGCTGATCCCCGCTCCCAAGTATGCGGCCAGCCTGATCTGCCCGTTTGAGGACCTGAGGACCTGCATTTCCGCAGTACCCATGTTTAAAAAGGCGCATATGAACCCTCAGGCCATTGAATTTTTTGAAAAGGAAATTCTGGTCTCCTCGGAAGAATATCTGGGGAAGTCCGTCTTTCCCCGCAGCATCTGCGGGACGGAGATCGGGGCTTACCTGCTGGTTACCTTTGACGCCAACTCCCAGGAAGAGCTTGACAAGCTGATTGAGCAGGGGGCGGAGCTGGTGGTGGAGGCCGATGCCCTGGATGTGCTGGTGGCGGATACGCCGGCCAAATTCAAGGACGCCTGGGCCGCCCGGTCCTCCTTCCTGGAGGGAATCGAGGAGCAGACCACGCTTCTGGACGAGTGCGATGTGGTGGTGCCGGTGAGCAAAATCCCGGAGTTTGTAGACTACATTAAGGAAATTGACGGCGAGTTCGACTTTGACATCAAGAGCTTCGGACATGCCGGCGATGGGAACCTGCACGTATACACCTGCTCCAACGATATGGAGCGGGACGAATTTGTGCGGCAGGTGGACCAGTTTATGCGTAAGATCTACGCCCGCGCCACGGAGCTGGGCGGCCTGATCTCTGGCGAGCACGGTATTGGGATGGGCAAGGTGGATTACCTTGCGGAATCTGTGGGGCCTGTCAATATGCGCCTGATGGAGGGCGTCAAGCGGGTGTTTGACCCTAAAATGATTCTCAATCCCGGAAAGGTCTGCTACAAACTGTAATCTGCTGTCCATACGGCCGGCTGTCGCTGAAAGAGTGGGTATCTTCAGCGGCAGCCGGCCCTTTTTTGCGCAATTTTGGCGAACCAGCGGACCTGAACTGCCCAATCCCATATGGCCCGGTTTGTGTTTCTATTCAAAAGTGTATAGTTTCAGCCACACTTTTTGCATTGTAACTGTTCCGCGCTTTGTACCACGGAAGACAATGGCGCTGATTTTGACTTTTGCACGGCCCTTTGTCTCTGTGGGAGCGTTCTGTTACTGCGCAGCAGAACGACAACTGTGGTTTTTATCAGGCATTCAGATGTGTTTGGCTTATCTGCGCGGATAAAGGACGGTGTGCCGACAATCCCTTAATTATGTGCATATTTGTAAACATAAGTGGGGCTTGATTTTTTAAAAAGCATTGAAAATCCTTACTTGTTATCATTCCTTTGAGTGTCAATAATGTTACACACCATTCGTGCATTTGCTTAATTTCTTAAAACGGAATCTTCTGAAAACTGGTTGTTTTGGCGAATTACTATGCCGTGTGGTTGCATGTAAATTTGGCATCCGCTTTGCAGATTTAACAGGTCTGTAGGCTAGCAGGCTAGCAGGCTAGTAGGCCAGTAGGCTAGTAGACTAGGGGATATTCGCGCCGCAAAATAAAAGGTAGGTTTTGTTCGGTGTGCGCGGACTGGGGGGGTGACATGCGGGATTGCGGTTTGTAACGCCAAACACTGTAGAGTAATGAGGGTGACACAATGAAAAAAGCTATCAACACCATCGACAATGGCATTAAAAAGTTCTCCTTGGGGCTGAGCTTCTGTGCCTCCGTAATGATCCTGGTGGTAATGGTCGCGGTATGCGCAGATGTCATTGGCCGTAAACTCTTTAACCACCCGATTACGGGAATTATGGAAATCATCAAGATGTCCATTCCTGTTATTGCGTTCTTCATGGTTCCTTGGGCCACCTATCAGTTTCGGCACGTCCGATCCACCATTATCTACGGGCGATTTTCCATAAAGGGTCGAATCGTAATTGATGTGATCGCTTATGGACTGGGCGCACTCTTTTTCTTTGTCCTGGCCTATGCCACCTGGCCTGAACTGGTCCAGTCCATTCGGGTGGGTGAATTTGAGGGCGAAGGAGCTTTGCGCATCGTTACCTGGCCCACCAGGTTTTTGATTTTTGTTTCCGGTGTTGTGACAACCTGGCAAATGGTACGCTGCCTGATTATGTCAATTGTTGACCCGCAGGAAGAAGTACCCGTTGAATGATTGAGGTGGTGTAATCGTGACTGAATCTGTACTCATTGGAATTATTTCCATCATCATTCTGTTTGCGCTGATTCTGGCCGGCGTTCATATTGCAATCGCTTTGGGCGCTACCAGCTTCTTCAGTGTGCTGATCCTCTCCAATTTCAAAGTGAAGGTTGCGCTCAGCGTGGTATCCGGCGCGGCCTACTCCGCCATTCGGGACTACAGCTTTGTGGTGTTGCCGCTGTTTTTGGCAATGGGCGTATTCATGAGCCACTCAGGTGCGGCACAAAAGTTGTTTGAATCCGCCAACTATCTCCTGCGGCGAATTCCGGGCGGTCTCGGCATTGCCACCGTGGTGTCCAACGCCATTTTTGCGGCAGTTACCGGCGTCAGCGTGGCATCGGCAGCGGTATTCAGCAAGGTGGCCATGCCTGAAATGGTGCGCCACAAATATGAAAAAAACTTTGCCGTCGGCTCGGTGGCCGGCAGTTCGGTATTGGGTATGCTGATTCCTCCCAGCACGTTGATGATTATCTATGGCATGCAGGCAGAGGAATCCATCGGCAACCTCTTTATGGCCGGTATTCTTCCCGGCATTGTGCTGGCCTGCATCATGGCCGTGTATATCGTGATCCGCTCCGTCCTCAACCCCAAGCTGATTGGCCGGGAAGTGGACGCCAACGGTAAGGCCGTCCCCATCGACTGGTCCAAGCAGGAAAAGCCCAACATGAAGCACATCATCCTGGGGCCTCTGCCCACCATTATTCTGATTATCGTGGTTATGGGCGGGATCTGGGGCGGCACGTTTACCCCCTATGAGGCGGCCGCCATCGGCTGCGCCGGTTCCCTGATTATTTCTCTGGCCAACGGCATGCGCTGGACCGGCCTGAAAATGGTGATTCGAGAGACCTCCTCTTCCGGCGCTTCCATTTTGCTGCTTCTGATCTGTGCCACCATGTATTCCCGCATGCTCACCATGAGCGGCCTGGTCAACTTTGTAAGCGAGGCCATCATCTCCCTGCACCTCCCCGCGATCGAGCTGATTCTCCTCTTCTGCCTGGTGCTGCTCTTCCTGGGGTGCATTCTGGACTCCACTTCCATCCTGCTGCTGACCTGCCCCCTGATCATCCCTGTGCTCCGCGGCATGGACGTGGATATGATCTGGTTCGGTATCATTATGATCGTGGTGGTGGAGATGGGCCTGCTCACCCCGCCTTTCGGTATGGTGGTGTTTTCCGTGGATGCCTCTGTGGACAAGTCTGTGGGCCTGACCGTAGGCGGAATTTTTGCCGGTTCCATGCCCTATTTGTTCCTCATGGCCATCCTTGTAGCCATTATGATGGCGTTCCCCAGCCTGGTAACTTGGCTGCCCAGTATTATGTAGCAGGCGTTCTCGTGCATTGCAGCTCCGTGGTTTTGTCAAGAAACACCCATTATTTGTAACATCAGAAAGGAAGGTAACGTTGTGAAAAAGAGACTGTTTCTTATCACTACCGCACTGGCACTGATTCTGACTTTGGCCGCCTGCGGCAGCGGAAACGAAGGCGGCGGCAGCGCCGCAAAGACCAGCTACAGCTTTATCATCGGTTCCGGCCACTCTCCCGCCGGCTTCCCCTATGTGTCTGCCGCTCAGGATTTCTTTGAGCCGGAGGTCATCGAAAAGGCCGCCGAGCTGGGTTACGAGGTCACGTTTACCGAAGGCTATGGCGGAACCATTGCTCCGCTGGCCGACGTATTTGAGGCCACCGAGTCCGGTCAGCTGGACATTGGTGTGATCAATACGCTTTTTGAACCCACCAAGGCGATGCTGTTCAATTACAACGCCTATTGCCCCTTCGGCATTGACGATGTGGCCATCAGCTATGAGATCGGCACCAAGGTGTACGAGGCGAATAAGGATGCCTATGATGAAATGCTGGCAGGCTATAATATAAAGTATCTGGGTATGGGCATCCCCATCTCCAGCTACAATCTGCTGACCCAGTTCCCGGTGGAGAGCATTGCTGATCTGGCTGGCCACAAGATCGCCGCCGCCGGCGCCAACCTCTATCTGCTCAATGGCCTTAGTGCTGTGGGCGTGGAGTCCAACCTGAACGAGGCGTATACCTCCCTGCAAACTGGCGTATACGAGGGCTGGATTGTGTGGCCCAACGGTGTGTCCAGCTATAAGATGGACGAGGTTGCCGGTTATTACACCAAGACCGGGTTCGGCAACTCCAACACTTGTCATCTGCTGTTTAACATGGACACCTGGAACTCTCTGCCGGAGGACCTGCAAAACGTATTCCTGGAAGCCGCTGTAGGCGACTACAAGACCAAGGGCCTGGAGCGTGCCGCCGCGGAAGATGAGGCCGCCTATGAGGAGATGGAGGCCAACGGTACCATTATCACCGAGATGTCGGAAGAGGCCCGGACGGAGTGGATTATGGCCATTGACGATCCCGCCATCGCCGCCATTGAGGAGATGGAGAGCGCCGGTCTTCCCGCCAGCAAGGTCTTCTCCGATTTCTATACCATTTCTGAGGAAATGGGGTATACCTCTCCCCGCCACTTCGGTCAGTAATCCTGTGAATTCTTGACCATTTTCTGCCCGCCGGCCAAACACCGGGCAGCGACTCCTTCCGCCCTGTTCCAACATGTTCCGGACCTCCTCATCACCCCTGCAAATACACACCCTTCACTCACGTGTACAACAGGTATGGTGCGACAGCGGGGCATTGCTTTGGAAACAGACTGGCAGACCTTGTTTTTTCCACCGCGGGCGTCTATAATGTGTGGAAAAGGGGGGATTGCCATGGACGGAGCGCCGGAGACATCCGCTTTCCAGGCGGTGGAGGAGCTGCGCGGCTGCTATGAGGCATTTGCAGAGAAGCTGGAAGCCTGCTGTGCGGCCAACGTGGGGGAGGCCATGGGCTTTCTCTTCCGCGCCCAGGGGAATCCCAAGGTGGGCTATGCGGTGGAGGAGTTCAACGCCGTGGTCACCCGACGGGTGGCCGACCTGGCGGAACGGCTGACCCTCTGTCCTGCGGAGCAGGCCGGGAGGCTGGCGGAGCAGGCCATGGAGCTGATGATCTTCTATCCTCAGCCCCGAAACAATACCATTTCCTTTTCACTGGCCGCCTTTGAGGGACATGCCAGGCCCCTGGTCCGCTTCCTTCCCGCCCAGCGGCGGCAGGAGCTGGCCCGGCGCTATGCCAGGCGTACGCCGCCCCGGCGGATGCTGCCCAATCAAAACAAGCTGTGGCAGGCGCTGGTAAGCGGCTAGGACAAGGCGTATCTTCCGCCCGGCGGACCGGTGAGACCACCACAAAAACGAAAAAGCCTCGCAGAGTTCGCACCCGCAGGCGCGGAGGAAGTGGAAATTGCGAATATACAATACAAGTGCAACAGAGGAAGAAAGAAGTGGACTCATAGGGGATAAGCCCTT
>NZ_CALXFV010000071.1 GCF_944387675.1 uncultured Flavonifractor sp. | reverse complement strand
ATGGTGGACGAGAAGCAGCTCTCTTTTACCCCCGCCGTGGAGATTTCTTTCATCCGCCCCAGGCACCAGAAGTATATCGCCGTTGCCATTGAGGGGCAAGCGTCCTCCCCGTCCCTTTCCCAAGCCCAGAAGATGCGGGAGCTGGATAAGGAGGGAAAGCTGAACGGCGATGTGATCGACGGTATTTTGAGTGAGGAAAAGAGGGAGGTTGACAAGGTGATCATCAACAGCGCCGAACTGGAAAAGTATTTTGGCAAGGACAAGTCCCCCCGGGAGATGAAGGACACCATTCTGGCCCTGCTGGACGAGTGGAAGGAGAAGCAGCCTCCGGAGCTGGGCAAGCCCGACAAGAAAAAGGACATGGAGAAGTAACCGGCCTTGGGACAACTTGTCCCGAGGTCTTTTTCGTTCCCTCGTTCAAGGCTCTTGGGGTTTATCCCCCGTCGCCGCCTATTACACGGCATGGCCGGGCGCTGTCCGTCAAGGGTGCGTCGCACCGCCGCCCTGCGGCGGCTTGCCCTTTGCGGGCGGCCCCGGCTGTGCCATTCCCGGGGCGTGACGGGGGTATATCCTCCAGAGCCGCCCCCTTTCCCATGAATGGGAAAGGGCGGGGGGATAGGGTTGAACACCATGAAACGGAGGTTTTCTATGAAAAGACCCCTTGCCTATATTACCGCCGCATGGTGCGGCGAGGACTACAAAAACACGGAACAGGCGGCCCGGTACTGCCGGGCGGTGTACGAGGCGGGCTTTTCGCCCATCTGCCCTACGCTGTATCTGCCCTTGTTCCTCAACGACGCCGTTCCCGAGGAGCATAAGAGCGGCATCGACATGAGCCGAGACCTGCTGCGGCGCTCCCATGTGCTGGTGGTGTGCGGCCAGACCGTTACCGAGGCCATGAAAAACGACATTGCCGTGGCCCAGCGGCTGGGGATCACCGCCACAACGCTGGAGGGCATCCTCACCGTCAAAGGACAGGGGCGGCGCTGATATGGATACCCCGTTTGAAGCGTATGTCACCAACTTGGGGAAATACAACGAGGGCAGACTGGTAGGCGAATTTCTGAAATTCCCCACTACCACCGAGGAGGTGCAGGCCCTCTTAAAGCGCATTGGCATTGATGGGGTGCGGTATGAGTGGGTATAATCTCATGGGCGGAAATGTACGACACGGCCAGCGTGGAGGCCAAAAAAATGATTGTGAGCTGCTTAATCAAGCGGGTCGAGGTCTACCGGGACTACAAACTGCACATTGACTTCAATATCGACTTTGAGCAGTTTACTGGTGGGCTGGACATCGTGGCGATTGCAGCATAAAAACAAAAGCCTATCTCCAGCAGGAAATAGGCAAAGAAAAAACTTGCCTTGAAGCAAGACAAGTTATCTAAGAATATCCAGCGCACCCTATGGTGGAGATAAGCGGGATCGAACCGCTGACCTCTTGAATGCCATTCAAGCGCTCTCCCAGCTGAGCTATACCCCCATATTAGAGGGTGCGCTGGATATTTCTTATTCAATTTTTGGAGGGGTGCGTAACCGCTTCAACTGGGCTCCCAGCTGAGCTATACCCCCAGATCGGTTTGTGTCGCAGCCGCTCTCGCAACCGACGAGGGTTATTATACTAGGCTCAGTCCGGTTTGTCAACTACTTTTTTCAGATTTTTTAAATTTATGATTGGGGCGCGAAATATGCCTATCTGCCGTGCTTCTCCTTCAGATACTGGTCCATGGCCTCCGCCGCCTTCTTGCCGGCGCCCATGGCCAGAATGACAGTGGCCGCGCCGGTGACGGCGTCGCCGCCGGCGTATACGCCCTCCCGGGTGGTGGCCATGGTCTCTTCATTGGCAACCAGACAGCCCTTCCGGTTGGCCTCCAGGCCGGGGGTGGTGGAGCGGATCAGGGGGTTGGGGCTGGTACCCAGGGACATGATGACGGCGTCTACCTCCAGCTCAAACTCGCTGCCGGGTACCTCGATGGGACGGCGGCGGCCGCTGGCGTCCGGCTCACCCAGCTCCATCTTGATGCACTCCATGGCCCGGACCCGCCCTTTGTCATCTCCCAGAATCCTCACCGGATTGTTCAGGAAGTGGAACTCAATGCCCTCCTCCTTGGCATGGTGGATCTCCTCCACACGGGCGGGCATCTCTGCCTCGCTGCGGCGGTACACCACGTATACCTTCTCCGCCCCCATGCGCATGGCGCAGCGGGCGGCGTCCATGGCCACGTTGCCGCCGCCCACAATGGCCGCCTTCTTGATCTTCTTGATGGGGGTGTCGTATGTATTCAGATAGGCCTTCATCAGGTTGATGCGGGTGAGATACTCGTTGGCGGAGTACACACCGGCCAGTGTCTCGCCGGGGATCCCCATAAACATGGGCAGACCGGCGCCGGAACCCACAAACACCGCCTCGTAGCCGTCGGCAAACATCTCGTCAATGGTATAGGTCTTGCCCACCACCATGTCGGTCTCCAGATCCACACCCATGGCGGTGAGCTTGTTCACCTCGTTGGCCACAATGGCCTTGGGCAGACGGAACTCCGGAATGCCGTACACCAGCACGCCGCCGGCGGTGTGGAAGGCCTCAAACATGGTCACCTGGTAACCCAGCTTGGCCAGGTCGCTGGCGCAGGTCAGGCTGGCGGGGCCGGAACCCACCACCGCCACCTTGATGCCGTTGCTCTCCGGCTTCTCAGGCATCTCGTTGATGTGCTCCCGGTACCAGTCGGCCACGAACCGCTCCAGCCGCCCGATGGCCACCGGCTCCCCCTTGATGCCCCGGACACAGTACTTCTCGCACTGGCTCTCCTGGGGACACACCCGGCCGCTGACACCGGGCAGGGCGTTGGTGTCGGAAATAATCTCATAGGCGGCCTTGAAGTCTCCGGCGGCCACCTTCTCAATAAACTCGGGAATGTGGATGTTCACCGGGCAGCCGCCCACGCAGGGCTTGTTCTTGCAGTGGAGGCAGCGGGTGGCCTCCTCCACGGCCTGCTCGGCCGTATAGCCCAGGCAGACCTCCTCAAAATTGCGGCTGCGCACCTGGGGGTCCTGCTCCGGTACGGGAACCTTGTTCATACTCATATTCGGCATGGTCCTTCCGCCTCCCTCTCAGCGAATCACATCATGGGCCAGCTGCTCCATCCGGCAGGCATGGCGCTCTTTTTCCTCGGCCTCTTCCCCGCGGTACACCGCGTTGCGGCTCATCAGCTCGTCAAAATCCACCTCGTGGCCGTCAAAGTCGGGTCCGTCCACGCAGGCAAACTTCATCTTGCCCCCCACCGTCACCCGGCAGCCGCCGCACATGCCGGTGCCGTCGATCATGATGGGGTTGAGGGAGACGATGGTCTTGATGCCGTACGGCTTGGTCACGGCCGAGACGAACTTCATCATGGGGATGGGGCCGATGGCGATAACCACATCATACTGATTTCCGGCGTCAATGAGGCTCTTCAGCTTGTCGGTGACAAAGCCCTTTTCCATATAGGAGCCGTCGTCGGTGGTGATGTACAGGTTGTCGCAGGCGGCCTTGAACTCCTCCTCCAGAATCACAATGTCCTTGGAGCGGAAGCCGGCGATGACATCCACCGCCACGCCCTGGGCGTGGAGGCTCTTGGCCTGGGGATAGGCGATGGCGCAGCCCACGCCGCCGCCTACCACACACACCTTCCTGGTACCCTCGGGCAGCTCGGTGGGCAGGCCCAGAGGACCCACGAAATCCTTGATGTAGTCCCCCTCGTTCAGATCCCCCAGCAGCTGGGTGGTCAGGCCCACCTTCTGGAAGATGATGGTCACCGTTCCCCTCTCCCGGTCGTAGTCGGCAATGGTCAGGGGGGTGCGCTCCCCATACTCATCCACCCGCAGGATGATGAATTGCCCCGCCTTTGCCTTTCGGGCAATCAGAGGCGCCTCCACCTCCAACAGAGTGACGCTGGAGTTGAGAACCTTCTTCCTTACGATTTTTACCATTGTCCTCCACCTCTCAAAACATACAGATTCCTAAAATTTTATTAGAGCACCATAATTATTTTTAGAATACCACCCCTTGCCCCACTTGTCAATGCTATCCAGCCACCTTTTTAATCATATTTCTCACTTCGCTCCCAGCACCGCCAGAAGATGCGCAGGGTAAACTCCCCCTCTTCCAGCGCCGCGGTGACCCGGCAGCCCATCCGCTGGGCCAGCGCCTTCACAATGGCCAGACCCAGGCCGGTATTGCGGCCGGTGCGCATCTTGTCCGAGGTAAAAAATCGGTCGAATACGTGAGGAATATCCTCCGCCGTCAGCTCGTCGGTCTGGTTGCGGAACAGGCTCACCACCCAATCCCCCTCCTGAAACAGCCGCACCTCCATCCGGCCCCGGCCGTGGTCCAGGGCGTTGCGGATCAGGTTGGTAAACACCCGGAGTACCGCCCCCTCGTCTGCCGGTACCGGCGGCAGATTCTCAGCCAGCTCCACAGTCATGTGGAAGCCCCTGTCCATAAAGTCGTTGTAAAAGGCCGCCAGCAGGCCGGAGAGGCTGGCGTGGAGGCTGACCGGCTCCCGGGCCAGCGGATATTCCCCGCCTTCCAGCCGGGAGAGGTCGTAAAAGCCGGTAATCAGACTCTGGAGGGCCTTGGCGCGGCTCTCCACAACGCCCAAATACTCCCGCCGCTCCTCCTCCGGAAGGTCCGGCGCCTCCAGCAGCTGGAGATAGCCCAGAATGGAGGTCAGAGGGGTGCGCAGGTCATGGGAGATGTTGGAAATCTGCTGGCGGAGCGATTTTTCCCGGTCCCGCCAGGCGGCCTGGTCCATGCGCCGGGCCTCCAGGAGGGCGTTGACCTCCTGGAGCAGTTCCTCCGCCGCACCGTTCGGCACCGCCAGGCGTATCCGGGTCGAACTTCCCGTCTGCTCCAGCTGTCTGAGCTGCGCCGCAGCATCCCGCAGCGCCCGCCGCTGGGTCCACACCCACCAGCCCAGTCCGGCACAGGCGGCGGCCAGCAGAACGCAAAGTACAATCACATTTCCACCCTCCCCGGACAGGCCAAGGGCGCGCCTGACGTCCAGGCGCGTCCCACGGTCATTTGATTTCTTTTCGGAAGAAATAGAACAGAGCGGCGGCGGTTCCTGCTCCGCCCCAGCCCAGGCCGATTCCCCAACACCAGAGCTGGTATTGCCAGGTGAGCCAGCCGGACAGATAGGGTGGCATCAGCAGAGTATAGGGCATCAGAATGGCCTGCACCAGCGGCGGCAAGTTCCCGCCGGTCAACAGGGCGGACAGCACCGCCAGAATGGGCTGACCCACAAAAAACAGCAGATAATAGACCGCCATCCACACAGCAGTGCTGGGAAAAGCCATTGCCATGGCGTGGCACAGGGCGAACATCCCGCACCACACCGGCAGAGCACCCAGCAGACAGAAGCCCAGCACCGTCAAAGCCTCCCTCTCCTCCCTCGGGTTGCCGTGGGACAGGAGGGGAAAGCAGAGGAGCAGCAGGCCGGCCAGCAGGAGGGCGCACAGAGCCGCACCCATCAGCAGGCCGGCCAGCAGCTTGCCGCCGTAAATGCGCCCCCGGCTCAGGCCAAAGGAGATCTCATTTTTCAGGAACTCTCCCCTGCCGCTGTCTACCACCTGGGCCAGCAGAGGCACCACCAGCATTCCCGTCAGCATGGTCATGCTGGCGCCCGCCACCAGCTCTGCATAGGTGGCGCTGCTCATCAGGATTCCAAACAGGATGGTACACAGAGCCAGAAAGAGGGTCATACCCCAGGCGATCCGGTGGCGGAGGGCCTTCCACAGCTCCGCTTTGATATAATTGAGCATAGGCCCTCCTCTCTCGCCGCCCGGCCGAATCAGTGAATTTCTTTTTTCTCAAAGGCGGCCAGTCCCACCGCAATGGACAGCAGGAGCAGACCCAGACCCACCAGCCAGCACCGGCCTATATAATTCCACTGAAACGCCATATCGGGCAACGTTTCCAGCATAACTGTGGGCATCAGCTGGCGCACCGTCTCAAACACGGGATGTACCAGCAGGCCCATGACCTGGAGGATCCCAGGCACCACGCCCAGCAGCCCTACCGCCGTAAAGGCGGCCAGGGTGGAGTTGCGCACCAGAAAATAGCAGACCATGGTGACGCCCTGGGCCGCCAGCCACAGGGGAAAGGCCCCCGCCAGACAGTAGCCCATAAGGAGCAGAGCCGTGCCATCCTGCCCATTGTGGGGAAACAGCAGCCAGCACCCCGCCGAGTACAGCCCCAGCATAACCGCCGCAGCCAGAAGGGATACCAGAGCAGATACGGCCAGCTTGCCCAGATAGATTCGTATCCGGGTCAGCCCGTAGGCCACCTCGTTTTTCAGGGTGTTCTGCTTGTACTGCTCGGAAAAAACCATGTCGCAGGTGAGGAGGGGGGCGTATGCCCCCACGGTCAGCATGGCCGCCGCCGTCACCAGCACGCTGTAAAAGTCCATGCCGGTGTTTCCGTTGACCAAGGTGAACCAGCAGCCCCACAGTAGCAGCCCCTCCAGGGCCAGGACCACCAACAGGGTAACATAGAGGTATCTCCGCCGGAAAACTTTATAGCACTCGGCAGTCAGATAGTTACGCATGGCGGACACCCCCAATCATGGACAGGAAGTAGTCCTCCAGGTTGGCCCCCCGGCTCTCAATGGACAGCAGGGCCGCGCCCCCCTCCACCAGCGCCCGGGCCACATCCTGGGGCTGATCCAGACAGCAGTACAGCCGGATCACATTGCCCGGGAGTACCTCATAGTCCCGGACACCCAAGGCCTTTTCCAGAATCAAGGTGGCCTGGGAGGCATCATCCACCCGCGCCTCCAGGCAGGCCCGGCATTTCTCCTGAAGGGCCGGGGCGGAAATTTGCTCCAGCATCACCCCGTTGTCGATGAAGCCGTAGCAGGTGGCCAGGTTGGCCAGCTCGGGCAGGATATGGCTGGAAATGAGGATGGTGGTCTGCTGCTCCTGGTTGAGCCGGATCAGCAGGTTGCGAAACTCCACAATTCCCTCCGGGTCCAGGCCGTTGATGGGCTCGTCCAGCAGCAGAAAGTCCGGCCGGTTCATCAGCGCCAGGGCCAGGCCCAGCCGCTGCTTCATGCCCAGGGAGAAGTTTTTGAAGGTCTTCTTTCCGGTATCCGCCAGGTCCACCGCCTCCAGCACCTGGTCCACCGCCTGGCTGCCCGGAATACCCCGCTGGAGGCGGTAGTACTCCAGGTTCTGCCGGGCGGTGAGGTAGGGGTAAAAGCTGGGGGTCTCCACCATTACCCCCGTGCGGGCGCGCATGGCGGAGAGTTCCTTTCCGCCGGTGGCGCCGAACAGGTTCAGCTCCCCGCCGGAGGGCGGGGTCTGCCCCGTCACCATCCGGATCAGGGTGGTTTTACCCGCCCCGTTGCGGCCCACCAAACCGTAAATCTGCCCTTTCTTTACCGTCAGGTCCACCCCATCCACCACCGGGCGGTTTCCATACCGCTTGGTGAGTCCCCGGGTGACCAGGATTTCTTCTGTCATACGGCATCAGCCTTTCTGTTGGATTGTGATGCCAGTATAGCGGCAAGTCAATAACCCCGCTTTAAGTAAAGGTGAAGAAAGTCTTAATCACACATCTTAAAGCCAATGCCCCAAACCGTTTTGATGTACTCCGTGGGACTGGCCTTGGCCAGCTTGGCGCGGAGGTTGGAGATGTGGACGTTCACCGTATTGTCGTCCCCCATGTAGGTCCCCTCCCACACCTGCTGGTAGAGCTGTTCCCGGGTAAACACCTTTTTGGGATGCTCCATCAGCAGGGTCAGAATGTGAAACTCCCGGGCGGTCACCGCCACCGGCTTCCCCGCCGCAGTCACCGTCACGCTCTCCTTGTCCAGCACCAGATCCCCGTGGGTGAGTATGCTGCCCCCCGCCGCACGGTCAAACTGCCGGTAGCGGCGCAGCTGGGCCTCCACCCGGGCCAGCACCTCGGCATTGTCAAAGGGCTTGGGAATGAAGTCGTCCGCTCCCAGCCGAAGGACATTGACCCGATCCTCCAGCCCGGCCTTGGCGGAGAGGACGAGAATGGGCATGGTCTTGCGCTGGCGCAGCTGGGCAATCAGCTCCTCCCCCGTCAGGCCGGGGAGCATCAAATCCAGCAGAATCAGATCATAGTCATACTGCCCCGTCCACAGGGCGGCTTCACTGCCGGAGTAGGCCGGGCGGCAGTCATAGCCCGCCCCGGTCAAAATCCGGCACAACAGCTTATTGATATCCGGATCGTCCTCCACCACCAAAATATGATAGCTCTCCATGTTCCTTTCCTCCTGAACGGCCCGTTACCGGACCCGCAGGCGGCGGGCCAGCTCCGGGTCAGGGTCCACCACAGCAGTCTGGTAGGTGGTGTACACCACCATCCCCGGCCGGGCGCCTGCCGGCTTTTTCACGTATTTCACCGGCGTGTAGTCCACCGGTACCCGGGTACTCTCCCGGGCCTGAGAGAAGGTGGCGGCTAGAATGGCGGCCTCAGTGAGGCTCTGAGCATCGGCCTCTCCCCCCTCCAGCCACAAAATCACGTGGGAGCCGTGAATTTTCTGGGTATGGAGCCAGATGTCGCTCTTATAGGCCATCTTGGTGGTAAGCTGGTCGTTCTGGCTGTTGTTCTTCCCCACGGTGATCCGCAGGCCGGCGGTGGAGCGGAATTCCATGGGCTTGCCCGCCACCCGCTTTTCCCGCTTGGCGGCGGTCTTGCCCCGGCGGAGATAGCCGGTGTCGGCCAGCTCCTGCCGGATCTCCGCCAGATCCCGCTCCCCCTCCGCCAGCTCCAGATTCTCCAGCACGCTGTTGAGATACTCCAGCTCCCGTTCTCCCTTTTCCATCTGGAGGGTGAGCATCTTTTCCGCTGTCTTGGCCTTGTTGTACTCCTTATAATATTTCGCCGCGTTCTGCTGGGGGGTGAGCAGGGGGTCCAGCCGGATCTCCAACTCCCGGCACTCCGGGTCATAGAAATTCGCGGCGCACAGCACCTCCATCCCCCTCTCCATCCGGTGGAGATTGGAGGTAATCAGATCCCCTCGCTGCCGCAGCTCCTCCCGGTCCAGGGTGGCGGCCAACTCCCTGGCCTGATTGGCCAGCTTCCGGGCCGTCCGGTCCCGGGCGCTGGTCACCGCCTTCACCAAGTCCTGGCCCCGCTGACGTACCCGTTCCGCCGCTTCCCGCCGCTCATAAAAGCCGTCCAGCAGGGCGGAAAAGCTCTCCTGCGGAAGGCTCTCCGTCTCCGGCCCATACTGAAGGATAGGCAGGAAGGTAAAATCCACCGGTTTGCCCGCCCGCACCAGTAAATATGGTGTAAAGTTTTTCTCATTTACAATCTTGCCCAGACTTTCCAGGGCGGCGGGCAGGTTTTCCGCCCCGCCGGCGCGGAAGGCAATTTCCCGGGAAATCAGGGGAGAAAGTCCGGAAAAGGTGTCTAATATCAGCTTATCCTCCTCTTTTTTCGTTGGATTTTCCAGGGTCTCCACCAACGCCCGCCTATTAAGTGTAAACGGATTTGCCTTGTCAGGCGCAGGCGGCCGCCGGTAGAACAGTCCGGGGAGAATCTGCCGCTGGCCCCGGGACAGATCCCCGTCCACCCGGCGGATGGCGTCCAGAATCCGCCCCTCTCCATCCAGCAGGATCAGGTTGGCGCTGCGGCCCATGGCCTCCAGCACCAGGCGGCGCTCCACCCGGTCCCCCAGCTCGTCCAGGGTCTCCAGCCGGAAGTCCAGAATCCGCTCCAGCGGGGGCTGGTCCAGGGACAGAATGCGCCCCCCCAGCAGATGCTTGCGCAGCAGCATACAGAACATGGGGGGCTTGTCCGGATTCTCTCGGGTGAGGGTGGTCAGGTGCGCCCGCGGGTGGCCGGGATTGGCGGAGAGGAGCAGGCGGACGTTCTCCCCCTGGCCGCGGAGGAAGAGCACCACCTCGTCCCGGGTGGGTTGGTAGATTTTGTCCACTTTGGCCCCCACCACAGCGGGGCGGAGTTCCTCCGCCACGGCGGTAAGGCACAGGGCGTCTAACGGCATGTCTCTTCCTCCTCCATCATCACGGCAAACAGCTCATTCAGCCGCTCTGTCCGCCCCTGGAGCCACAGCCAGCCGAACAGGGCCTCCAGCCCGGTGGCGGCCTGGTAGTCGGACCGGGTGGCATTCTGGGGGACGCTGTGTGGGCTGACATTGCGGCCCCGGCGGTATACGTCCCCCTCCGCCTCGTCCAGCAGAGGAAGGATTTTCTCCACCGCCCTGGCCTGGGCGGGGGCGGCCACATAGTGTACCGTGGCCCGGTGGAGGCCCTTGGAGGTGGCCTTGCCGTGGAGGCACAGCCAGGAGCGCACCATCAGCTCAAACACGCCGTCCCCCAGGTGGGCCAGGCCCAGGCTGCTGATGCCCCGGATGGTATCGGGCTGGGCGTTGAGGTGGAAATAGTCTGTCATAGGTCTTTTCCTCGTATCTTCTGATGTAGATGCGATGCAAGTATACCGCAAATATGGGAAAAATACAACTACTCCGGCCGGGGGCAGCCACCGGCGCGGAAGGGAAAGGCGGCGTAGTACGCCCCCTCCAGCCGGGTCACCCGGGCAAAGCAGAACAGGGGAGTCAGGGGAAAGGGGCGGTCGGTCCGAAAGGGATAGGCCAGGGTAAAGCCCCCCTCCTCCCTGCGCAGCAGGGCGCCTCCCTTTCCCGCTGCGCGGACCAGCAGCGGCTCCCCCAACAGCTGGGCGGGGTGGGCGGTCCAGGTCCAGCCCGGCGGGGCAGGCCGGGACGGCGCTCCCCGCTGAACCCGGTAGGTCAGCGCCGCCTCCGCCCCCACAGGCGGCCAGCCTCCCTGCCGCTCCAGCTCCGCCCGGCCCAGGGTCCTGGTCAGGCGCAGCACGCCCTCCTCCGGCACAAAGGTCCCCAGCAGGACCCGGCCCTCCGGACCCAGAAGCCAACCTTTATAGAGGCCTTTTTTGTCATCAGGCAGTTCGCCACAGCACTCCGCCCGGCCCTGACTCTCCCGGACATTCAGCCACCCTCTGCCGTCCAGCAGAGAAAACCGCCGTTCCATATCCCCGCCCCCTCTCCCTCCAGTTTATGCGGAGGGCGCGGGGAAACATACGAAAAGGGGGCGCACCGTTCCGTGCGCCCCCTCGCTGTTCCTATTGAATGGTATAGCTGCCCCGCACCATGAGGGTGACGGCGGTGGAGGCCTTCACACCCCGGCCCTCAATGGTACCCAGATAGAGGTGGTTGGCCTTCAGGCTTCCCCCTCCCGCCAGGGTGGAGCCGTCGGTCATGTCCACCAGTCCGGGGGAAGAATCGGACACACAGGTGGCGGTACCGGTACGGAGCAGAAATTCACAGGCCGCGCCGCCGGTGAGGGTCTGCCCCGGGGTGAGGGTCACCACCTGGTAGGCGCCGCCGCCGGTCTGGCTGCCGGAGCCTGTCCCGCCGGAGGCGGACAGCTTACCCGTCACCTCCTCCACATACGCCTCCGTCACGCCGGCCAGCTTTTCCTCCAGCTCGGTCTGGCGGGCAGATATCTTGCTGTCCACCTGGGAGAGGATGGAGGGGGTGACCTGCTGCTCCAGATAGCTCAGGGTGATGAGGGGGTCGGACTGGCTGCCCTGCTGGCCGGCAGCCACCGCAATTCCCACCAGAGCCAACGTCACCAGGCCGCCGGAAATCAGACGTACGGGCCATTTCTTCTGCTTCATATGTACCTCCATTTCAAATGTGGGGCCGCCGTTCAGACGGCCCCACGCTCTTACACCAATGTGTCCGTGTGCAGTCCGAAGCTGACCGCGATGGCGTTGTCCACCCGCTGCATCTGCGCTTCGTCCAGCCGGCCCATATGCTCTCTCAGCCGCCGTTTGTCCAGTGTCCGGATCTGTTCCAGCAGCACCACCGACTCCTTGGGCAGTCCGTAGGTGTTTGCCGAGAGCTCAATGTGGGTGGGCA
>NZ_CALXFV010000070.1 GCF_944387675.1 uncultured Flavonifractor sp. | reverse complement strand
TGACCGCCGAGATGCAGGAGCTGAAGGCCAACCCCAACCGCTCCGCCCACGGAGCCGTCATCGAGGCCCGGCTGGACAAGGGCCGGGGTCCCGTGGCCACCCTGCTGGTGCAGAACGGCACCCTCCATCAGGGCGATGTCATTATCGCCGGCACCGCCGTGGGCCGTGTCCGGGCTATGGCCAACGCCAAGGGAGAGAAGGTTACAGAGGCCGGTCCCTCCGTGCCTGTGGAGATCATCGGTATGGGCGAGGTGCCTGGCGCCGGCGACGACTTCCATGCCGTGGCCGACGAGCGCATGGCCCGTGAGCTGGTGGAGCAGCGCAAGCATGAGCAGAAAATGGCATCCTCCGCCCCGGTGGGCAAGGTGAGCCTGGAGGATCTGTTCAGCCAGATCAAGCAGGGCGAGATGAAGGACCTGAACATCATCGTGAAGGCCGACGTGCAGGGTTCCGCCGAGGCGGTGAAGGCCAGCCTGGAGAAAATCTCCAACGACGAGGTGCGGGTGCGGGTCATCCACTGCGCCGTGGGCGCCATCAGCGAAAGCGACGTCATGCTGGCCACCACCTCCAACGCCATCATCGTGGGCTTCAATGTCCGCCCGGACAACAACGCCAAGGACACCGCCGCCCGGAACAAGGTGGATATGCGGATGTACCGGGTGATCTACGACTGCATCAACGAGATTGAGACCGCCATGAAGGGTATGCTGGCCCCCAAGTTCAAGGAAGTGGACTTGGGCCAGGCCGAGGTGCGCAATGTGTTCCGGATTACCGGCGTGGGTATGGTGGCCGGCTGTTACGTCACCGAGGGCAAGATGCAGCGGGGCGCGCAGATGCGGTTGCTCCGAGACAACATTGTTATTTACGACGGTGCCATCGCCTCCCTCCAGCGCTTCAAGGACAGTGTGAAGGAAGTCGCTCAGGGCTACGAGTGCGGCATTACCTTTGAGAAGTTCCAGGACATCAAGGAAGGCGACATCATTGAGGCCTACCTGATGGAGCAGATAGAGGTGTAAGTGCTTCTCTGGGATAGGAGAGGCTGCTTGTCGCCTTCCTTGGGACCCGCCGCAGGCGGGGCGGCGCTTGCGCCGCACAAGCGTTTTGCCATTAGGCAAAACCTTGGCGCAGGGCGAATTTACTTCGCCCGAGCAAGTGTCATTTGAGGGCTCCCAAACGATGTGGATGTGGCGCATCGTTTGGGAGCAGGCGACATCATTGAGGCCTACCTGATGGAGCGGCGTGGTGTTTGCGACGACGAGATGGAGCAGATCGAGGGATCATCAGAAACAATCAAATCAGACCCGTTCCGTCCCCAAGTCATTTGAGGAGGGGACGGGTCTGTATTGCATGATAGGAGATAACCATGGCAAGCAATCGAATCGGACGTATCAACGAGGAAATTCAGCGGGAGCTGTCCGCCCTCATCCGCACGGTAAAGGATCCCCGGGTCCACGGGCTGGTGTCTATTACGGCGGTGGATACCACCACGGATCTGCGCTACAGCAAGATCTACGTCAGTGTGCTGGACAAGAGCGATGTGAAAGAAGTGGTGAAGGGGCTGAAATCCGCCGGCGGTTATCTGCGGCGGGAGCTGGGCCGGGCCTTACAGCTGCGGTACACGCCGGAGCTGATTTTTGTGGAGGACGACTCCATCCACACCGGCGCCCATATTCTGAGCCTGCTGCGGGACCCGGAGGTGGTAAAGCCTGCCAATCCCGCCAACGCCCACATTGACCTGGACAGCGAGGAATAAGCCATGACCATACAGGAAGCCGCGGCCTGGCTCAAGGGCCATGACCGCTATCTGATTCTCACCCACAAGCGCCCCGACGGGGACACCATCGGCTGCGCCGCAGCCCTGTGCCTGGGTCTGCGGGGGCTGGGAAAAACCGCCCACATCTGCCCCGGTACCGGGGAAACCCACCTGTTTACCCCCTACCTGGCGGGACTGCTGGCTCCGGACGACTATATACCCGATGCCGTGGTCAGTGTGGATATCGCCGCCCGGGGACTGTTTACCCAGGCGGGGAAGCCCTGGCTGGAGCGAGGGGTTGACCTGGCCATTGATCACCACCCCTCCCAGGAGTTTTTTGCGAAGGAAACCTGCCTGGACGCCGGAAGGGCGGCCTGCGGGGAAATTCTTTATGAGATTCTGAGGGAGCTGGGGCAGGTAAACAGGCAGACCGCCGTACCCCTGTATGTGGCGGTATCCACCGATACCGGCTGCTTCCAGTACGGCAACACCACTGCGGACACGCACCGGGTGGCCGCCGCCCTGATGGATACCGGGCTGGATGTGTTCCCTTTGAACAAGCGCCATTTCCGCACCAAAACCTGGGCGCGGCTCCAGGTGGAGCGGCTGATTGTGGAGCGGATGCACCGCTATGAGGATGGAAAGATTGCCGTGGCGCCGGTATCTCTGTCCCTGATGGACGAGGCGGGCGCCACCGAGGAGGATATGGAGGATATCGCCGCCTTCCTGGGTCAGATTGAGGGGGTGGAGACCTCCGTCACCATTCGGGAGCTGGAAGAGGGGGGCTGCAAGCTGTCGGTCCGCACCAGCGGCGGGCTGAACGCCACGAAGGTATGCGCCCTGCTGGGCGGCGGCGGCCATGCCGCCGCTGCCGGCTGTACGGTACCGGGCGGCCTGGAGAAGGCGGAGACGCAGATTCTGGCAGCTGTCCGCCAGGTGGAAGCGGATGGCTAACGGCGTCATTATCATCGACAAACCCTCTGACTGGACCAGCATGGATGTCTGTGCCAAGCTACGGGGGATTCTGCACGAGAAGCGCATCGGTCACGGCGGAACCCTGGACCCTATGGCCACCGGCGTGCTGCCGGTGTTTGTGGGTCGGGCCACCCGGGCGGTGGAGTTTGCCGTGGAGGGGGAGAAGGAATACCTGACCGCCCTGCGGCTGGGGGTGGTTACCAACACCCAGGACACCACCGGGGAGGTGGCGGAGACCCGGCCGGTCCACGTGGGGCGGGCCGCGCTGGAGAGAGCGCTGGAGGGATTCCGGGGGAAGATTGCCCAGATTCCCCCCATGTATTCCGCCATCAAAATTCAGGGCAAAAAGCTCTACCAACTGGCCCGGGCGGGGCAGGAGGTGGAGCGGGCGCCCAGGATGGTGACCATCCACAGTCTGGAGGTGCTGGACCGGATTCCGGCGGGTTTTCCCCAGGGGGAAAACCTCTGGTATCTGAAAGTGGTCTGCTCCAAGGGTACCTATGTGCGCACCCTGTGCCACGATATCGGAGAGGTCCTGGGCTGCGGAGGGTGCATGGCCGCCCTGCGCCGCACCCGGGTAGGAGACTACGGCCTGGAGGGAGCGGTGACCCTGGAACAGCTCCAGGCGGCTTCTGACCCGGCGGAGTTGCTGCTGCCGGTGGATACCTGCTTTGCCGGGCGGCCCATGCTGGTGCTTAAGAGTCCCCAGGCGGAGAAGAAGGTGCGCAGCGGTGCCGTTCTCACCCTTCCTATGGCGCTGGACGATGGCGAATACCGCCTCTATGGCGTGGATGGGGCCTTCCTGGCCCTGAGCCGGGCGGAAGGGAACCGGCTGACCACCATCAAAAGTTTTTTCGAGGTGTAGAGAAATGCGGCAAGACAGACGGGTAATTGCCCTGGGATTTTTTGACGGGGTCCATCTGGGCCACGGCGCCCTGCTTCGCCGGGTGGGGGAGCTGGCAGAACAGCTGAACGCGGTGCCGGCGGCGGTGACCTTTGACACCCATCCGGAGAACCTGATTTTGAAGACCTCCGGGGTGCCGCTGCTCAGCTCCCCCCTGGACCGGGCGGAGCTGATGCGGCGGTGCTACGGGATCCGGGATGTGATTGTGGCCCACTTTGACGAGCGGATGATGCACATGCCCTGGCAGCAGTTTGTCACCGACTACCTGGTGGGAGAAAACGGGGCGGTACACCTGGTGGCGGGCCACGATTTCCACTTTGGCTACAAGGGAGAGGGCAATCCGGAGCGGCTGGTTCAGCTGTGCGGAGAGCTGGGCCTGGGCTGCGACATCATCCCCAAGGTGGAGCGGGATCACATCACCGTCTCCTCCACCTACATCCGAACCCTTATCGCCCAGGGGGAAATGGAGCGGGCCAACGACTTTTTGGGCCACCCCCACACCCTGACGGATACGGTGATCCACGGGAAAAAGCTGGGGTCCACCCTGGGCTTTCCTACGGTAAATCTGCGCTTCCAGCCCGGCGTGCTTGTTCCCGCCTATGGGGTGTACGCCACCCGGGTGTGGTTTGAGAACGGAGAGAGCCGCCCGGCGGTGACCAATATCGGTGTGCGCCCCACGGTGGACGACGGCGACAAGGTGACAGTGGAGGGCTTCATCCTGGATTTCTCCGGGGATTTGTATGGACAGTCGGTGCGTATGGAGTTTTACAAGCGGCTGCGGGGGGAACGAAAATTTTCCGATCTGGCGGCTCTGAAGGAAGAGGTCATGCGCAACGCGGAACAGACCAGAGCATATTTCAAAGGCCGGTAGAACAGCCGCCGGGAGACGGAGGGGACATGCTATGCGCTACCACAAAATCTATCCCGCAGTTATTTGCTTTGCGGCCTATCTCATTGCCGTCGGGGTTATTCTGGGAGATCCCGCCCAGATTCAGCCCGGCCTGTGGAAGATTATCCTGACGGAAGACGCCCTCATCACCGACTACATTAAGATCGCGGGCATCAGCGCGGCCTTCACCAACGCCGCCCTGGTCACCCTCATCAGCCTGGGAATCCTGCGGCTGAGCAAGGATCCCCTCAATGGCTTTACGCTGGTGGAGATCGGATTGATGGCGGGTTTTGCCCTCTTTGGAAAAAACATTGCCAACATCTGGCCCATCATCGGCGGCACTTTCCTGTACGCCAAGCTGCGGAAGGAACCCTTCGGCAAGTACGCCTCCGTGTCCCTGCTAGCCACGGCCCTGTCGCCGGTGGTGAGCTATATCGCGCTGGACAATGGCTGGGGAAACATCTGGTGGGCGCTGCTCATCGGGGCCATGATCGGCTTTGTGCTGCCTCCTCTGTCCGCCTATACATACAAGATCCAGAACGGCATGAATCTGTACAACATGGGCTTTGCCTGCGGCCTGCTGGCCACCATTATGGTACCGGTGATGACCTCCCTGGGGGCCGATCCCAACATTGCCCACCACTGGGCCACCGGCTATAACAGGGAATTGGGAATCTTCCTAGGGGTGCTCTGCGCGGTACTGATTGCGGCGGGCCTTTTCTTCGGCGGCCGGCCGGGCTGGGCCGCCTGGTCGGGTTACCGGCGGCTGCTGCTCACCACCGGCCGGGCGCCCAGCGACTACCTGCGGATGTTCGGCGCCGCCCCCACCCTGATCAATGTGGGAGTCAACGGCCTGATCGGCATGGCCTTTATCCTGGGTACCGGCGGGGACCTGAACGGCCCCACTCTGGGGGGAATCTTCACCATCATGGGCTTCTCCGCCTTCGGCAAACATGCCCGCAACATCATTCCCATTATGGCCGGCGTGGTGCTGGGCGGTTTCTGTATGCACTGGCACATCAACGACAGCGGCGTGCAGCTGGCCCTGCTTTTCGGTACCACTCTGGCCCCCATCTCGGGGTATTTCGGCTGGCCCTTCGGTGTGCTGGCCGGGTTCCTTCACTCCTCCGTGGTGCTGCGGGCGGGTACGCCGGTGGAAGGCTTCAACCTCTACAACAACGGATTTTCCGGCGGCCTGCTGGCCATCGTGCTCTACCCCATTATCAGCGAGGCCATCCGCCACCGCAAGCCGGAGCTCCGGGACGAGGATTACTTTGACGCCTTTGAGGACGACAGCCCGGTGGTTCCACCACCCATCTCAAAAAAGTAGCAAATGGGACCTGCAGCAAAAGGCAAATGGCCGCCCCGTGAAAGGGGCGGCCATTTCTCATGGCAATGACAGGGTGCGGCAGCGCGCCGATTTTGCTGCAGGTCCCTCGGCTTGTCCAAAAGCGCCCCAGCTCGAGAAAGCGGCTGGACGCACGGCTTCTAACCGGTTCAGGCCTTGCCGTTGGCACCAGACTCAAAGGCGGCCTTGGCAGAGGCGCACAGCCCCGCCAGCCCCTGAATCTCGCTGGGAATGATCAGCTTGGTGGCCTGACCGTTGGCGGCGGCCGCAAAGGCCTCCAGAGCCTTGATTTTCAGCACCGCGTCGGTGGGGCCGGCCTCGTTGAGGAGCTTCAGCGCCTCAGCGGTGGCCTGCTGTACCTTCAAAATGGCCTCCGCCTCACCTTCGGCCTTCATGATGGCGGCCTGCTTGGCAGCGTCGGCCCGGAGGATGACAGACTGCTTTTCGCCCTCCGCCACCAGGATCTGGCTCTGCTTCTGGCCCTCGGCCTGGAGAATGGCCTCCCGGCGCTCCCGCTCGGCCTTCATCTGCTTCTCCATGGCGTCCTGAATCTCACGGGGGGGAATGATGTTTTTCAGCTCCACCCGGTTGACCTTGATGCCCCAGGGGTCGGTGGCCTCGTCCAGAATGGAGCGCATCTTGGAGTTGATGATGTCACGGCTGGTAAGGGACTGGTCCAACTCCAGATCGCCGATGATGTTGCGCAGAGTGGTGGCGGTCAGATTCTCAATGGCGCTCATGGGGTGCTCCACTCCGTAGGTATACAGCTTGGGATCGGTGATCTGGAAGTAGAGCACCGTGTCAATCTGCATGGTGACGTTGTCCTTGGTGATCACGGGCTGGGGAGCGAAATCCACCACCTGCTCTTTCAGAGAGACAGCCTTGGCTACCCGTTCAATAAAGGGAATCTTGAAGTGGACGCCCACCCCCCACACGGCGTGGAAGGCGCCCATGCGCTCGATGACGTAGGCCTTGGACTGCTGCACAATTTTCAGGTTGGTGGCCAATACCAGAATGATTACCACCAGCAGGATGATGACGATAATAGGGGTGAATGGGATATCCATATGCATTCCTCCAATTTTTGCGGTTCAGATGATGGCCCCTCAGCCCTGGCGGGCGGAGACGGGAACAGGCGTTACAATCAGCTTGACGCCCTCGATGCGCAGGACTCTGACGGTGGTACCGGCGGGGATGACTGCGTCATCCTCCGTGCGGGCGGTCCATACCGCCCCCCTGACCGAGACCTGACCGGCGGCCTTCAGATTATCGATGGCCTCAGTGACCACGCCCTCGGCACCTACCGCCCGGTCGGCGTTGGTAGCCACCTGCCTGGGTGTGACGTAGCGGCGGGCCAGGGGCCGGATGATGAGCAGGCTGACCAGGGACACCGCCAGGAACACCCCGAACTGCACCCAGATATTGTGCACGAAAAACGAGGTAACCAAAGCGGCCAGCGCCCCCAGGGCAAACCACAGGGACACCAAACCCACGGTGGCTGCCTCCAGCACCAGCAGGGCAATGAGGGCGGCCAGCCAAAGGATGCTCGGTATGGGCATGGACATGCCTCCTTTCTTGTGGTACTGATATCCTAGCATATTTCTATCAAAAAGAAAAGTAAAATTCGCTTCCCTATTTGCCAACGGCGGGGAAATAGAGTATACTCTAACCATATTGCAGAAGGTATGGAGCGAGGAGCGGACGATGAGAGAACTGGAACTGCTGATTCCCACCCTGTTCGGCCTGGAGGGCCTGTGCGCCGACGAGCTGCGCCGGCTGGGCCTGCCCTGGGTGCGGGCGGAGAACGGGCGGGTGTGCTGCGGGGCCAAGCCGGCGGATATCCCCCGGGTGAATCTGAACCTGCGCACCGGGGAGCGGGTGCTGCTGGTACTGGGCCGGTATCAGGCCAGGGATTTCGACGCCCTGTTTGAGGGCGCCCGGGCGCTGCCCTGGGAGGAGATGATCCCCAGGGATGGCGCCTTTCCGGTAAAGGGCTACTCCCTCAATTCCCAGCTCCGTGCAGTACCCGCCTGCCAGTCCATTTTGAAAAAGGCCCTGGCCGCCCGGCTGGGGGAGAGATACGGCCTGAACACCCTGCCGGAGAGCGGGGTGCTGTATCAGGTGCAGTTTTCCATTATGAAGGACCAGGTTACCCTGATGCTGGACACCACCGGACCCGGCCTCCACAAGCGGGGCTACCGGGCGGTGGGGGTGGCCGCCCCCCTGCGGGAGACCCTGGCCGCCGCCATGGTGCTCCTCTCCCGCTACCGGGGAAAAGACCCCTTCTGCGACCCCTTTTGCGGCTCAGGCACCATCCCCATCGAGGCGGCGCTCATTGCAAAGAACCGGGCGCCCGGCCTGAACCGGAGCTTTTCCGCCCAGAAATGGCGGTGGCTGGACAGTGGCCTGTGGCTCCGGGCGGGGGACGAGGCTATGGACGGGGAGTATCACGGCGCCTATGAGATCTGGGGCGGGGATGTGGATCCCAGAGCGGTGGAGGTGGCCAGGGACAACGCGGCGAAGGCCGACGTGGAGGATGCGGTTCGCTTTTCGGTAGCGGATGCCGCCGGCTTCTGCCGCAGGGAACCCTATGGCCGGGTGGTGACCAACCCCCCCTATGGAGAGCGCCTGCTGGAGAAGCGGGAGGCGGAGTCGCTCTACCGGGCCTTCGGCCGGGCGGTGCGGGATCTGCCCGGCGGCTGGCAGGTGGAGGTGCTCTCCTCCCACACGGAGTTTGAGCGCAGCTTCGGCCGGCCGGCGGAAAAGAAGCGGAAGCTGTACAATGGAATGCTGAAATGCGACCTGTTTTTCTACGGAGGAAAAAAGCGAGGATAATATGAGAAAAAGCGGAACGAAACGATCTCTGCGGGTGTGGACATGGATGTTGGCGCTGTGCCTGCTGCTGGGGACCGGCGCCTCTGCGGCCCCGCCCGGCGCCACGGTGTGGGGCTACAGCGAGGGACTGGCCCAGTGTGAGTTCAACGGGAAGTGGGGCTACGTGGACGGAACTCGGAACGTGGTGATACCCCTCCAGTACAGGAGCATCGTCTCTTTCTCCCTGGGCATGGCCGCAGTCAATCTGGATGGAAAGCTGGGGGTCATCCGCCAGGACGGCGCCTATCTGATCCAGCCGGAATATGATACCCTGATGCCCATTGACTGCGGCCTGTACCTGGCCCAGAAGGGGGGCGGCTGGGGGGTGGTAAGCATCCTGCCCTTTTCCGATGGGGCGGGCGGCGCCACCAATGTGCTCTACGAGCTGTCCTATGACAGCGTAAAGGTGGAGGAGCAGGGGGGCGTCCAGGTGCTCACCCTGCGGGACAAGACGGGCGGCGTCACCCGGGTGCCGGTGTTCGACCTGCCCGGTATTCTGGTGCGCAAAGGGGTGCCGTCGGCTCAGTTCCCTCTGACCCGGGGCAAGCTGCCCAAGTTCTCCGACGTGTCCCAGAAGGAATGGTATGCCCTGTGGGTGGATATCGCCTACAATGTGGGGCTGATCTCAGGAGTGGGGAATAATCGGTTCCATCCGGACGGGACCATGACTGTGGCGGAAACCCTGCAGCTGGCCGCCACTATCGAGAGCCGCTACCGGGACGACAGTTTTCATAAAAGCAGCGGGCAGACCAAGCCCTACTGGTACACCGGGGCGGTAAATTATTGCGTGGCCAGCGGCATCATCCGCAGCGGCCAGTTCACCCAGTCGGACTATGAGCGGCCCGCCACCCGCCTGGAGATGGCCCAGATTTTTGCCGCCACCAGTCCGGTGAAGAATATGCCGGTGCTGAACCATTCCGTTCGGGTACGGGTCTTCATTCCGGATATTCTGCCCACCTCCGAGGGGGCCGATGCGGTGTACAGCCTGTATGAAAAGGGTCTGCTTTCCGGGGTGGACAGCAACCTGACCTTTAATCCCAAGGGTACCATGACCCGGGCGGAGGCGGCGGCCCTGGCCTCCCGTATCGCCCGGGCGGAGCAGCGTATCACCCTCTGGGGGGCGTATGACGGGGCGGATTTGGTGCGCTGACCACTAACGGAAGAAGGAGGCGGGGGCGTTCGTGAAGCATCTGTTTCTCATCAACCCCTATGCCGGGAAGTATGACCGCAGCCGGGAGCTGCTGGAAAAGATCCGGGCGGTTATGTCCGCCCGGGGGGAGCCCTGGGAGGCGGAGGTGACCCAGTACGCCGGCCATGGCCTCCAGCTGGTCCGGGCCGCGGCGGAGCGGGGAGAGGCCCTGCGGGTTTACGCCTGCGGCGGGGACGGCACCCTGAACGAGGCGGTGAACGGCGCCGCAGGCCGCGGCCACGTGGCGGTAACCCACTATCCCACAGGCTCCGGCAACGATTTTCTGCGGATGTTCGGCCCGGACGCCTGCCGGTTTTACGACCTGCGCCAGCTGCTGGATGCCCCTCAGACCCCCATGGACCTGATCGAGTGCGGCGGCCGGCTGGCCCTGAATGTATGCTCCATCGGTTTTGATGCCCGCATTGGACTGGGCGCCGCCGACTTTAAAAAGCTGCCTCTGGTCAGCGGCACCATGGCCTATCAGCTCTCCGCAGTGCGCACCATCCTTCAGGGTATTCACCGCCCCTACCGGGTGGAAATCGACGGAGAGCTGCTGCCTGGGGAGGAGTTTACCCTGATCTGCGCCTGCAACGGCCGGTACTATGGGGGCGGCTTCAATCCCAGCCCGGATGCCCTGCCCGATGACGGAGTGCTGAATTTTCTGGTCATCCCGGCTGTCTCCCGGCTCACCGTACTGGCACTGATTCGGAAGTTTGCCCGGGGGGAGGCGGGGGAGATCCCCGGCGTTATCCTCCGCCGGGGCCGTACACTGCACGTCACCTGCGACCGGATCAACCCCATCAACCTGGATGGGGAGCGGCTGGACAGCAGCCGCCTTTCCGCCTGCCTGTCTGAGAAAAAAGTGAACTTCTTTTACCCTGCCGGAGCCGCCTGGAGTTAGCACTCCTCCCGGACGTTTGTGAACAAAACTTGAATTTTTTTAAATTCAGCCCTCTTTTCTCAAAAAAGGGGGTTGATTTTTTTGGCCGGGAGGGGTATTATCTTACTTGTGGTTAGCACTCCGGCAAAATGAGTGCTAACAAGACGAACTGCAAATAAGAAAAATCAAGATAGATGTAAGGAGGAACCTACTATGAAACTCAAGCCTCTTGCCGACCGCGTGGTGATCAAGCTGGTGGAAGCGGAAGAGAAGACCAAGAGCGGCATCATTCTTACCGGCGCCGCCAAGGAGAAGCCCGAGGTGGCCCAAGTCATTGAGGTTGGCCCCGGCGGCCTGGTGGACGGCAAGGAAGTGACCATGACCGTCAAGCCCGGCGACAAGGTCATCACCAGCAAGTACTCCGGCACCGAGGTGAAGATTGACGGCGAGGAGTATACCATCGTCCGTCAGGGCGACATTCTGGCGATTGTCGAGTGATTGCCTGACTGCTGTACAAACACTGATTTCCGGGCGGCACGGACCGCCTGCTACAAATGGAGGTAATTCGTTATGGCTAAGATTATCTGCTATGGTGAGGAAGCCCGCCACGCGCTGGAGCGGGGCGTGAACCAGCTGGCCGACACCGTGAAAATCACTATGGGTCCCAAGGGCCGCAATGTGGTGCTGGACAAGAAGTTCGGCGCCCCCCTCATCACCAACGACGGTGTGACCATCGCCAAGGAGATTGAGCTGGATGATCCCTTTGAGAACATGGGCGCCCAGCTGGTGAAGGAAGTGGCCACCAAGACCAACGACGTGGCCGGCGACGGCACCACCACCGCCACCCTGCTGGCCCAGGCCATCATTCGGGAGGGTCTGAAGAATCTGGCCGCCGGCGCCAACCCCATGGTGATGAAGAAGGGCATTGCCAAGGCCACCGCCGCCGCTGTGGAGGCCATCAAGGCCAACAGCCAGAAGGTGAACGGCTCTGACGACATCGCCCGGGTAGGCGCGGTGTCTTCCAGCGACGAGACCATCGGCAAGCTGATTGCCGAGGCCATGGAGAAGGTCTCCCACGACGGCGTCATCACCGTGGAGGAGTCCAAGACCGCCGAGACCTACAGTGA